>JAQTPS010000015.1 GCA_028712595.1 Minisyncoccota bacterium | reverse complement strand
CCGAAAGCTCTGGCATGGTTATCGAAAAGATCAACAAAAGAAAGGGGATTATGACCAACATGAAAGAGGAACACGGCATTACTCGCCTTATGTACGAGATTCCAACTCGCGGACTTTTGGGATACAGAGGGCAGTTTATGGTGGACACAAAAGGAGAAGGCATCCTGTCCAGCCGTTTCATTGAGTTTCGTCCTTTTGCAGGTGAAATTAAAAAGCGCGAAGTTGGCTCTATGGTATCTATGGCTTCCGGAAAAGCTCTCGGTTTCTCAATTTGGAATTTGCAGGAACGTGGAGTGATATACATCAAGCACGGAGATGAAATCTACGAAGGTCAGGTAATAGGCAACACCTCAAAAGGGGACGAAATGTCAGTAAACCCAACAAAAGGTAAACAGCTTTCAAATATGCGTTCAACAAGTAGCGACGAAGCCATCACGCTTATTCCTCCCTATGAGATTACTATTGAGCGTGGTCTCGAACTTATGAATGCCGACGAATATTTGGAGATTACACCCGAGTCTGTACGTCTTCGCAAAATGTATTTGACCGACCTCGAGCGCATTAGAGCTGCAAGAAAGTAAAACTGAAGACAATTTTCTCAAATATAAGAAAAACCCAGAAAGACCTTGATTTAATTGCACCTAACCGTGCTTGACTTTCTTGCTCGGCTTGTTATATTGATTTTAAGTAAGAAGTTTTTACCTCAGTGCTTGCTTGATTCTTTAGGTAAGAGGGCGAGGGAAACGGGTCATCTTACGAGTTTGAAAGAATTAAGCAAAAAAACATAGTACTATGGCAAAGAAATTGTATGTAGGGGGAATCCCTTATTCAACTACAGAAGACGAGCTCAAGGCTGCATTTGCAGAGCACGGACCTGTAGTTTCAGCAACGATCATCATCGACAAGATGACTGGTCGTTCAAAAGGCTTCGGATTTGTTGAAATGACAAACGATGCTGACGCTGAGAAAGCGATTGCTGCAATGAATGGCAAAGACTTTCAGGGTCGTTCTCTTACAGTAAACGAAGCTCGCCCTCTCGAGGAGCGCGCACCTCGCCGTGATTTCGGTGGGGATCGTGGCGGAAATCGCCGAATGGGTTAATCCATTAGCGACCTAAACAAAAACCCGGCATCAGAAATGGTGTCGGGTTTTTGTTTTGTATTATACCCTCCCCAAAAAACCTATACTCCTATAATTTAAAAATGTTCGGTTGCGCCTTTGAAGAAATCCTTCAGAATATATGTATATTCTTCATTATTTTTTCTTCGGCTCACTCGAAATTTTTGAATTCTATGAGCAAGAGTTTTTTGGAGAGGGTATAAATGGTAGGATGTATAGTATTAGGGGCCCCTTAAATTAAATGAAAATAACTTCTATTTTTTTAAAAAAAACGATAAAAATCCTTATTTTACTATGTATTTTAGGACTTATGGCTGTATACTTTTTTGCTCCAAAAGCGAAAGTTTTACATGGTATTTTGGGCGGAGAAAATCTTTATTTAGAAATTGCTGATACGTCTATTTTGCATGAAAAAGGATTATCTCTGCACAAACCGCTTGCACCAAACGAAGGAATGATTTTTATTTTTTCGTCGGACGGTAAATATGGATTTTGGATGAAGGATATGCTTTTTCCGATTGACATTTTGTGGCTTGATTCTGAATATCGCATCGTTTATGTAAAAGAAGATGTGGCCCCAAGTTCATATCCAGAAGTTTTTATGCCTACCACTCAGGCGCGTTTTGTTCTGGAACTTCCCGCGGGATTTTTTAAGAAACACGAGCTCCACCTTGGAGACACGCTCAAAATTAGTAGATAGATAAAAGGTTATACGGCGAGTGGGTTTACACTCTCTCTTTTTTGTTTTTCTCTGCGAATTTTTGTAGTTATCCACCTTACTCCTCTCCATTTTTTAGAGTACAATGAGAGCATATTTAGGACGTATTATTAGTGAGCGTTAATCCATAAGTATCCCGTATGCCCAAGAAAACCAAACAGGTGAAAAGTGTTGTTTTGGAAGTGAAAAAGAGCCCCATTGTTGGGGTTCGGAAGCGAAATGGAACTATTTCTCCTTTTGGTATTGAACACATTTCAAAAGCAGTTTTCAAAGCGATGAGAAGCACAGGAGAAGGTAGTTTGGAAGAAGCAGATTTTATCGCTCGCAAGGTTGAGTCTGAATTAAGGAGGGCATCAAAACTCGTTAAGGAATTCATTCCTACAGTTGAAGGGATTCAAGATATTGTTGAGAAAGAACTTATCTTAGAAGAGTACGTAAAAACTGCCAAGGCATACATTTTGTATCGCGAAGAAAGGTCTCGCGCTCGAGAGAAACAAGGAGAGATTCCTGCGAAGGTTAAAAAGCTTGTTGCTGAAGGCAAGAAATATTTTAGAAATCCAATGTCGGAGTTTGTGTACTACCGAACATACTCTCGTTGGATTCCGGCAGAAGGACGTCGCGAAACGTGGATTGAAACAGTTGACCGCTATGTGAATTTTATGAGAGAAAATCTTGGAGAGAAACTTTCTGAGAAAGAATATAACGAAATTCGGGAAGCAATTTTGAAACAAGAGGTTATGCCATCAATGAGACTTATGTGGTCTGCTGGAGATGCTGCCAGAAAATCAAATGCCGCTGGATATAATTGCACATATATTGCGCCGTCATGTACACAGGACTTGGGCGAAATTATGTTTCTACTTATGAATGGTTGTGGAGCTGGATATTCCGTGGAAAGCCAAAATGTGCAGATGTTTCCTCAAATTAGAAAACAAAATGGGACAGTTCTTCCTACTCATAAAGTTCTCGATAGCAAGGAGGGATGGGCAGACGCTTATGTGCTTGGTCTGAACACTTGGTTTAATGGCGAAGATATAAAATTTGACTACTCCGCTCTTCGTCCTGCGGGCGCTCGTCTTATGACAATGGGAGGAAAGAGTTCTGGTCCAGAGCCACTAATATCTCTCATTGATTTTTCTCGTGAGCGTATTATGAGAAAGCAGGGTCGTCGACTTTCAAACCTCGACCTTCACGATATTGTTTGCAAGATTGGTGAGATTGTTGTCTCTGGCGGTGTTCGTCGAAGCGCCCTTATATCTCTCTCTGATCTTGATGACCAAGAAATGCGCCACGCCAAAGACGGCCAGTTTTATCTTACAGACCCACAGCGCGCTATGGCA
Source organism: Minisyncoccota bacterium (assembly GCA_028712595.1). Classification (GTDB taxonomy): domain Bacteria; phylum Patescibacteriota; class Minisyncoccia; order Phycocordibacterales; family UBA1550; genus UBA1550. Next base: position 11,838 of record JAQTPS010000015.1, on the reverse strand, counting down.
AATAACTCTGCCGTCTACTGGAATAAGCCGTCAAATACAGAGTTTTTAGAAGAATGGGTGGCTCTGATGAAAAGTGGATCAGGAGAACGTGGAATGTTTAACCGAGGTTCTATTCTGAAACAAGTTCCCGAGCGTCGCTTAAAAACTCTTGCAAAAGATTTTGAGACAGTTGGGATGAATCCTTGCGCAGAAATTATTTTGAAATCAAAACAGTTCTGCAATCTCTCCGAAATAGTTGCGCGTTCAGAGGACACCGTAGAATCGCTTATGAGAAAAGCGCGCCTAGCTTCAATCCTTGGCACATATCAATCATCCCTTACAAATTTTGGCTACCTGTCTAAAGAATGGAAGCAAAATTGCGACGAAGAGCGATTGCTCGGTGTATCTATCACCGGACAATGGGATTGCAAGGCAGTGCGTAATCCAGAGGTAATGGCCAAGCTTCGAGACGAGGCAATAAAAGTAAATCGCGAATATGCAAAGCGTTTTGGCATCAGTCCTTCCATGGCTGTCACCGCAGTAAAGCCATCTGGTACAGTATCACAGCTAGTCGATGCTTCTTCGGGAATGCACCCTCGTAATTCACAGTACTACATTCGTCGCATTCGTATCGCTTCCACGGATAGTTTGTTCAAAATGATGAAAGACCAAGGGGTTCCATATCATCCAGAAGTAGGGCAGTCCCTAGAAAGCGCCACTACTTTTGTTCTTGAATTTCCTGTAAAAGCGCCTGAAAAATCGATTTTCAAAAATGACCAAACGGCGCTCGAGCAACTTGAGTATTGGAAAATGGTGAAGAAGAACTATACAGAACACAATCCATCAGTTACAATTTCAGTGGGGGAGAATGAATGGCTTGCTGTCGCCAACTGGCTCTACGAGAATTGGGAAATACTTGGCGGGCTCTCATTCCTCCCTCGCTCGAATCACGTATACCGACTCGCTCCATATGAAGAAATTTCCAAGGAAAAATACGAGGAGATGGTAAAAAAATTCCCGGAAATTGATTTTGCAAAGATTGTGACTTACGAGCGCGGAGATCAAACTCAAGGGTCGAAAGAGTTGGCGTGTGTTTCGGGGGTCTGTGAAATAGTTTAATAATTTTTTTAAAATATTTTTATGGCAAAAGGACAATACAGCGAACGCAAAGAAAAAAAGAAGCCAAAGAAGAGTAAAGTATAGTAACACTGAACTCAAAAAAATCCTTACAAAATAAGGATTTTTTTGTTGCTAAAATATCTTGATTTTTGTGTGAATTAATGGTATAATAAAACTTACCTTTATCAGGTAACCGCTGAACGTCAGTGATGGCGTTTGGAGGAAAGTCCGAACACTCGCGTGTTGCAAAATACGCAGTAGGGTAGCGGGTAACGCCCGTCGGGAGCAATCCCAGAGGTGCGATCAGAGACGCCCAGAGCGAAAGCAAAGGGCATCCAGAGCTTTCGGGCGATGGATGAGCTTGTGCGGTGACGCACGAGGTGAAACGGCTAAATCCTTACTTGGGTGCAAGGCCGTGTCGAGCGAAAGCTCGAAGTGCCGCTTGAGCGATAAGGTAACTTGTCGCCTAGATAAATGGTTACCGCGAAGTGTCAGCAATGGTGCTTCGTACAGAATTCGGCTTATCGATATAGGTTATGGAAACCCGCGGGCAACCCCCGCGGGTTTTCTGCATCTATTTTCCTAAAAAAATTGCACAGAGCGCTTGTCCCGAGTATACTCATTAGATAATGGGGAAAAAAATATTCTCAATTTTGCAACGTGAATGGAATGGTCTTCACGAAGCGGCGTTTCTTCTCGGGTTTTTTGCCATTCTTTCACAGGTTTTAGCGCTTCTTCGCGACCGTTTACTATCTCATGCCTTTGGCGCAGGTGCAACCCTCGATATTTACTATACGGCGTTTCGTATTCCTGATTTTATTTTTGCGGGAGTGGCGTCATTTATGTCTGCGCTCGTTCTCATTCCAATTTTCAGCAGGCTCGCGCGCGATGGGGATGCTCGGGTGCAGAAGTTTCTCAATGATACATTTACATTTTTCTTTTTTACTCTTTTGGTGGTGAGCGGTGGAATTTTTATCTTTATCCCTTCTCTCGTTCATACGTTTTTTCCTACATTCACCGGAGAAGCAGGGAAAAATCTTATTCTTATGACGCGGATACTGCTCTTGTCGCCAATCCTTCTCGGCCTTTCAAATCTTCTCGGGAGTCTTACGCAGATGCTTAATAAATTTTCTGCGTTTGCACTTGCGCCGGTTTTTTACAATATCGGCATTATCATAGGAGCAGTTATTTTTTATCCAGCATTTGGTATCGTGGGTCTTGCTATGGGCGTCGTGCTGGGAGCGTTCTTGCATTTTTTCCTACAGTTTTTTGTTATCTCGCGGAGCGGTTTTTCGCTCTCTCTTTCTTTTAGGCCCTCTTTCCACGACATTGGGGAAGTACTCAAGGTATCACTTCCGCGTACATTTGAATTATCTGTAAATCAAATCGCTTTTATTACATTAGTCGCGCTTGCTGAGCGTATGTAGCAAGGGTCAGTCACTGTCTTAAACCTCGGGTTCAACCTCCAGTCAGTACCGTTGGCAATAATTGGAGTAAGTTATGCCACCGCTGCATTTCCGGTGCTCTCGAAACATTTTGCCGCGCGTGATATTCCAAAGTTTGTTGATCAGATTGCGACTGCAATGAGGCACATTATATTTTGGTCCTTGCCTATGCTTGTTTTGTTTGTTGTCTTACGCGCGCAAATCGTGCGTACTATTTTGGGTTCTGGGTCCTTTGACTGGACTGCGACAGAACTCACCGCTGCCGTGCTTGCTCTCTTTACTATTTCTATCGTTGCTCAATCCCTCGGTCTTCTTTTTATGCGCGGATTTCATGCCACAGAGAACAACATAATTCCTTTGATGGTTAATGTATGCTCCTCGTTGACGATTGTGGTCGGAGGGCTTGGACTTATGACTCTTTTTGACAACTCTATTTTCTTCCAAAATTTCATTACAACTCTCTTCCGCGTGGACGACGTAGTGGGGGCAAAGGTTTTGGTTCTTCCACTTGCATACTCGCTAGGAATGATGCTAAATGCCACACTCTTGGTCTACCTATTTCGTCGCCGTTTTGGTTCATTCTTAAAGCCACTCAAAGATACTATTATGCACGACCTTTTTGCATCTCTGGTTGCAGGTGTTGTAACTTATGAATTTTTGCAAATTTTGGTATTGTATCTCAACACCAAAACATTTGTGGGAATTTTTATGCAAGGATTTCTCGCAGGCATCGCAGGCATTATCACATGGTGGATTATCCTTGAACTTATGGGAAACATTGAAGTAAAAGAAATACGCATTGCGCTCACTCGTAAATTCTGGAAGGCAGGAGTGGTTATTCCCGATAAAGAAGAAATTTAGAAAAGCAGCAAAGCGTTGTTCTAAGCTCTCTAGAAAAATAATCCATTTAATGCTATGTTATTTGGGCTATGGAGCTCAAAGACATTCGCAACTTTTCTATTATCGCCCACATTGATCACGGTAAATCTACTCTCGCAGACAGAATGCTGGAAGTTACCGGAACTGTTGAGGCGCGCAAAATGAAAGAACAACTCCTTGATTCTATGGAGCTTGAGCGGGAGCGCGGAATTACAATCAAGATGAAACCTGTTCGTATGATTTATAAGACCGGCGGTAGGGAATACGTGCTTAATTTGATTGACACACCGGGACATATCGATTTTTCCTATGAGGTTTCAAGGGCTATGAAAGCCGTAGAAGGGGCAATACTTTTAGTTGATGCTACACAAGGAGTACAGGCGCAGACACTCTCTGTGCTCGCTATGGCGCGCGAGGCGGGCATTGTTATCATTCCTGCGGTCTCCAAAGTGGATTCACCGATTGCGCGAACCCATGAAGTAAAAGAAGAAGTCGCCAAACTCCTTAATGTTGACTCAAGCACTGTTTTAGAAGTGTCAGGGAAGACTGGCAGTGGTGTTATCGAGTTGCTCAACAGTATAGTCAAAAATATTCCCGCGCCGGTTTCAGAGCTCGGAACTTCCGGTGGTTTTAGAGGACTAGTTTTTGATTTTGGATATTCGAGTCACAAGGGTGTGATTGTGTATCTTCGTGTGCTTGATGGTCAAGTCAAAAAAAATGAAGCATTACTCTTTGCGGAAGCAAATGAAAAATTTGGCGCTCTTGGTGTAGGTATTTTCCACCCCGACATGATAGATACCGACACACTTTCTGCCGGCGAAATCGGTTATATTTTGACCGGAATTAAAAAGCCAGGCATTGCTTCTGTTGGAGAAACAATTCTTTCGCAAAGAAATCCTTTGCCGGTGCTTCCTGGGTACTTAAAGCCTCGCCCGGTTGTTTGGGCCTCTGTTTATCCCGAGAGCGCGGATGATTTTATGATATTAAAACAATCGCTTGAAATTTTACGCCTCTCTGATTCCTCACTTTCGTTTGAGGAAGAAGTTTCTGGAGTTTTGGGGCGCGGGTACAGATGCGGTTTCTTGGGGATGCTACATATGGAAATCATCACAGAGCGTTTGCGTCGCGAATTCAACCTCGAAATAATTGTGACGACTCCTTCGATTACATATGAAGTAGAATTGCGAAACGGCAAGCGTGAAATCATTTATTCGCCACATCTTTTTCCTGATTATGGAAACACAAACAAGATTTTTGAACCGTGGGTCAAGGTGAAAATCATCACGACCCCCGCATACGTAAGCCCAATAATGACCCTTCTTTACGAACATGAAGCCGTGATAGGGAACACAGAGCTCTTTGGCGACAATAGAACTTCTCTTGAAGTCGAAATGCCACTTCGCGAGCTTATGCGTAACTTTTTTGATGACCTAAAAAGCGTATCGTCAGGATTTGCATCTTTGGCTTATACAATTATTGGCCTTCGCGAAGCGGATGTGGCTCGCCTCGATATTGTTATTGCCGAAGAAGTAGTGCCGGCATTCTCGAAGGTTGTTTCAAGGCGACGTATTGAATGCGAAGCCGAAGATATGGTGGAAAAACTCCACGGCATTCTTCCACGACAGCTCTTTGTTATAAAAATTCAAGGAGTAGGTTTGGGGCGAATTATTTCAGCTCGTTCTTTGTCGGCAATGAAAAAAGATGTCACGGGATATTTGTACGGAGGTGACATTACACGCAAGAAAAAGCTTTGGGCAAAACAAAAACGGGGCAAGAAAAAATTACGCGCACAAGGAACGGTAGATATACCTCACGAAGTATTTCTAAAAATGGTGCGTGGTGGCGAGAATTAGCTTTTACCTCAAAAGGCTAGGCGCTGCATAGAGAAGAATCATACTTACTCCCACAAAGAGTGCAACAATAACGCCAAAAGTGTTCCAATATTTTTTGTATTTTTTGTCGAACATCATAATTAGTCGTATACTACAGTAGAAATGCTTCCGTTTCAAGAGCGCAAAAAAGTTCGCAGAATCCTCTACTCAAAAACAATGATTTTGGTGCTGTTGGTTGTGGCAATTTTGGTTGCTCGCGGAACTTGGCAAGTTTATACAAAAGCATCAATCGCCCGCGCAAAAAGCGACGAATCAGCCCAGAAACTCAAAGAAATCCAAGAGAGAAACTCTACTTTGGAGGCAAGCTTAGCTCATTTAAAAAGTAACAACGGCCTTGAAGATGAGGTTAGACAAAAATTCAACGTTGCGCGTCCAGACGAAGAAGTTGTTATGGTAATTGACGAGAACAGCAAAAAAAGTGAGAATGGTGCAAACGTGTCAGAGGAGACTTTTTGGCAGAAAATTTTGTCCTTTTTCAAACTTTAAATATCTTGCGGGTATAGTTTAGTGGTAGGATGACTGCTTCCCAAGCAGTAGACGGGAGTTCGATTCTCCCTACCCGCACAAAAATAATGAGAAAAATGCTTCGCATTTTGCGAGTATATTTTTGTAGCGGGTAGGGAGAATCGAAGGGCGCAGGCGGGCACCCACGAGAGTGGGTCGCCGAGCCGGGGTCGAGAGTACTTAGTCCGCACAGGGTGTAATCACCCGAGCAGACTTAGTAACTCGTGACCGAGAGCCCTACCCGCACCATCGAACGACTATCGAAATTTTTGACGAAAAATTTTGAGTCGCGGGCGATTCTCCCTACCCGCACTTTTAATCCCCCTAGCACTATCTTCTCAATCGTGGTAAAATACCTAAGTTGCTCTGAAAATTATTTAATTTACTTTTAAACTTTTATTTTATGAAAAACGTAACGATTTATTCAACTCCGACATGCGGATATTGCAAAATGGCAAAGGATTTCTTTACTGAAAAGGGAGTTCAGTATACAGAATATAATGTAGCCACTGACCTTGAAAAAAGGAAGGAAATGATAGAAAAGAGTGGTCAGATGGGTGTACCAGTTATTATTGTTGACGATAGCTTGACTGTTGGTTTTGACAAAGCAAAACTCGCAGGTCTTCTTGGTGTTGCCTAAAACCCACAATTTATCATAATGTTCTTTAGGAAGAGGATTTTTGCCCTCTTTTTTAAGCCCTTGTAGTTAAATGGATATAACTATCCCGTCCTAAGGGGTAATTGTTGGTTCGATTCCAACCGAGGGCACAATTAAAAGCCAAGCTTGGCTTTTAAGTTTGTGTGCCCTCGGTTGGAATCGAACGGGAAGGGGTCGGGGAACGGTAGTTCCCCGTGGAGGAAAACAAGGAGCGAAGCGACTGTTAGAAACCGTGGGTTTCTAAAGAGCCCGAGTGGAACGAGGGCGAGTTCGATAGCGAAGCGTCCTACCGTAATAAATTATGGATCCAAAACTAAGTAACACCTCCGACGAAGAAATAATCATTTTGTATAAAAATGGCGACCCTGAAGTTTTTAAGACCTTGATAGATCGGTATTCTTCGCCTCTTTATAACTTCACTGCCCGCCTAACCAACGAACACGACGCTCCAGATATAGTACAAAACACCTTTATAAAAGCGTGGAAAAATATTCATAAATTTGACCCATCCAAGGGTGTTTTTAAAACTTGGATTTTTACTATTGCTAAAAATGTCGCGATTGATTTTTTGCGTAAGAAAAAAGTTTTAAATTTTTCCGAACTTGATAAAGACGATGACCCATTTTCTGAAAAGATTCCCGACGAAAACTTACTTCCCGTGGAAGTTCTTCAAAAACTTGAAGATTCTAGATTCCTCAACAAACTCTTGGAACAACTTCCTCTCCACTACAAGACAGTTTTGGTTCTATATTATCAAGAGGACATCACTTTTGAAGAAATAGGGAAGATTTTGGGTAAACCATTAAATACAGTAAAAAGCCACCACCGTCGAGCAATAATGGAACTTAGAAGGCTTCTTTCGTAGAAGTGCACCAAAACTTACTCCTGCCTCGTATTACAGGCATGGAACAAAAAATAAAAAAGCTATTCCACCTTGCTGTATATAAACCAAAGCATGACTTAAGTGACAACATTTGGCACTTCATAGTCATTCGTGAAAATCGTATTATTCGTCTAAAATTGTGGGCATTTTCTTTTGTTGGGTGCGCGTCGCTCGTATCCTTGGTGCCAGCTTTCAAATTAGTATTGAATGATTTTGCAGAGTCGGGTTTTTATGAGTATTTATCACTTGGCTTTTCAAGCGGAGGATCGATTTTGTCTTTCTGGCAAGATTTTGTTCTACTTCTCGCTGAATCATTGCCGGTAATGAGTATCATTGTTTCTTTGTCGCTTGTTTTCATTTCCTTTTTCTCTCTATGGTACGCAATGAAAGAAATTATGAGGAGTCAATTATCACCATCATTTTAAAATATAAAATATGAAAAAAATACACGAAAAAATTAAAAAAGTTCTTGATTCAAAAATTTCTGTCAGCATTTTGTATGCAGTGGGTATTGCCCTAACAGCTATGCTCATTTTCTATGGAGGTGTTGCTGTTGGTTTTCACAAGGCCTCATTTGGTCGCGCATGGGGAGACCATTACAACGAAAATTTTGGCATGGGTCCTCGCGGTCCTGGAAATATGGGAATGATGGGTTATTTGCCAAATGCCCACGGAACAGTTGGAAAAATAATAAAAATGGAACTTCCAACAGTAATAGTTCAGGACAAAGACAATACCGAAAAAGTTGTTCTTATAAAGGATGACACAAGGATACAAAAGATGAGAGAGCAAATAGTTACTACTGATTTAAAGATAGATGATTTCATAGTAGTCGTTGGTTCACCTAATGAGCAGGGTCAGATAGAAGCAAAACTTATTCGCGTTATGCCAAGCCCAGACTTTCTAAACCAACCAAAATAATATGCAAAAATATTTTGTTAAAATAAAATCCTACGCTGTTGCTCACAAGGTGATTAGTGCCGTAGGAATAATCGTTCTATTGTGGGGGTCTTATTTTGTTTATGGAAAAATAACCAACACAGCCGGAGATACTCGTTATGTTGTTGGAAAGGTCGAAAAAGGCACTATTGTTTCGTCCATTTCAGGCAGTGGGCAAGTTTCTGCGTTAACTCAAGTTGATATTAAGTCAAAAGTTTCGGGGGATATAGTTTATCTACCAGTGCAGAATGGGCAGAAGGTTGAAGCATGGACGCTAATTGCAAAGATTGATGATACTGATGCGCAAAAAGCCGTTCGTGATGCGGAAATTAGTCTCGAGAGCGCGCAACTTTCGCTAGATAAACTTCAAGAACCAGCCGACAATTTGAGTCTTATCCAAGCCCAAAACAACCTAGACCAAGCAAAAGAAACAAAAAGCAACGCGGAAGACGATCTCAAGAAAGCATACGAAGACGGCTTTAATACTGTAGCAAACGCATATCTTGATTTGCCGAGCATAGTTAGTGGACTAAACGATATGTTTTGGAAAAGCAGTGTTCCAAGTGGCCAACAGAACATATCTTGGTATGAAGGACAAGTCGGTTCGAGTGATAGTGACAATGTAATAACATACAAAAATAGTGTGACAGCCTCATACGATGCTTCACGCAAGGCGTATGATGCCAGTTTTGCAAAATACAGATTAATATCGAGAGCTTCGAGCAACGAAGAAATTGAAGCAATCATTTTAGACACTTATAACACCACTAAAACAATTTCCGATGCTATAAAAATAGCCAACAACTACCTAGATTTTGTTAGTGATTCAATGAGTAGGAATAATTTCACAATACCAAGCCTTCTTACAACCCATAAGGCAAGTTTAAGCACCTACACTTCCAAAACGAATACTCATTTGAGCAACCTACTTAGCATTAAAAAAACAATTGAAAGCTCTAAACAAGCAATTACCAATGCTGACCGCTCAATTGCAGAAAACACGGAATCTTTGGCAAAAATAAAAGCCCCAGCAGATGCTCTTGATATCCGTTCTGCAGAACTCTCTGTCGAACAACGTCAAAGCGCGCTTGATGATGCAAAAAGCAATCTAGCGGATTATTTTATATACGCGCCTTTTGATGGGACTATCTCGAATGTAAATGTGAAAAAAATGGATTCTGCAAGTGGCGGAACGGTAATTGCGACACTTATCACCAAACAGCAAATTGCGGAAATGTCGCTCAATGAAGTTGATGTGGCAAAAATAACAGTTGGGGAAAAAGCAACTTTGACGTTTGACGCTGTACCAGATTTAGTTATTGCAGGCAAAGTTGCCGAAGTGGCCTCAATCGGTACTGTATCTCAAGGAGTTGTAAACTACACCGTAAAAATAAGTTTTGACACACAAGACGACAGAATAAAACCGGGAATGAGCGTATCGGCGGCTATCATCACAGGTATTAAGCAGGATGTGCTCACAGTTCCAAACAGCGCCGTAAAAACCCAAAGCGGGTCAAGCTATGTGGAAATGTTTGATGCCCCGCTCGGAGCTTCCACCGACGGACTTGTCGGTTCTATATCTAAAATTCTCCCCAACAAAATTAATGTAGAAGTCGGACTATCAAATGATTCCACAACCGAAATTGTTTCAGGGCTGAAAGAAGGAGACGAGATTGTTACTCGTACGATTTTGCCAACGACGACAAAAACTACCACAGCATCTTCTTTACTTAGTGGTGGCAATCGTGGAACGGGAACCGTAGGACGATAAAAAATAAATTAATCAGTCCAACAAACCAATGATTGAAGTCAAAAATATCACCAAGGTATACAAGACTGGGAATGTAGAGTTCAAAGCTCTCGATGGCGTGTCCTTTACCGTGAAAGATGGCGAATTTGTAGCCATTATGGGACCGTCGGGCTCAGGAAAATCGACTCTCATGCATATTTTGGGAGCGCTTGATAGCCCAACCCAAGGAACCTATTTTTTGGATGGCAAAGATGTCTCTACCTTGTCAGACGATGAGCTTGCGGATATCCGTAGAGATAAAATTGGGTTTGTTTTTCAGTCATTTAACTTACTTCCAAGGACAACTGTTTTACGCAATGTTATGCTTCCGCTCGTTTACGGTGGAGTGGACGTCAAAGAGAGAGAAAATCGCGCAAAAAAAGCTCTCTTTTTAGCTGGTCTAGACGAAGGACATTTTTTGAATTTATCCAACCAGCTTTCTGGTGGACAAATTCAACGCGTAGCTATTGCTCGCGCGCTTGTCAACGAACCTTCTCTCATTCTCGCAGACGAACCAACCGGAAATCTTGATTCCAAAACAAGTGAAATCGTCCTAGCTACTTTCCAAAAATTAAACAAAGAACTTGGACGCACAATAATCCTTATTACTCATGAGCAAGAAATAGCAGAACACGCCGACAGGATTCTTTTTATCAAAGACGGATTACTTGAAGAAAAGAATCGTCATGTAAAAAGAATCGCAAATTATCATCAGCATAAAATTGCTAAATAATATGAAAAATTCAGATTTATTACACGAAACATATTCTGCGCTTTCCGCCAACAAAGTAAGGTCCGGGCTTACAATGCTTGGTATTGTTATTGGTATTGCATCAGTAATTGCAATGACTGCAATCGGACAAGGGGCACAGAACGCTATTTCTTCCAGTATTCAGTCAATTGGAGCAAATTTGGTGATGATTATGCCGGGGGCGCAACGTTCTTTTGGTGGGCCGAGCGCAGGTCGTGGCGGTGCACAATCCTTAACCGTTCCCGACGCTGACGCAATAGAATCACAAATCTCAAATGTGGCTGGAGTGGTGCGTGAAGTATCTTCTCGTAAGCAAGTTGTTGCTTCTGGAACAAACACAAATACAAATATTCTTGGAACTGAAGCATCTTATATGACCGTTCGCAATGTTTCTGTGGATGAAGGGACTTTTATAACAGCACAAAATGTTTCGAGTGGCGCAAAAGTTGCAGTGCTTGGTCCAACCACGAGGGATGATCTATTTGGTGTAGACGCAACCAGTGTTGTCGGACAAAAAATTCGCATAGGCGGTATGGAATACACAGTTATTGGTACAACAGTGGCGAAGGGTGGTTCTGGTTTTAGCAATACTGATGATGTAATTTATGTTCCATATACGACTGCGCAAAGATACATTTCGGGAAATAAATATTTAAGCGAAATAGATGTCTCGGCAGAAAGTTCCGACGTCTCGGCGCAAGTTCAAACAGACATAACAACGTTACTGCTTAGTAGACACAATATTACAGATGCGACAAAAACTGATTTTAATACAATGAACCAAGCAGATATCATCGCTACTGCTTCAAGTGTAACTGGCACATTTACAATCCTACTTGCTGCAGTAGCCGGTATCTCACTTCTAGTTGGTGGTATTGGTATTATGAATATGATGCTCACAACTGTCGCGGAACGCACCAGAGTAATTGGTTTGGTGAAAGCTATCGGTGCCAAAAAACGTGACATCAACAAACAATTTTTAGTTGAATCAATTTTGCTC
>JAQTPS010000002.1 GCA_028712595.1 Minisyncoccota bacterium | reverse complement strand
AGCTCGATCAGTTTATTAAGTGCGAGGCAGGGCAAGGAAAATCAATTTTGGAGGGGACAGAACACCCGATGCTCTCTGGAGATGCTGTCGTTGTTCCAGCAGGGACGAAGCACAATATAATAAATATATCAGGAAGTAAACCGATGAAGCTTTATACCGTATATTCACCGCCAAATCATCGTGACGGCGTGATACACAAGACAAAAGTCGAAGCCGAAAGCGACGAGGAAAGCTTTGACGGTAAAACTTCCGAATAATCCAGAGAGTCATATGAATAAATATAAAATATTAATTATCATTATTGTCGTTCTTGTTGTCGGTGTCTTTTTTATTAGATATTTTCAAGGGGAGCAAAAACTTTCTCCGGAAGTAGTACCCAACCCAATTCTTTTAGGAAGTCCGCATCCAACTATCTTTATTCCTAGCTCGGTCAAACCCGATTCTACGGCTACTCCCGACACGAGTAAATCCTAGCGAGTCGCGTGTTGTGATATAATTGCGATATATTTGATTGGAAATTAATTGTATTAAAAATATGAAAAAATTATTAATTGGTGTAGCAGTGATAGTGGTTCTTGCGGTAGGTTATTATTTGTTGCCCGGCGGAGCAAAAAAGGAGGACTTGGTTGTTACTCCAACGGTTAAAACTGAAGAAGGCACCCCTAAAGATACCAGCGCAACCACTACTGATTCGAGCAATAAACCAGTCGTAGTCAGCCCTGACAGCAATGGAACTGTATCGGTAAAGATGGTTCTTCCAGCGCTAGTTGCTCTCACAGATTCTGGTTTCTCGCCTTCTTCAACAACAATTAAAAAAGGGGATACCGTTTTGTTTATTAACAAGAGTAGCAAAAAAATGTGGGTTGCTTCTGACCCACACCCAGCTCACAATGGTTACAGCGGAACTACACTTTCCGAACATTGTCCCGACACGGCCGGCGTAGCATTTGACCAGTGTTCTGAGGATAATGCTTACTCGTTTACGTTTGAAAAGGTTGGTACATGGGGTTTCCACAATCACGGCACAGGTGACAGCGGAGTGATTATTGTGCAATAATCAAATGGAGCGTCTTTTACTTCCATAAATTGACGTGGTCTAGAGCATTTTTGGAAACGATATGAACTATCTTCCTATTTTTGCCAAATCGCTTCCTCTTTTGAGGCGGTTCGTTTGGTGGATCTTATCGATTTTCATATTAGTAGTTCTGGCTATTTTAACCACATCTTTTATTGTAAATATAAAAACGAAAGCCTACATCTATAGCGACATCAATTCTATTCCAAGAGCTCAAACAGTTCTTATTCCCGGCGCGGCGATATTGTATAGTGGTGAACTTTCTCCTATCCTAAGAGACAGAGCAAATGCAGCAACCCTTCTATATAACTCTGGAAAAGTAACAAAGATTCTTGTCTCTGGAGACAACAGCACGCTTGCTCATAACGAGGTCAACCCTGTGAGGGAATATTTATTAAAATAAGGTATTCCGGATGAAGTCATTTTTTTGGACCACGCGGGTTTTGACACATACAGCAGTATGTATAGGGCAAGAGATGTTTTTTTGGTGAGCTCGATTATTGTTGCTACTCAATCATTTCATCTTCCTAGAGCAATTTTTATTGCTCACAGCTTGGATATAAAAGCTTATGGTTTCAGCGCTGACAGTGGGAGCTACTCAATAAAAAATTATTTCCGAGAATTATTTGCGAATGTGCGAGCCGTGTTTGACCTAGCTTTTTTAAGAGTTCCAAAATATTTAGGTAGTACAATTCCTATTGCGGGGGACAATAAAAACAATCAGTAAAAAATTTAATACACGCAGATTTTCATTTTATGATTTTTTAGGATTTTATGTATACTGATTAATACTTATGGCAAACCAAGAAAAAATCTATATTTATGGCAAAAAAGTCCTCTTGGAGGCGCTTTCTTACGCGCCAAAAAGCATAAAAAAAGTTTTTATAGAAAAAGAAGTTAACGATGACTCGCTTCGCGATATGTTGCAGGCAAAAGGCATTCCAACGTTTACATTGGGAATGAATGAAGTTCTTCCGGGTATGGATAAATTGGCTGTGCATCAGGGCGTCATTGGACAAATGTCTGTTGAAAATCTTGTAATCCCGTACAGAGATTTTATAGAGACATTGAACGTTAACGGAGATACGGTCCTTGTCATTTTGGGAGAACTTCAAGACCCACAAAACGTCGGAGCAATTATTCGTTCTTCAGCAGCATTTGGAGTTGCCGGTGTGCTTGTTCCGGAGCACAACCAAGCGCCAGTGACCGGCGCAGTCATCAAAGCTTCTGCTGGAATGGCATTTCGCGTCCCTCTGGTTTCTATTGGCAACGTCAACACCACAGCTCGCGACCTCAAAGAACTTGGCTTTTGGATTTACGGACTTGCTGGCGAGGCAAAAGAAACAGTTACGGAACAAAAATTTGATACTCCGACAGCATTTATTTTAGGCAACGAAGAAAAAGGTCTTCGCGAAAAAACTCGCGCTGTGTGCGACATTTTGGTTTCAATTCCAATAAATCCACAATGTGAATCCCTAAACGTTGCGGCTTCGAGCGCTGTCGCTCTTTATGCATGGAGCACAAAACATGAGGGAGCCCTTAAAAAGAATGAAGATAGAACGAGAGGGAAATAACAACGAGAACAAAAACTATTTGTGTGGTCCATCCGAAGACGAGATTATTTTTGAAACGTATGTCGGTGTGAATGTATTGATGAAAACGCTGTAAGCTCAAAAGTGGCTCATGGCGAAACTTTGTATACACGAACTGAAGAAAATCCGGCACAATACCACCAATAGCGCCCCAAAGAACAGCCCAGAAAAGAATAGGAGACGAATATAATATTAAAGAGAGAATAATTCCCAAAAAGCAATCTGTTCCTATTCTCAAAATATCAAGAAAAAATAACTTATCAAATTTCGTTTTATCCCCTATGTCTGGATTTATTGAGTCAGATAGAATTTTGTAATCTGCGTGCGGAATAGTATCAAGCAAGAAATGGCTTCCAAATCCAAGAGAGAATGCAAGTACAGGGTGCCCCGGAAAAAAACTTGCTATGGCAGCTCCCGTTATCGCGTGCGTTGTGAGTGTCATAGGGAGGAGTATAACAGGTTATATATACCAATCAAACGCAAAATTTTGCTAATAAGCCAAATTTTGCGTATACTCTTTATAAATGGGAAATTATTCTAGCAATAAGAGGAAAAGTATCTTAACGAATAGATACTTCTGGTTTTTTGTCGGCTTCGTGGCTTTTATAGACATTTTGTTTTCTGTGGCCACTAATTTTTCTGACAACAATATTTTCACAGAGAAAAAAGAAGTTGTTCCGGCAGGGACAAAAATCGTAAAAAAAATCTTTGTGCCGAAAAAGATTGTTCTCGACACTGCGCTCTACGACCTAAAGATGAACAAACTTGCGAACTACAAGGTTTCGACGAGCACGGAACCAACCGCTACTTCTACCACCGCTACGTCTACGAAACCCCGTCTCTGGCCAGCAAAAACAGTTTATCCAAACGCTGGAGCGTTACTTCCGTTCAACCGAATAGTTGCTTACTATGGCAACCTTTATTCCACAAGAATGGGGGTTTTGGGCGAATACCCAGAAGACGAGATGCTAGCAAAGCTTCAAGCGGAAGTGGAAAAATGGAATACTGCCGACCCAGAAACTCCCGCAATCCCAGCCCTACACTACATTGCGGTAACTGCTCAAATGAGTAAAGGGGAAGACGGCAAGTACCGACTTCGTATGCCCGACTCGCAGATAGACAAAGTTTTGGCAATGGCTTCAAAAATAAATGCTATTGTTTTTTTGGACGTGCAGGTTGGACTAAGCAACGTACAAACCGAAATTCCGCTTTTAGAGAAATATCTTAAAATGCCCAACGTGCACCTCGGTATTGATCCGGAATTTTCTATGAAGACAGGCGCAAAACCGGGAACAGTTGTTGGAACCTTTGACGCTGAAGACATAAACTTTGTGGCAAATTATTTAGCCGACATTGTAAAGCAAAATAATCTTACCCCTAAAATATTTGTTGTTCACCGTTATACAGAAGCGATGGTCACAAATTATCGTAAAATAAAACCACTGCCAGAGGTGCAGATTGTGATGGATATGGACGGATGGGGAGGCAAAGAACGCAAGCTTGATACATACGAAGCTTTTATCTACCAGGACCCTGTTCAGTTCACGGGCTTCAAGTTGTTTTACAAGAACGATGTTTTGACTCCCGGAACTACACTAATGACTCCGAATGATTTGCTCCGGTTGATTCCACGACCGATATATATACAGTACCAATAACATAAAAATATGTTTGGACTTAACTCAAAAGAGCTCACAACGTTAAAGAGATTAAACACTCCCGCAAAGATTCAAGATTTTTTGGATGCACTTCCGATTAATTATGAAAAAAGAGATGTGACATGCATGTCGCCACGGCGAGTATTGCGAGAGCGGAAAGCCCACTGCATTGAGGGCGCGTTCTTGGCCTCTGTTGCACTGATGCTTCAAAACAAAAAACCTCTCATCCTTAATTTAAAAGTCATGGAAGGGGACAAGGACCACATTGTCATCTTGTTTAAACAAAATGGATATTGGGGAGCGATAAGTAAAACTAACCACGCTGTGCTACGATTCCGTGACCCGATTTACAAAACAACACGCGAACTTGCCCTTTCGTATTTCCACGAGTATTTTTTGAATTCGAACGGCAAAAAAACTTTGCTTGGATATTCTCGGCCAATAAATCTAAAAAAGTTTGGAACGAAGTGGGCAACAGAAGAGGAAGACCTTTGGGATATTGCTGAAAAAATATTTGATACGCCATATATTCGATTCGTGCCGAAAGGGAATGAAAGATTTATTCGCAAAGCTAGTTTGCTTGAACGAAAGGCCGGCGCTCTTGTGGATTGGAAGAAAACTGACCTTAGAACTTGACAAATTATTTACATATTGTATTGTGCCCCTTAGAGAGATGTCGTCATGAAGAAAACGCTTGCTAAATCCTCATGAGGAATATCTCTTAAAAGAGCTATAAATAGCTAAGAATCCCCTAGAATTTAGAGCGAAAGCTCAGTGCGAAAAACCCGCACCTGGACCCCACCTAACTGATTTGTGCAAGCCAAATCACAAGGTGGGTCCTTTTTTTATTTTAGTTTAAAGATTAAGGAATTTTTTGACCTCTTTCAATATTTTCGGTTTTTGTTCAAGCGGAAACCATTTTATACTTTTGTCTCTCTTCCACCATGTCATCTGACGCTTCGCATAATCCATACTTCCTTTTATTACTTCCTGTTCAAGTTCGCTTTTTGTAATTTTGTTTGTCAAAAATTCTGACATATAGCGATATTCAAGTCCAAGCTCGTGCATTCGTTTCCACGATAGCCCTTCTTTGTGAAGTTGCTTTGATTCGGCAATCATTCCGAGCTTTAGTCGTTTGTGGAGACGAGCAGTAATCCTTTTAAGCAGGGTTTCGCGGTCAACCGCAATACCTATCTGCAAAATCTCATAATTGGAAGATTCTTTTGCGAGGCGTGGAACAGCCCCAAGCTCTTTTGCAATTTCAATCGCGCGGATCAAACGCACAGGATTTTTTGCATCAATTTCTTCAGCTCGTTTTGGGTCTAGCTTTGATAAAATTCCGAAAAGTTCCTTGGCGCTTTTTCCGGCAAGCTTTTTGCGGAGAGATTTGTTCTCGATAACTTCAGGAATAACTGTTCCTTTTACGATTGATTCAATATAAAAACCTGTGCCTCCGCAGAGGATTGGGATTTTTCCGCGTTTTATAATAGCTGTGATTACTTTTGTTGCTAGGAGTTGATACTCTGCTACTGAAAATCTTTTTTTCGCGTTGGTGACATCGAGTAGGTGGTGGGGAACGCCACGCATTTCACGCTTTGTTATTTTTCCAGTTCCTAGGTCAAGTTTTTTGTATACCTGACGAGAATCGGCGCTAACGACTTCACCGTTAACGAGCTTTGCTATTTCCACAGCAAGGTCGCTTTTGCCTGAGGCGGTTGGGCCGAGGATTACGAGGAGTTTGGGGGTCATTAGTATAGATACTAAACAAATGGGGAAAATTGGCAAATGGGAAAACAGAAAGCTCGAGGAGAGTCGCCCGCGACTCTCGCCTCGTCGCCACTTGGCTCGGGCTGGGCACTGGCTCACGGTTTTAGTGGTGTACTCTTTTATTTCTTGCCCTCGAGTTTTCTCTCGCCGTCGCTCGAGAAACTCTGGGCACTGGCTCGCCACCCGAGGAGAGTCGCCCGCGCCTCTCGCCTCGTCGCCACTCGGCTCGGGCTGGGCACTGGCTCACGGCCTCGCAAGCTTGCTCGGCATCGTTCCGCCATTCGACTCTCCTCGAGGAACCAATAGTCAAACAAAAAAGCCGGAGATGATTCTCCGGCTTTTTTGTTTGATGTGGACCCGAGGAGAGTCGAACTCCTTACCTCCTGAGTGCAAAACAGGCGCTCTAGCCAAATGAGCTACGGGCCCAACTAAAGGGTATTTAGCCCTTGTTTCGATATTCTACCTTATTTTTTCCGTAATGCAAGTGTCAACACGTAATCAAGAAAATCCGGGAATGACAAACCATGCAAGTCAAGAGATTTCTTGAGTAACGAAGTTTCTGTAAGGGCTGGAAGCGTATTGACTTCGAGTAGGTATGGACCATTCTCGGTCAAGATAAAATCATATTCTGCATAGTGGCGGATTCCAAGTTTTTTGTGCGCAAGAAGCGCTACTTCCTCGATTGATTTGCGCTCCGCTTCGTTCATACGAGCAGGACCTACTGGATGTTTAGCGTCGCGGTATTTTTTGTTGTAATCAAAAAGAACTCCAGAAGAAAGGAGCACTTCCATCGGTGGTGTCACATACGCAATTTCATCATTCCCCGAATCAATAACTCCGACAGTAATTTCACGCCCGTGCACATACTCTTCAATGAGAGCTTTTTCGGAATGCGCGAGCGCGGTCTCTATTGCAGGCACAAGTTCTTTTTCTGCTTGCACGAAAGAAAGTCCGATTGACGATCCACCAGTAAGTGGCTTCACAACGTAGGGAGCTTTTATTTCGGCTGTAACTTTGTCCACAACTTCGCCCACTTCTTCTCCTCGCGACACCACAACGCCACGAGGCACTTTTATGCCAACCGAAGAAAAATATTTCTTCGCAAGCTCTTTGTTCATACCAATAGCTGACGCGAGAGGAGCCGAGCCGGTGTAAGGAACATTGTGACGTTCGAGAATAGTTTGCACTTTACCGTCTTCACCAAACTCACCGTGAAGAGCATTAAAAACAACGTCAACACGTTGCATAAGTTTTGACGGAGATGTGGGAATGCCGTCTATGTTCCACTCGCCCATATTTGTTATGAGTATGTCGTGCGGTTCATAACGATATCTTGGCAAGTTTGCGAGAACATTGGCTCCTGTTTTGAGCGATACATAATATTCTCCACCAAGTCCTCCACGCATTACGCCCACCCTGATTTTGTTCATACATATATTATACACTAGAGCCTTTTCATAATCTATTCACAAACGCGATTGATTTTCGTCGCTTTTCTGATACTATTGATTGATTGCCGGGATGGCGGAATTGGTAGACGCACACGACTCAAAATCGTGCGGAGTAATCCATGAGAGTTCGATTCTCTCTCCCGGCACAAAAACGAAAAAGAGTGGAGCAGTCCACTCTTTTTGGGTTCGCGTTTTTGTGCCGGGAGAGCAAGACGCTGGTGCGTCTTGCGTAGAGAATCGAATGCCGCAGTCATGTTTCGCAAGCTTGCGAAACAGACGAGGCAGTGCCCAGACCAAAGTGAGTGACGACGAACTTTGAGTCGCGGGAGATTCTCTCTCCCGGCTTCTTTGACGGCAAAATTTAGTAACTTGTGACCACACAAGATAGTAGCAAAGCAATTGCTTGCTTTGCGTCGAGGAATTTACTCGAAGGAGATTCTCTCTCCCGAAATCTGGGAAGGACCGTCCTTCCCAGATTGACTTTCTATCGGACATCTGAATGTCCGATAGAAAACGCATCAAAATAAGGGGCTAGTTTGGTACCGAAACACAGTCCACAACTATTGTAAAGTCCTCGTGCGAGGGGAGCGACAAAACCAGCAAAAAATAAAGAGAACAAACGCTATTTTCGATTGACACCCTACAGGTATGGTATATATTTATATGCAGATAAAACTAACTTGCGAGAGCGAAGTTTTATGAAGATAGTTCATTAAAAAAGCAAGCGATTGGGAACCAATCGCTTGCTTTTTGTAAAGTAGAAAAGTTTTATCAGGTGAATATTATTAGAAATTAATTAGTTTAGAAATAAAGTAAAAATATGAAAAGAATTCTTTTGAGTTTGAGTGTTATCGCAGCCGTCGCCATCGGAGCAGTCGGCGCAACTCGCGCTTACTTCTCGGATACAGAGACATCCACAGGAAATACGTTTACAGCTGGAACTTTGGATATAACACTTGGTACAGCTACTTATACAACCGATGTTACAAATATGAAACCGGGCGATGTAAAAACGTTAACTCTTAATGTTAACAATGTAGGATCTTTGCCACTTAATTACACTGTTTCAACAGCACTTAGTGGGGCTATTATGTCAGTTGATGAAGATCTAGCTACTTCCGGGTTACAAAATCCAAATGCGCCAGTTGTCAGTGCGGTTAGAGTTGATGGTGTAGCCACTACTACCGAAGCTTTGTCAGCAGTTGGTGGTACTGACGCTAGTGACGCAGGTGAAGTAGACATTACTTTCCCTGCAGGTGCTGGAAACGGCTATCAGGGATTGAGTGGCAACTTGGGTGTTACCTTTGATGCTGTTCAACAATAATAATTAAGAAATAAACTATGAAAAGAATTATCTTAAGCTTGAGTGTTATCGCAGCCGTCGCCATCGGAGCAGTCGGCGCAACTCGCGCTTACTTCTCGGATACGGAGACATCAACAGGAAATACCTTTAGTGCTGGGAAATTGGACTTAGTGCTTGGTGCTGGCAATCCAATTCCATTTAGCGTTGCAAATCTTTATCCTGGTCAATCTGGCACAGGCAAAGTTACTCTGACAAACGCTACAGGCAGTTTGAATGGTGATTTGGATGTAAAAATCGCAAATATGGTTCAATCTGAAGGTGGTCCTCTGACTGATCCAGAAATAAAAGCTGGCGACTATGACAACGGAGGTGATTTGGATTTATCATTTGTGATTGCCGCTTATCTCGATGTGAACAGAAATGGAGTTTTTGACGCCGGAGATTATCAGCTTGCCTATGGCGGACAAAAAGCAATTTATCCAGGATTCTGGGGTGGTGACTTTCACTACACTAGTGTGAGCAATATGCTAACAGGATGGAACGATATAATGACAATGACAGCTGATCAATCTGTTGATCTAGTTGTTATGTGGCAACTTCCAACAGCATGGACTTATCCAGCATATAATCAAAATATCATACAGACAGATACCCTAGGTTTTGATGTTCTCACCTCTCTTGAACAGGTTGGTGGCAGTGGTGGAGTGACAGAATAAACTTCGAATCTCGCTTCTCAATCTCTCTAACAAGAGGGATTGAGTATGGGGGTTTTGAGTTAAGTTTTGACGTACCCTATGCAAAAAACCTTCAAAACAATTTACTACATAGCACTCATCGCAATATTATTTTTTGCGTCTTTGCTTATAGTTTCTGTTTTTCCAATTACGGGCAATATCAAGGTGCTTTCGGTGCTGTCCGGATCTATGGAGCCAACCATTCATACCGGAAGTGTGGTGATAATTAAACCAATTTCTGATTATAAGATTGGGGATGTTATAACTTTCGGAAAAAATACAAAAACCGAAATTCCAACCACTCATCGTATCGCAGAAATGAAAGCGGTAAGTGGCGAGATTGTTTACAAAACAAGAGGCGACGCCAACAATTCCGAAGACAGCAAGGAAGTTTCGCAAAAAGAAGTTTTGGGCAAGGTTTATTTTTCAATACCATTTCTCGGGTACATTGTGGATTTTTTGAAGAAGCCGGTTGGTTTGATGCTCGTGATAGTTATTCCGGCAGTCATCATCGTTTATGATGAAATACAAAAAATCATCAAGGAAATTAAAAAAATGAGGGAAGGAAAGGTTGCATTAAAAAAAGATGAAAATGTTACAGAACAACAGTAAATATCTTTTTTGGAGTAAAAAACAATTTTCTAAATTGTTAGCAGTTTTGGTTGTCGTCTCAATTTTCTCTGGCGTTCTGAATGTCAATGAAACTGTCGCATATTATAGTGATACAGAGTCCTCCGTTGGAAATACTTTAACCGCGGGAACTCTGACTCTGGGTATGGATTCTACAACCGCCTTTAATTCGGATTTGTTGTATCCGACGGACAGCACTTCTACTTCAATAAATATTTCAAATACCGGCAGTTTAGGTTCTCAATATATTGCGAAAACCACACTTTCTGGCGCCAACGTGTCAGCTTGCGACTATGTCACAATGACTGCAACCAGCCCGACGAGCACTTACACGGGACTCATAAAAGATTTTACTTCCACCGCGACCTCAACAACAAACACTGCTTGGAATTTCGGTTTTACGGTTGCCCCAAGCACTCCGCCCAGCGTGTGGGGGAAAACCTGTTTCTTCAAATGGACTTATACAGCTTGGCAAGGTGATTTACCAAATTCGTCCACCGGTTTTTCGAGCGTAAAGGAAAAACTGGGCTCTATTCGAATCGGCAAAGCGGTGGTACTAAACGAAGTATTACCAAATCCGACTGGACTAGACGATGCGCCAATGCCGGGAGGTGAATGGGTGGAACTTTACAACAACAGCAACGTCAGCTTCGATCTGAACGGTTGGTATATTTATGATTCTACTGATGTTGGAGAAGTGCCGGTGGATAATGCGCACACTGGCAGTGGCACCACAATAGCTTCTCATGGATTCCTTGTGGTTTACCGCAATGGCGATGGTGACTTTATTCTAAATAATGATGCGGATAGCATTAGATTGTTTACGAATAGAATTAGTCTTGGTGGAGTTTTGGTTGATTCCTACTCTTGGACCACAGAAAAACCAGAAGGATTTTCTTACGCTAGAATTCCTGATGGCGTGGGAGCTTGGGTTGATCCAATACCAACACCTGGAACGTCAAACAAAGTAGAAGAAGTAGTGGTGAATGCTTTGCCTGATGCGACGACGGGTGGCGGTGGGGCGGAAGTGATCGCGCCTCCAGATGTTCAAAACCCACCAACTGATGAGGTTGTGCCCGACGACACACTTCCTCCCGCAATACCTGAACAGATTGATGCAGATGAAAGCATCTCGGCTCCTCCGGAGGCTACACCACCGACAGTTGACCCTTCTTCGTCGCAAGAAGACGAGGCGATTCCAGAAACAGAACCAGTAGCTCCAATTGTTGAACCAACAGCCACAGAGGAGACTATCGCAGAGCCCGATTCTCCTGTCGTAGAGCCTGTTTCCGTGGTTGAGCCGGTAGTCGTTCCGGAACCAGAGCCAGCGGTTGTGGTAGAAACGCCTGCCGTAGCGGAAGCACCCGTAACCCCATAAATCACCATGAATAAAATCACTAAAAATTTAATATATCTAACATTGCTAGCAACGGTTTTTGCGAGTTCTTTCAGCCCGGCAAATGCACAGGCGTCGACCGTTCAATTTGAGCAAAGTCCGCTTTTTAACAGTGTGAATTTTGTTCCGGGTGATTCTGTTACCAAGTGGGTAAAACTAAACAACACGACTGGAGTTCCGCATCGCGCCATTTTGCGCACTATTAATGTAAGCAACACAGGGGATTTGAAAAGTGTCGTAGGACTTGTAATAAAGCAAGACAGTACGATTTTATACGACGATACTTTCTCTGATTTGTTTAGCAAACCGGAAATAGTCTTACCGCAAGTGCCGGCAAATTCATCGGTGCAGTTTGACTTTACCGCTACTTTCAAAACTACGGCAGGCGATGAATATCAAAACAGCACGATGGGTTTTAACCTTCAAATAGGTTTTGAGGACCTCGATGTAGTGGTTGATGATACAACTGTGTCCGTCGGCAAACAAAATCCTGTGGGTGGAGGCGCTGGCGGTGGACCAATAATTATCGGCCCAAAATATCTTGTTATAAGTGACGAGTCCATAAACAGCACTTTGCCACCACAGACGAATAGCGCGGTTGTAACTTGGAATACAAACTTGCTTTCGACAAGTCAGGTTGTTTACGGCTTGGCTTCAGGTGGCCCGTACGTATTAAATCTCACGCTAGACAATTTTGGGTATCCACAGGGGACGGCTCAAGATTTAACAAAAGTGACATACCATACCGTTACACTTCTCGGACTCGTGCCGGAGCAAATATATTCTTATAGAGTCATATCGCGAGCATCTCCGCCAACGGTGAGCTACGAGCATACTTTTATGTTGAGAAAAGACGGTACAATTGAAACCAATCCAACGCTTGCTCTCGCTACACCAACCGAGGAACAAAATAATCCAGTGGCTCAAGGAGAAGTAGCCGTGCCGGGCGCAAACACTTTCCGTGTCGGAGAACCAACAGGCAATCAAAACGGAGAGGGGAACCAAGCATCTTCGACGGGAGTTACGGCAAACAATAATGCAGTAGACAATTCAAACCAAGCTGCTTCTGCTTTTTTCGGAAATGGTGTAATAACTTGGAATACTGGCGCGTGGATAATGATAGCTATTCTTCTCGCTTCATTTTTGGTTATTTGGAGAAAAAATAAGAAAAAATAGTGGTATAATTTTGCCACATGAAAAATATATATACTAAGTCGCTGGCTTTGCATAAAAAGCATTCGGGTAAAATTGAGATAAAAAGCAAGGTCGCAGTAAAAAACAAGGAGGATCTTTCTTTGGCTTATACCCCGGGTGTGGCAGGGGTCTGTCTTGAAATTGCCAAAGACCACAAGAAGGTTTACGACTACACCGTTAAGAAAAATATGGTTGCCGTTGTCTCTGACGGTTCGGCTGTATTGGGCTTGGGTAATTTAGGAGCTTTGGGGGCGATACCGGTGATGGAAGGCAAGGCGCTCTTGTTCAAAGAATTTTCTGGCGTGGACGCTTTTCCAATTTGTTTAGACACGCAAGATACGGAAGAAATAATTAAGGCAGTCAAACAAATCGCTCCGGTTTTTGGTGGTATTAATTTGGAAGACATCTCTGCTCCACGTTGTTTTGAAATAGAAGAGAGGTTAAGAAAAGAATTGGATATTCCTGTAATGCATGATGACCAACACGGGACTGCGACGGTGGTTTTGGCTGGTTTGATAAATTCTTTGAAATTAAGAAAGATCGGCAAGGGTGACGTTAAAATTTTAATAAATGGAGTCGGAGCAGCGGGAACAGCTATCGCAAAGATGCTTGCCCTGTACGGTTTCAAAAAAATAATTGTAGTTGATAGTAGGGGAATTGTGTCAGAAAATCGTTCGGATTTGAATAATGAAAAGAAAAAGCTACTTCAATTCATCAAAGAAAAAACTGGCGACTATGAAAAAATTTCTGGTGATTTAGCTCACGCCATAAAAGGACGAGATATTTTTATTGGAGTAAGCAAGGCCGGCTTACTTTCTAAAGATATGGTAAGGACTATGAATGAAAAGCCGATAATTTTTGCCTTGGCTAATCCAACTCCGGAGATTATGCCGGATGAAGCCAAAAGCGCTGGGGCTTTTATTGTTGCAACCGGTCGTTCAGATTTTCCCAACCAACTGAATAATGTTCTCGGTTTCCCCGGCATTTTCCGTGGAATATTAGATAGCAAAATACCGCAATTTGAACAAAAAATGTTCGTAAAATCTGCCGAAGCCCTGGCTTCGTGCGTAAAAAAGCCGACAGTAGATTGTATTCTGCCTAAACCTTTTGATAAGGGGGTGGTAAAAGCAATTGCTAAAACTTTTAAAAAACAACGCTAAAAACAAGGTCTGTCCTTAAGAATTTAGAAAGGACAGTCCTTGTTTTGTTGGACCCACCAACTAGCTGGACTATTTAAGATAAATCTTTATTTTCGCTAGGTGTTGCTCGTATGTCTTTGAGCAGTGAATCTTTCTGTTTTTGTCATGCAAATAAAATAAGCAATCGGTGTCTTCTGGATTGCGAGCCGCGTCTATTGCCGCAAGTCCTGGATTTGAGATTGCGCCCGGTGGAAGACCTTTATTTTGATATGTGTTGTAAGGAGAGTTGATGTATTTGTCTTCAGGCTTAACTTTTGGCCACCATTTTCCATCATTGCCTTTAGCATATTGAAGTGTCGCATCGATATCGAGAGCCATATTGTCAAAAATGCGATTCCAGATGATTCCTGAAATGAGGTTCATATCTTTTTTGCCCCCCGATTCTCGCTGGATGATAGAAGCAATGGTAATCGTGGTGTCAAGATTTAAAATGCCTTGGTCTTTGCTCCCGATAGGCGACCCAACTGTTTCCTCAAAACGTTTTTTCATTTGCTCCTTTACTTCTTCTGGTTTTGAATCAATAGCAACATAGTATGTTGATGGGAAAAGATACCCTTCGGAGTCATCAGCATAGCACGCCCGAGATTCTGCGAACGTTTCTGTTTCAGCGTCTGTCCAGTTGAGATTTTTTTGATATATTTGCGCAATTTCTTCTTTGCGAAGACCTTCCGCGATTGTTATGGATTTGTATTCCGGATGTGAGAGGGAGTCATAAATGCTTGCGACGTTCATACTTGCTGACAAAAAATATCCACCTGTTTTTATTCCTTTTAAAATTTCATTTTGTATAAGCAAAGTAAAATATGAAAGTCGATTTTTCAAATAGCCCTTCGTATAAAGCTCGTCAGCAATTTGTTTGGGTGTGGCGTTCTCGGCGCTAAAATACTGTTCGTACTTTTGGTATGGAGCGCCGTTTGGCCAGAGGAGATAACACAAAAGAAAAAATACACATCCAAGGGCGACGACTTTGATCCAAAACGAACCCCTTTTTTTAAGTTCCACCGTAGTGCTTTCCATTTACATATATTATACAGCTATTTTTGTCGAATAGCGAACATTTTTCCACAAGACACAAGTATTTATGGGATGTTTTGACTAAAATCCTGTCTTGTGATACAGTTTTCTACTAATTGGAATTTTCATTCCAAGCCCAGTTCTTTATAAAACCCAGTTTCTTTTTATTTCTTTTTCCCCAGTATGTTATATGGAAAACCATGTAAAACTTCCACAGATCAAGTATCGTCAAGGTTTGAAAAGCATGGAAGGGTTTATTTCTGCGCAGATAGAAAAAAATGACCACAGCGTTGTTATTTTCGCTCATTTGTGGGCGAAAATTATGGAAGAAAAAACAGGAGATAATATTCCACTTGATGACAAGATAATCAAAAAGTGTCTTGCCCTAGCAAAACGCAAATCATCTGAAGAAATCACCGAATATATGCAAAAAAGCGCCGAGATTCTACTAGACCAGATATGGGAGCAGGGAGCTGCAATCTACAATTGGAGAATGGAACAAAATAGCAAGAAGTTTGCTCTTGCATAACGAGAACGAATTTTTTGTACTGAAGCCCACGCAACATTATCGCGTGGGCTTTTTAGTTTTATATTGCCAACAAGGTGCAAAATTGGTAACCTGAATGTTGCTAGAGCAATACGGGGCGTAGTGTAACGGTAACATGCGGGATTTGGGGTTGAGAACAGTGTCGGGGTGTAGTGTAACGGTAACATGCGCGATTCGGGTTCGTGAGACTCCGAGTTCAAATCTCGGCACCCCGACACTGTTCTCAACCGGAAGCATGGGATGCTTCCGCGGAAATTTCAATACGGATTCATAGCTCAGCTGGTTAGAGCGTTCGCTTCACACGCGAAAGGTCAGAGGTTCGAATCCTCTTGGATCCACAAAAGTTTTGCTTTTGTAGAGGATTCGAATGGCGGAGCGATGTCGGGGAAGCTGTCGAAGGCCGCGAGCCAGTGCCTAGACAAATTTTTGTGACGACAAAAATTTAGTCGAAGGAGAATCCTCTTGGTTCCACACAAACTCGCGCATTTCCCCAAGATGGAGATTTCTGTTATAGTGCCAGACATATGGATAAAAATAAATCGGAACGACT
The DNA here is from genome assembly GCA_028712595.1 of Minisyncoccota bacterium. GTDB lineage: Bacteria > Patescibacteriota > Minisyncoccia > Phycocordibacterales > UBA1550 > UBA1550. Next base: position 47,091 of record JAQTPS010000002.1, on the reverse strand, counting down.
GCCTAAACATATTTTTCCGGTCCACTATGAAATTACACTTGAACCAGACCTTGAAGCTCATACTTTTAAGGGGGAAGAAACGATAACGATTAAACTGGAGAAAAACGTAAAAGAAATCACCATGCACTCAAACGATTTAGACATCACGAGCGCCAATCTTTTGTGTGGTAAAGAAAAAATAAAAGCACAAAAAATTTTATACGACAAAGAATTAGAAACAGCGACATTCGTCTTTTCAAAACAAATAAAGAAAGGTGAAACAAGACTTCACCTTCAATTTTCTGGGATATTGGCAAATAATATGCGAGGTTTTTATAAAAGTAAGTATGCGGTGGGCGGGAAGAATCGTTTTATGGCCGCAACACAGTTTGAAGCGACCGATGCGCGTAGATGTATTCCTTGTTTTGACGAGCCAGCGCAGAAAGCAGTTTTTGCAGTGCACTTGATTATTCCAAAAAATAAAACCGCAGTATCAAACACTTTGCCTGTTGCAACAAATAAGCATCGAGCTGGTTTCGAAATCGTCTCTTTCGCTCCGACACCGAAGATGTCCACATATCTTCTCGCTTTCCTTGTTGGTGATTTTGAATGGTTAGAGCAAAAAACAAGCTCGGGCGTCCTTGTCCGAGTTATCGCGGTTCCTGGGAAAAAAGAGCAGGGGAAATTTGCGCTTGATGTTGCAGTTCGTACCTTGGAATTTTATGAAAAATATTTTGATATTCCATACCCCCTCAATACGCTTGATTTGATTGCAGTTCCGGATTTTGCCGCTGGCGCAATGGAAAATTGGGGAGCCATAACATTTCGTGAAGAATTGCTTCTGGTTGACAAGGAACACAGTTCTACGTCCGCGCGAGAAAGTGTTGCGAATGTTATTGTCCACGAGATTACACACCAGTGGTTTGGCAATTTAGTCACTATGGAATGGTGGGCGGACCTTTGGCTCAATGAAGGATTTGCGTCGTACATGCCATACATTGTAATCGATACGCTTTTCCCTGAATGGAAAATTTGGGAAAAATTTGTGACAGACGACCTCGCTCGTTCGCTCAAGCTTGATGCGCTTAAAAACACTCACCCCGTTGTAGAAGTTCAAATACATAACCCAGACGAGATTTGTGAAATGTTTGACGCTATTTCTTACAGCAAGGGAGCTACGGTAATAGGTATGCTTGCAAGCTATCTGGGTGAAAAAGATTTTCGTGACGGCTTGCGTTTCTATCTGAAAGAACATAGTTACAAAAATACGAGAACTATCCATTTATGGGATGCTTTTGAAAAAATTTCCAAAAAACCTGTCAAAAAAATGATGGAAATCTGGACAGAAAAGTCGGGCTATCCGCTTGTCTCTGTGTCAATCAATCAAAAAAGTAAAAAGTTGGATATTTCACAAAAGCGGTATTTTTCAAGCAGGGTTAGCGCCAGGGAATCGGGACAAAAAACACTTTGGCCGATACCACTTTCATTTATAAGTTCAAACGGTGTTGAATCACTTGGGCTTATGGATAAAAAGAGTATTTCAATACCCGCTCCGCTCTCCTTCATAAAGCTTAATCCTTTTGAGGGTTCAATGTATCGCACGCAGTATGACGGTAATCTCTTGGCAAAGCTCAAAGTAGCGCTTTCCGAAGAAAAGCTCACACCACAAGACAGACTTGGTATTATTCGTGATTTATTTGCGCTTGCTGAAGCTGAACAATCCGATGTTGTCTATTTGCTTGAAATGCTTTTGGCTTATAGAAATGAAAAAGAATATATTGTTTGGGTTGAAATCATTTCTGGGCTTGCTTCTCTCCATAATCTTTTATTCGGTTCAAAATCCTATGAACTTTTCAAAGTTTACGCGCAGAATATTTTGTCGAAGATTATAAGTTATGTCGGCTGGGAGCCCCGAAAAGGAGAACCACACAACGACGCGCTTTTACGCATCCTTGTTCTTAGCGCTGGGGCGTCATTTGAGAATATCGAAGTAGTGGAAGAAGCAAAAAATCGTTTCAAAAATAGAAAAATCAAACCAATCGGAGCAGATTTTCGCAGTTTAATATACGCAAGCATTGTTCGGAATGGTGGTCAGAAAGAATTTGATGAAGTCAGGGCTCTTTGTGAAAAAGAAAATATGCCCGAAGAAAAAGACCGCCTGTTCTTTGCGCTCACGGCGTCTCGTGACAGAAAAATCCTTAAGCAGGCACTCGCATTTATTATGACTGACCATATTCGTTTACAGGACAAGGTATACGGGTTTGCGTACGTGCTCATCAATCCGTATGGCCGTATTCTTGGTTGGAAATTTATAAAGAAAAATTGGAAAAAAATAACAAAAGAATATGGTAAAAGAAACCATATGTTGTCAACCATTGTATCGGTTCTCAACCGCAACACACTTAAATCGATGCATGACGATATAAAAACTTTCTTCAAAGAGAATCCGCTTCCTAGCGCAGACCGCACTATTCTCCAAGCGCTTGAGAAGATTAATTCAAATATATTGTGGTTGAAAAAGGACGAGAAAAAAATTTACAAATGGCTTGCAAAACAAAGTCTTTTTGATGGTTGTAACCAATAGAGACAGGAGAACGTCCTAATTACAGGGTTGTCGAGCCATGTATTGAGAAGATTAACTACTCCGTCAAATAGTGGTATAATTAAACTATGAAAGAATTTATAAAGAAAAACTTCGCCATATTGCTTGCTTTTATATTACCAATCGTATTGATAGTTGTTGTTGCTTTGAGTACTTATCTCCCATCGCTTTTCCTTTCCACTAAATACAACTTTGTATACACAGCTTGCACCGATGGCAATAATTATTATTCGTACCGTTGCGACAGTTATCTCCAAAAACGATATTCAGTTGCTGGCGATAAGTTTGTCGTTAACCCCGTTGACATGACGCAAGACCTCAACAAAAACGGTATCTTGGATTTTAATGAAAAATATACCGATCGAATCTTTTTACACGATACAGAAAAGAATGAGAGTAGGGAAATAACACTTACTGAAGCGCAAGCGATGACACTTAGCAATCTTTTAACATCTCCTGACGGTGTTACAGTTTCGAGCTACTATGATAGAAGCGGTGGAGACTTTTTCCCTTTTGATGGAGGATACTCTTCCTTTGGTTATTATCTTACAAAAGGAAAAAGTAGGAGCAAGATTAACCTCATAAATAATACCGATCAGTATTATTACCAAAACAATTTTCAATTTATTGGATGGGTGCTACCTGGAAGAAATTAATAATAAAAAATTTATTTTATGAATAAAGAACAATTGTTACAAGAGCTTTCTGCCAAAATAAGCACAGGAGAGATAAGTCGCGAAGAAGTCGCAAGTCGTTTTGGCATTGCGACTAACGCACAGAGAGAAATTGTGGGTGGAAATTCAAAAAATGCCACACCTTTTTCCGTGACAAAGATGTTGTATATTTTGGGCGCAGCTATCGTGATTGTTGGGATTGTATTTTTTGTTCGTCAAATTTGGTATGACATAGGGTCTTTGGGGCGCATCTCGGTTACACTGGGGCTCGGCTTTCTCTTTGCCTTCCTTGGTTCGATGTTGCTCAAAAATAAACCAGAGGAGAAACTTGGGGCAATTTTCCATTTTATCGGGGGCGTATTGATTCCCGGAGGAGCAATGGTAACCCTTTCTGAACTTAATACAGATTTTGTCTCATTGTGGCCAGTTGCAATCACCTTTGGAATTATCTTTGCGTTTTATCTATTGTTGAACTATGTTCACAAAAATGCCATTTTGACTTTTTTTGCGATAGCAAACGGCACAGCATTTGTTTATCTTGTCGTTGGAGCGATTGTTGATGGCGAATCTTATATGTTCAAGGATTTGTACGCTTATCTCACTATGGCGATAGGCGCAAGCTATCTTTTACTCGCGCATGCCTTCCGTGACGGCTGGAATAAACAGCTTATTGGGATTCTTTACTTTTTCGGTATAGCTGGATTTCTTGGTGCTGCGTTTTCGCAGGTGTTCGATTCGGTCCCATGGCAGATGGTTTACTTCCTTCTTGTGATTGGAGGTCTTTATTTGTCGGTGTATATGAAAAGCCGTAGCATTTTAGTTGTGAGCACCATTTTCCTTATTGCCCATGTTTCGTATATCACAAGCGAATATTTTGCAGATTCCGTTGGTTGGCCAATTTCTCTCATTGTTCTTGGTTTTATATTTATTGGGCTTGGTTATGTCTCGATTAGAATCAACAAAAAATATATAGCAAACTAAATTTTGTGCTATCTTTGTTTGTATGGAAGTCCGCATTGAACAGTCGTGGAAAAAGGCGCTTAAAGAAGAATTTGAAGCTCCTTATTTTTCGGAACTCGCGGAATTTGTAAAAAGTGAATACAAAAATGGGGGAGTATATCCGCCACCAAAATTTGTTTTCAATGCATTTGAGTTATGCCCGTTCGACAAAGTTAAAGTTGTCATTTTGGGTCAAGACCCATATCACGGCACGGGACAAGCGCATGGGTTGTCCTTCTCGGTTCCTGAAAAAGTGGCCATGCCACCGTCCCTCCGGAATATTTATAAAGAAATTATTGACGATGTTGGCGGGAAAATGCCGGCGCACGGTAACCTTGAACACTGGGCAAAACAAGGAGTGCTTCTTTTGAATGCCACGCTGACCGTTCGCGCCGGTAATCCTGGTTCTCACCAAAACAAAGGCTGGGAAAACTTTACGGATGCGGTCATTCGCACATTGTCCGACAAAAAAGAGCATATCGTGTTTATTTTGTGGGGAAGATACGCGAGGGAGAAGAAAAAACTTATTGATGTAGATAAACATCTCGTACTTGAATCGGCTCATCCATCGCCATTTTCGGCGACCGCTTTTTTTGGTTCCAAACCTTTTAGTAAGACCAACGCATACCTTGAAAAACAAGGCGAAAAGGGAATACAGTGGACTTTGTAAAAAGCAACGTGTTATCATTGTACAATTCGTATGTTTCAAAAAAATAAATTCTATTTTACACAAAAAAGCTTTTTATTGGCGTGCGCTACCTCTGTCGCTTTTCTTGCTTTAAGTATGTTCGTAAATTTCTATGCTGGAATGTATGCCACAGAAATCGCCAGCAACCCAGTGACTGACATTGTTTTGAGCAATACTCCTGTTTTTAATGTCGACGGCATTTTTACCTACGGGCCATTAATTCTTTGGTTGTTTGTGGCTTATATTTGCATTGTAGAACCCAACAGGATTCCTTTTGTTTTGAAGAGTGTTGCTCTCTTTACCGTCATCCGCTCGGTGTTTATCACGCTAACCCATATGGGTCCTTTTCCTAGAACAGTTGCTTTTAATCCCGATGTATTTTTCTTCAGAAATTTCACATTTGGCGCTGATTTATTTTTTTCTGGCCACGTAGGTCTCCCGTTTCTCCTCGCGCTTATGTTTTGGAATAACAAGGAATTGCGATACGTGTTTATTGCATCTTCATTTATTTTTGCTGTTGTAGTACTGCTCGGACATCTGCACTATTCAATAGACGTATTGTCCGCTTTTTTCATCACTTACACAATTTTTCATATGGCGAAAAAGTTTTTTCCCAAAGATTATAATTTATTTTCTAACGGACTCTAGAATTAAATTGGAAGGAATAAAAATAACCCCGAAAAACACAAGACCAAACTTGCGTGCTGTGGTACAATTAGTGTAAATATGCCAATGACTATATCAAAAACTGATTATCTTGTTTATCGAGATTGCCCCAAGAATGCTTGGCTTAAAAAGCATCGACCGGATATTTACAAGAAATACCCGCTGTCGTCTTTTGAAAAACTAATTATACAAACAGGAAATGAGGTTGAAGAAGTGGCTCGAGAGCTTTTTCCAACAGGCGTTTTAATTCATGGTCGCGACGAAGACGCGGAGGAAGAAACTGCTGAATACTTGGAGGCAAAAGAAGAAACTCTTTTTCAACCGGTCTTTCACAAAGAAGGATTTCTGGCGGCTGTTGACGTTTTGAAATTGGACGAGGAAACAGGGAGGTACACTATTTGTGAAATCAAAGCGTCCAACGATATAGACGAAAATATTCACTATTACGACCTGGCTTTTCAAGTAAATTTGCTTCGTATGTGCGGTTTGGATGTCGGCAAAATGCAACTTTTGTATTTGAATAAAGATTATGTGCGCGAAGGCGAACTCGAAATAACAAAATTATTTAAGATAGACGACGTTACTTCTGAAATAGAAGATTTGTGCGAAGATGTAGCGGAGGAGATGGAGACCGCCCTCTCGTATCTCTCAAATAAAACTGAACCAAAGGGCCCTTGTTCTTGCATTTTTAAAGGCAGGTCAGGTCATTGCACCACGTTTGATTATTCAAATCCGAATATACCGGAATATAGCGTCCACGACATTTCACGGATTGGGTTAAGCAAAGCAAAACTTCGAGAACTTATTGATGGAAATATTTTTGAACTTCACAACATTCCAGAAAGTATGGACTTTTCTGAAATTCAACAAAACCAAATTGATGCTCACGTCTTTGACAAAATAACTATTGATAGAGAAAGCATACGAGAGGAGCTTGAGAAACTAACCTTTCCGCTTTATTTTTTGGATTACGAAACATTCCCATCGGCGATTCCTCGTTTTGATGGATTTTCCCCTTACGACCACATTCCTTTCCAGTATTCGTTGCACGTGCTTCATTCGCCAGACGATAAAGAACCAGAACATTTTGAATTTTTGTATTCCGAAAAAGATGACCCGAGTATGGCGCTTGCAGAAGCCTTGCAAGAGGACATTGGACCCACGGGAAGCGTTATTGTATGGAATAAGGGTTTTGAGCGTGGGCGAAATGAAGAAATAGCAGAAAGAATTCCAGAAGCTAAAGAATTTATGGATTCTGTGAACGCTCGACTTTACGACCTAATGGATGTTTTTAAAAAACAGTTTTATGTGCATAAAAATTTTCGCGGAAGCACATCTATAAAGAAAATTTTGCCTGTGCTTGCGCCCGAACTTTCATACAAAAATCTTGCAATAAAAGAAGGTGGAACCGCATCAGAGAGTTGGAACAAAATTACCACAACCAAAATTTCAAAAACAGAGAAGAATAAAATTATTAAAGACTTGAAAACATACTGCGGCTTAGATAGCTATGCAATGTACGCTATTTGGAGGACACTCGAGAATTTATAGGATTGCTCCGTGTTTATGCTAGAATCATTTTTAATATGATAGGAGACAAAAAAGAAACCAAAAAGACGTCTAAAAAGGGCACATTTGTGGCAAAAAAGACCTCTTGGGGCGGGGTTGCCGGCTGGTATGACAAATTACTCGAACAGGGCGACGACACCTACCAAACAAAGGTAATTTTGCCAAACTTGGTCCGAGCGATGAGCATCAAAAAAGGTGCTCGAGTGCTTGACTTGGCTTGCGGTCAAGGTTTCTTTTCTCGCGCATTTGCTCTCGAAGGAGCGGAAGTTGCCGGAGTAGATATTTCAAAAGAACTCATAGCGCTTGCTCAAAAACAATCTCCGAAAGAGATTAGATATTTTGTACGTGCAGCAGACGACCTCGGAGTTTTTCAAGATGGATATTTTGAGAAAATTACCATTGTTCTTTCTTTGCAAAATATAGAAGCTCCGCATAAAGTTTTCAAAGAATGCGCACGCATTTTAGCTCCAGGCGGAAAACTTTTTATTGTTTTGAACCATCCGGCTTTTCGTATTCCAAAAGAAAGTTCTTGGGCTTACGACGAAGAAACAAAAACGCAGTACAGGCGGATTGATCGCTATATGACCGAAAGCAAAGCGGTTATAGATATGAACCCAAGCCATCCCGGCATAGTTACAACGCTGTCCTTTCATCGACCTCTTCAATATTATTTCAAAACTCTTGCAAATGCTGGGTTTAGTGTTGCGCGCTTGGAGGAGTGGCTTTCTCACAGAGAGAGCGAGGAAGGTCCTCGCAAAGAAGCAGAAGATCGCGCGCGTATGGAAATTCCACTTTTTCTATTTCTAGAAGCGCAGAAGTCGGCTCAAAAGTAATACTTTTTAATTTTTGTCATTTTGTTGTGCTAAAATATCATTATGTTAACTAAACTAGTTGAGATCGTATTTAGCATTCTCCTCGCCATCGGCGCAGGAGCCACATCTCTTTATACATCTCTTGAACAAAATCTAATCCCACAAGCTCCTGTGGAAATTCCATTCGTGGCGCGAGGGGTTGCTACTACTACAAAAAAAGTTGCAAGTCCAAAAGTAGTAACTGCAAAAGCCAGCTCGTTGCCAAAAGTTGCATCCCAAACAGAACCTTCTCTTGTCGTAATTGCGCCAACGCCACTTAGCGCGCCCGTTTCTTCGGCTCCATCGTCCGACACGCTCTCGACAAATGGAGTCATTGCATACACCAATCTTGCTCGCGCGCAGAACGGGGGTCTTCCTGCTCTGACCGAAAATTTATTTCTTGACCAAGATGCCAAAATGAAGCTCGATGATATGTTTGCAAAACAATATTTTGAGCATATTTCGCCGACAGGCGATGGGCCAGCCGAACTTGCAAATAGGGCTGGCTATGCTTATGTTTTGGTTGGAGAAAATCTCGCGCTTGGCGACTTTGGAAATGATGCGAAACTAGTTGACGCTTGGATGAATAGTCCTGGACACCGCGCAAATATTCTAAACACGCGTTTTCAAGAAATAGGGGTTGCTGTTGGAAAAGGAATGTATAAGGGGAACAATACGTGGCTAGCGGTTCAAAGTTTTGGTATGCCACTTTCTGCGTGCCCCACCCTTGAGAAGGACCTGAAAGTTCAAATTGATACAAATAATACCGAAATCGCAAATTTGAGAACAGCAATAGATGCTAAAAAAGCTTTGATAGACAAAACTTCTCCGGTCAACCCGTTTTATAATACTTATGTAGTGGAATACAACTCTCTCATTAAGCAGTACGAGGATTCTATATCAATAAATCATGCCTTGATACTTAAGTACAACGGGGAAGTTCAGGCATTCAATGCTTGTGTCGTCCCGCCCGAAACAAGTTAATATTTTTAGAAGTACAACATTCGCAAGAGGGTATTTAGTGTTATAATACAATTATGTTTAATAAAAAAATTGGAATTTATTTTTTGCCGGGAGCTATCTTGGCGACCCTTGTGCTTACTTTTTTTATCTTTCAGCCCTTTCTCTACGCGGTAGTTTTTGCTATCGTGTTTGCTCTTGTCTGCAATCCCATCAATAAAAGAGTAAGCAAGTTTTTCGGTAAATGGCGTACACTTTCGGCACTCGTGACAACCTTTATTGTCGCATTTGGGCTTTTGGTTCCACTCGTACTCCTATGCTTGGAGATCTTTCAGGAGGTCGGGCAGATATATGGATCTTTAACAAACGGCAATGGGGTTGGCGGTGTGCTTGTTGCCCTTAATATGTGGCTTGCGGATATGCAGAAATTTTTCCCAGAAGCGCACATTTCTTTGGTCAATGTAGGCGAGTACATAAAACAAGGTCTCAATATCATTCTTCAAAATTTCACCGTTATCTTTTCTAATGTTACAAAAATTTTCATGAGTCTCTGTGTATTTTTGATTTCTCTTTACTATTTCATTAAAGATGGCGCAAAGATGAAAAAAGCGCTACTCGTTTTGAGCCCGCTTGATGATGTTTACGATGAAATGATTTTGAACAAACTCGAACGCTCCGCCACTTCCGTTGTGAGGGGTAGTTTGTTTATAGCGCTTATTCAGGGAACTGTTGCCTCTATTGGGTTTGCCTTGTTTGGTATCCCTCAGCCGGTCTTTTGGGGTAGCGTTGCGGCGTTTACCTCATTTATTCCTGGATTTGGGACGAGTATTGTGCTTGTGCCAGCGATAATCTTTTTATTTTTTACTCACCAAACGTTTCAGGGGTTTGGCCTTTTGATTTGGGCTGTAAGTGCCGTTGGGCTCGTGGATAATTTCCTTGCTCCCCACTTGATTGGAAGAGGAATGGAGCTTCATCCGCTTCTGGTTCTCTTAGCAGTTCTTGGGGGCATCGCCTTTTTTGGACCTAGTGGTTTAATTTTGGGCCCGCTTGTCGTGAGTTTGCTTTTTGCGTTGCTTGAGGTGCACAATTCTTCGGTCTCAAAAGAAAAAGCCGTATAACCTATTACCGCTTCGCTCATTTGTTAAATTTATTATTTTTTGTTAAGCTCCACCATATGTTTAAAGAATTTTTACTTAAGCAGGTTATAAAGCGTCAGCTAAAGGGAATGCCAGAGGCTGAGATTGATCGTATCGTGGAGCTTGTGGGCAAAAATCCAGAGTTTTTCAAAAAAATCGGCGATGAAATCAAAGTGAAAACCAAAGCAGGTCGTTCACAGCAGGCCGCGACTATGGAAGTGATGCGCGCGCATCAAGGCGAACTTCAAAAAATTCTCACAGGTAAATAATCTATATCATGGCACTCTCAATAGGTATCGTAGGGCTTCCGAACGTTGGCAAGTCAACGCTCTTTAATGCTCTCACAAAAAAATCCGTTCCTGCGGAAAACTATCCGTTTTGCACCATCGATCCATCGGTAGGCGTTGTTGCTGTGCCTGACGAGCGCCTGGAGATACTTTCTAAATTTTCAAATTCTGCAAAAACCATTCCTGCTGCAGTCGAGTTCGTGGATATTGCGGGGTTGGTAAAAGGAGCAAGTGAAGGTGAAGGTCTTGGAAATAAATTTCTTGCGCATATTCGCGAAGTGGACGCAATAGCCGAAGTGGTGCGTATTTTCGAAGACGACAACATAGTTCACGTTAATGGGAAAATTGACCCAACAGGGGACATTGAAACAATAAACCTAGAACTCATTTTTGCGGATGCTCAAACGGTGACCAAACATTTGGGTACTATTGAAAAGGATGTAAAACGCGGAGTAAAAGAAGCAATAAAAGAAAAAGAATTACTCGAAAAAATATCCGATGCGTTAAGCAAAGGAAACCTTGCTCGCTCTGTGCAATTGACTGCCGATGAAATACAAATTGTCGGGAACCTTCAGCTCCTCACGATGAAGCCAATTTTGTATGTTCTAAATAAAAAAGCCCACGGACGAAATTTGGATGAACTTGGTGATGAGCGTTTTGAAAAATTGATGTCTTGTTTAAAAAATCTCGGCGCCCACCATGTCGTCGTGGATGCCGGCGTTGAACAAGATTTGTCGGCTCTCGAGGGCGAAGAAAAAGAACTTTTCCGTAGCGAACTTGGTGTAAAAGATGACGGAGTAAACAACCTTATCAAAAAGAGCTATGAGATGTTGGGGTTGATGTCCTATTTTACGACCGGAGAAGATGAAACTAGGGGGTGGACAGTAAAAGTTGGTTCGACAGCTCCTGTCGCTGGACAAGCAATTCACACGGACTTCAAAGATAAATTTATTCGCGCAGAAATTATATTTTGGAAAGACCTTATTAATGCGGGCTCATATGCAAAGGCTCGCGAAAAAGGGCTCGTACGCATCGAAGGCAAAGAATATATTGTAAAAGACGGCGATGTAATTGAGTTCAGAATTTAGTCCTCCTCAGAAATATCCTCGACGTCTTCTTGAATCTCATCGATATCCTCAGAAATATCCTCGACATCTTCCTGGATGTCATCAATGTCCCTGCTAACTTCATGAAGCTGGCGGGTATTTTTGTTTACTGCCATTTGAATGAAAATGGATAAATAAATTGCCTCGAGAGAAACAACAGTCGTTAGGAAAAGAAGAATTCTATCTAGACCGCAACCTAGCAGGATTAAAAAAAATATCGCTACGAAAAATACGGTGTGAATCACTAAAGAGCTTGTAGATCCGATCCATTTTGTAGCACCATCAGACATTCTTTCTATTTTGCTCTCTTCTTTAATTTTATTGTTTCCGTTTCTGGATGTATTCATGTGCCGTATCATACCACTCAAAATGAATTTTGTGAAAAAATGCCCAGAATTCATTCATTGTCTAACCATTTTTTATCTGTTATAATTGCGATTCAAGTATATGAAAAACTACGACCACAAAACCATAGAAAAAAAATGGCAGGACGCCTGGGAAGCCTCGGGAATTTATCAAGCAAGCGACGACAGTAAAAAACCGAAGCAATACATACTCGATATGTTTCCATATCCATCAGGCGATGGACTACATCTAGGACACGTAGAAAATTACACAGCCACTTGCATCTACTCAAGGTGGAGCAGAATGAATGACCAGAATGTCCTTCACCCTATTGGGTGGGATGCGTTTGGTTTGCCCGCCGAAAACTATGCTATCAAAACTGGCACACACCCAGATGTCAGTACTCATAAAAATATTAAAAATTTTACCAAGCAAATAAAAAGCCTAGGTCTTTCGTATGACTGGACTCGCGAGATAGATACTTCGAGCCCGGACTACTACGCTTTTACGCAATGGTTTTTCCTTTTGCTTTATAAAAATGGCCTCGCATACAAGAGCAAAGCAAAAGTGAATTGGTGCGAATCATGCAAAACAGTTCTTGCAAACGAACAAGCCGAAGGAGGCATTTGTGAACGATGCAAAAATCAGGTAATTCAAAAAGACCTTGAGCAGTGGTTCTTCAAAATTACAGATTACGCTGACCGTCTTATAAACGACCTCGACAAGGTTGATTGGCCAGCCTCGACAGTGTCTGCACAACGCAATTGGATAGGACGGTCGGAAGGGGTGGAGTTTAATATGCCAGTTTTTGACACAAGGGAAGTTATCTCCGTCTACACAACCCGCATTGATACTGTTTTTGGTATGACGTATGTAGTTCTTGCGCCGGAACATTCATTGGTAAAAACTTTAGAGTCTCAAATAAAAAATAAAAAAGAAGTAGAAAATTATATTCGCGCCACAGAAAAGAAGACCGAGCTTGAACGGACAGAACTTGGAAAAGAAAAAACAGGAGTTAAGCTCGAAGGAGTTTTTGCGGTGAATCCATTCAACAAAGAAAAAGTTCCGGTTTTTTTGAGCGACTATGTTCTCGGAAATTATGGCACGGGGGCAGTTATGGCAGTGCCGGCTCACGATCTGCGCGATTTTGAGTTTGCAAAAAAGTTTAAACTTCCTATCAAAAAAGTCGTTCTTCCTCCTTCGATACTTGCTATTCCAAGGTCTGCAGAAGATTTAGCCGTGGGGGCAAAGTCAGACCTTCGCATTGTTTCTGAATGTTTTATTGACGATGGGGAATTGGCGAACTCCGGAAACTTCAATGGACTTACTTCTCTAAAAGCGCGAGAAAAAATGGCTTCGTGGCTCGAGGGAGAAAAATTGGGCGTCAAGAAAATAAACTATCGCCTTCGTGACTGGCTTGTTTCCCGCCAGCGTTATTGGGGCGCGCCAATCCCGATTATTTATTGCGACAAATGCGGTGAAATACCTGTTCCGGAGAAAGATTTGCCCGTGCTTCTTCCTACCGATGTTGATTTTCGTCCTACGGGGGAATCGCCACTCAAGTATTCAAAAACATTTAACAATGTTGTTTGTCCAAAATGCAAAAAGCCCGCACGCAGGGAAGCTGACACAATGGATACTTTCGTTTGCTCTAGCTGGTACTATTTCCGATTTGCCGATTCAAAAAACAAAAAAGAGTTTGCCTCAAAAGAAGCGATAGAAAAATGGCTACCAGTTGATATGTATATGGGTGGCGCTGAACATACCGTGCTTCACCTTATGTATGCCCGCTTTTTTACAAAAGTGCTAAACAAACTTGGATATATTAAATTCGACGAGCCATTTTTGAAACTTCGTCACCAGGGGATGATACTTGCGGAAGATGGTCGCAAAATGTCCAAATCTCTGGGTAATGTGATTGGTCCGGATGAGATTAAAGAGATGTACGGCGCTGACACACTTCGTCTACACGAAATGTTCCTTGGGCCAATCGAAGATATGAAAGCATGGAGTTCAAAAACAATAATAGGGCCACGACGTTTCTTGGAACGCGTTTGGCGACTCAAGGAAAAAGTTGGAGATATTGCCGACGAAAGGATCATTGAAGAATCTTTGCACAAAGCAGTAAAAAAAGTAGGCGAAGATATTGCTTCGTTTAGTTTCAACACAGCTATCTCGGCTTTGATGATTCTTTTGAATGATATGGAAAAAGCTCCATCTGTTTCGAGGGCCAACTATGAGACACTGCTGGTTCTTCTTGCTCCGTTTGCTCCTCACATCACCGAAGAACTTTGGAGCGACCTTGGCAACAGAACATCTATACATTTAGAGAAATGGCCTTCGTTTGATTCTGCAAAAATTGTTGCGCGGGAGATGACGATTGCAGTACAAGTGAACGGAAAAGTGCGCGACACAATTGTTCTTCCTTTTGATACTTCAGAAGAGAAGATTAAAGAAATGGTTCTTGCTCGTCCGAAAGTATTGAAATGGGTCGAGGGCAAGGAAATAAAGAAAATAATCTTCGTTCAGGGCAAACTCCTTAGCCTTGTAGTCGCCGGATAGACCTATATAATACAAGGGTTTTTGGGGGAAATTATTTACCAAATAGAAACTATTGACTTAAAACGCCTTTAATGCTAGAGTGTACCAAATTTTAGTACGTGGAAATTCATCTTTAGCGTCTTTTTTAATTTTTATGGTATCAATCACATTCAAACCAAAGCAAGTCGTCAAACGTCTTCTCGCGCCACTTTCACCGCGAGCACTCGATGTCATCACAAAACGATATGGTCTCGGAGAAACTACGGGAAGAATGACCCTTGAGGGTATTGGTGCTTCCTATAAAATTACTCGTGAGCGTGTTCGTCAGATTGAGAATTTTTCTCTTTCCGTCATAAAAAAGTCAGACGCTTTCAAAAAAGAAGCCCCTGTTTTTGCAGAACTTCACAAACTTATCGTAGCAATGGGTGGTGTTGTGTGCGAGGAAGATTTTCTTATGCACATCTCGCGAGATGAAAGTATTCAAAATCATATTTACTTCCTCCTTGTTCTTGGTCATGAGTTTTCTCGAGAAAGAGAAGACGAACACTTCAAGCATCGCTGGATTGTAGACGACAAAACATCAATGAAAGTTCATGATGCGCTTCGGAAACTTTATGACAAGCTTTCTAACGAAGACCTCATTCCTGAAAGTGAAATCATGGCTGGATTTCTTACCCACCTGAAAGAAGTTTCAGATGGTTACAAGAATGAAGAAATTGTTAAAAGGTGGCTCAACCTTTCCAAAGATATTTCAAAAAATCCTCTTGGAGAATGGGGAAAGTCCAAATCTCACAACGTAAGTGCTCGCGGAATGCGTGATTATGCATACTTGGTTATCCGCAAACACGGTTCTCCAATGCACTTTACCGAGGTCGCAAAGTCCATCGGTGAAGTGTTCAACAGAAAAGCGCATGTTGCTACTACTCACAATGAATTGATAAAAGACGACCGCTTTGTGCTTGTGGGTCGCGGTCTTTATGCTCTCAAATCGTGGGGTTATGAGAAAGGAGTGGTCAAAGATGTGATTACAAAAATTCTAAAGAAAGAAGGTCCGCTTACAAAAAAAGAAATCATTGACCGCGTCTTAAAAGAGCGATACGTCAAAGAAAATACTGTGTTTGTTAATCTCCAAGACACAAAGCTTTTCAAAAAGGCAAAAGACGGCAAATATTCTTTAATTGAAGGATAATACAATTCTGAAAAGCCCAGTGCCACAAACGACGCTGGGCTTTTCTATTCTCACACTTTCCTGTATAATAAATATCATGAATTCTCTAGGTCTCATAGAGCTCGTCTCCCAAGTTGGCGCCTTTTTCTCTTTCCTTTTTCAATGGTTTCCTCTTTGGGGGCCGATCATTCTTATATCCATATTTTGGAACGAGTGGATGTATTATATTCAGGCTGATTTTAGAGCCAAAATGGAGTGGGTGCTTCTCGAAATAAAACTTCCAAAAGAAATCCAAAAAACTCCGCTTGCTATGGAGATTGCGCTTGGTGCTTTGTATCAGTCCAGCGCAGGCGAGTGGCACGATAAGTATTGGCACGGCAAAGTAAAAGACTGGTTTTCTTTGGAGATGGTTTCCATTGAGGGGCACGTTAAATTTTTTGTTCGTTGTATAAAAAAATATAAAAATCTTATTGAAACACAGTTTTATGCTCAATATCCTGACATAGAAATTTTTGAAGTTCCTGATTATACTAGGTACATTGATTTTAAGGGAATGAAAGGAGAGTGGGATGTATTTGGAAGCGAATATAAACTTACGAAAGCAGACCCATTGCCTATAAGAACTTATGTGGATTATGGGTTGGACAGACAGGAGGTTGAAGAGGAATTCAAAATTGATCCACTAACTTCTATAATCGAATATCTGGGTTCTATGGGGAAAGATGAGCAATTTTGGATACAAATCCTTGTCAGAGCGTCAGGCGACGACTGGAAGAAAGAAGGCGCAGAGCTGGTAAAAGAAATGGCTGGACGCAACAAAAAAAGCAAAGATGACAAAGCTCCTCCGCCAATATTAACAAAAGGTGAATCGCAAGCAGTAGAAAACATAGAACGACATATGGGAAAGCTCGGTTTTGACTGTGGCATCAGAGCTCTCTACGTTGCAAAGAAAGAGAAATTTAGTTACGGCAATATTGCGCCACTTCTTGGTCTTCTTAAGCCATTTAGCAATAGCAATGCAAACGGTTTCAAGCCAACGGGCCATACTATTGGATTTGATTTTCCATGGCAGAAATATTATTCCTTTGACCGCTTTGTTTTAATACCCGAATTTTTCACAGATGGTATGGCGCATATCAACCAAAACCGAAAAGAACAATTTGAAGCATACAAGCATCGCTCCTGGTTTTATCCGCCTCATCCACGAAAGTCGTTTTTGCTAACGTCCGAAGAGCTGGCGACTATATTCCACTTCCCCGGAGGAGTTGCGCAAACTCCAACCTTTGGTCGTATTCCGTCCAAAAAGAGCGAAGCTCCAATCAATTTGCCTATTTAACCAATGTTTTTCCATTGGGTAACCATTGACAAGTTCATTTGTTACTGTATAGTTTAGTTTCAGATAGAAACTATTATTCATTTCTCCACCTTTGCCCTATGCAGAGAACTTGATCTTTACAACATCGGCCAAGGCAGAGTACTATTGTTTTTGTATTTTTCCCCCATATCTATATGGCTAACAAGGTTGTTGACACCGTCTATACAGATAATCATAAATATGGTATCGAAAAGGCGGATCCTAGCCCCCTTGGGGTTCTGCTTGGCGACCACAAGTTTGTGGCGCGCGACGAGGACGGTAATTGTGTTGACGCCTCCGATTCGTTGAGCAGGCTAGTTGAAAGGGTAAAAGAGAAAGGTTAGCATAATCGTCCCAAATAAAGAGCCAAAACTTATCACAAGTTTTGGCTCTTTTAATTTTACCCAAACAAATTTGACAAAGATAGTATCGTATGTTATGTTCTCATCTAGAACAGTTTTTTGGTAGTCTCGTTTTACATTTTTCCACACCCCTCTATGGTTTTATTAACCGACCAAGAATACCAAGCTCTTCGGGATAAACTTGAAATAGCGGAACACCCATCCACCTGTTTGACCGAAGAAGAAAAAAAGAGGATGAGAGAATACGAGGAGACACTTTGGGATCAAAGCTCGTGGAGAAAAGAAAACAGAATTTTATCGCCTTTTAAGAAAAAGCCCCGCAGTACCTTTGACCCTCGCATTCCTACGGGTTTCTGAAGAGATTTTTTTTAGTTTACACACTACATGCCCGGGTCCGCTGACCCGGGTTTTTTTGTTTGACAAAGAGAAGTGAATGTGAGACCCTACTCAAGGACAGGCTTGATCTTTATCTCTTTCTCATAAATTTTTTATGAGTATATTAGCTACTTTCCCTGAACCGAAAATCGACACGCGATGTCCTAAACACACATTGGGAACCCACGAAATATATCGTGTTCCAGGAGGAAAGACATTCTGTGTCCATTGCGCTAAAGTGTTTGTTCCTATCGCGGATGGCAAAGAATATCTGGATGAAGACGAAAATGTGTGTCGTCACATCAACGACACAATGAGTTGTGATGCAGAAGGAAATGTATTTTGTTCAGAATGTGAACAAAAATTTCGTGAAGATGGATCACTATCTGCGCATGGCTAATAAATGCCACCCCCGAAAACCCGCTCGCAAGAACGGGTTTTTCTATTATCGGGCACTGTGAGGTATAATACGAAAACATGGAACAAATACCTTCAAAAATACAGAAGATAAAAACAAAAATATTAGAATTTTATTTTTCCAAAATTAAACCCCGTTTTTCAAAAACTGTTTTAATCGTTGTGATCGGAGTAGTAGTATTTCTTTGGCTTCTTTCCCTCATTTTTTTTGCGCCACCATCTGATTTCCCGAAAGAGAAACTGATCACTATACCAAAAGGGGAGTCGCTCAAAGAAATCTCCACACTCCTACAGAACGAGCACATCATTAAATCAGAGATAGCTTTTGACTTTTGCATGGTTTCTCTTGGGGTTGGGAAGGGCGTAATGGCCGGAGAATACCTTTTCCAAAAGCCAGCTTCTGTATGCACAATTGCCTGGCGCACTATTCATGGAATTTCCGGAATTCCGTCGGCCAAAGTCACTATTCCAGAAGGCACTTCAAACAAAGGCATATCTGTAATCCTCGCAGAATCTTTGCCGGGGTTCGACGCGTCTCTTTTTCTAAAAGATTTAGCTCCACATGAAGGTTATTTATTCCCCGACACATATTTGTTTTCCAGTCGCGCCAGTGTGCAAGATGTAGAAAAAATATTCACTGACAATTTTCAAACAAAAATAGAACCGCTTCTGGGCGAGATAAAAGAATCTGGCCACTCGCTCCGCGACATCATAATTATGGCCTCAATTTTAGAAAAAGAAGCAAAAACACCAGAGGATCAAGCAATTGTTTCTGGAATTTTATGGAAAAGAATAGACAACCTTATGCCACTTCAAGTTGACGCTCCTTTTTATTATCTTTTGGGAAAAGAATCGAACGAACTCACTTTGGCGGACCTAAAAATAAAATCAGCCTACAACACATACATTAATCGTGGTCTTCCGGAAGGCCCAATAGGCAATCCAGGGTTAGGAGCAATACGTTCTGCAATCTTCCCTCAAAAAACCGCATTTCTCTATTATCTTTCGGATAAAAACGGCGTAATGCACTACGCAAAAACTTTTGAAGAACACAAAGAAAACAAAGCAAAATATTTGCGTTAAGCTTTGACGCCACTCAATTTTCTTGGTATACCAGAATCTCCTATGGCATTCAAAAAAACAAAAGGAAAAGTATTTGTGGCAATGTCTGGCGGGGTTGATAGCTCTGTTACCGCAACTCTTTTGCAAAGGCAAGGATATGACGTCACCGGGGTTTTTATGAAGGTATGGCACCCCTCGTTTTTGCCGTGTACTTGGAGAGAAGAACGTCTCGATGCTATGCGTGTTTCTGCTCATCTTGGAATACCACTTCTCACTTGGGATTTTGAACGCGAGTACAAAGAAAAAGTAGCCGACTATATGATTTCTGAATACAAAGCAGGAAGAACTCCAAACCCAGACGTGATGTGCAATAAAGAAATAAAATTTGGAGCATTTTTCAGGCGCGCAATAAAAGAGGGCGCGAATTTTGTTGCTACGGGACATTATGCAGAGGTTAGAAAAAACAAAAAAACTGGATTGTATGAAATGTTTGCCAGTATAGACGAAACAAAAGACCAGTCATATTTTTTGTGGACGCTTGGGCAAAAAGAACTGTCAAAAACCTTGTTTCCTGTAGGCAAATTTAAGAAATCCGAAGTACGCAAGCTTGCAAAAAAATTTGGCTTACCCACAGCGACCAAAAAAGACAGTCAGGGCCTTTGTTTTGTAGGGAAACTTGAGATGAAAGATTTTCTCGCTCATTTTATAAAAGAAAAAGAAGGCGCCGTTTTGAATGAGGAGAGCGAAGTGATAGGCACGCATCACGGTGCCTGGTTTTACACTCTCGGCGAGCGACACGGGTTTACAATCACAAAAAAAGAAACAAACGATTCGCCTTATTATGTTATTGCAAAAGATATCTTGAAGAATACTCTCACGGTTGCTAGCGCAGTTTCAAAAAACCCACTAGAATGCGCCACCAAGGAAATAACTTTAAGCGATGTGAATTTTTGTACCGGAATTAATCCTGACACGAAAAAGAAATATAATGTGGCTGTTAGATATCATGGTGAACCTTACGAATGCACTCTCGGGCAATTGGCCGGGGAAAAACTTCTTCTTCGCCTTAAAAAACCTGCTGTAGTGGCTTTGGGGCAATCCGCCGTCGTATACGATGGTCTTTTATGTCTTGGTGGCGGTATTGTTGAGGATATATAAGGGTATTCCACGCCTAAATCGTTCATTTCATATTTCTCCAAAATATGAGATGATATGATTAAGTATGAAAAAACAAGGAGTAAATACAACTTGGGTTATAAAAAATTCTGGGGAGCGCGAGCCTTTTTCTTTCGAGAAACTGCGTCGTTCTCTTTTGCGTTCTGGGGCCGATACTGCAACCGTAGAAATGGTGGTTTCAGATATTACCCCGGAGATAAAAAACGGAATGAGGACTTCTGCAATATATAAACACGCTTTTTCTCTGCTAAAGAAGACAAAATATCCTGTTGCAATTCGTTATTCGCTTCGCAGGGCAGTTATGGAGCTTGGGCCGAGCGGTTTTCCTTTTGAGAAGTATGTTGCGGAGATTCTTCGTCGCAAAGGTTATGCAGCGCGAACGGGAGTTATGCTAAAGGGATTTTGTGTTTCGCACGAAGTTGACATACTAATGGAAAAAGACAACAAACATGTTTTTGTTGAATGCAAATTTAGAAACCAGCCGGGAGCTAAGGTTGATATAAAGGTTGCCCTATACGTGCACGCTCGTTTTCTTGACCTTACAAAAGGACACGACCTAAACGAGATTGATTCTCCAAAAATTCACGAGGGTTGGCTTGTTACAAATACAAAACTCACAGCCGATGCGATTCAATACGCAAACTGCGCTGGACTTACACTCATCGGGTGGAATTATCCGGAGAAAGGCCACCTTCATGACCTTATTTTGGAGACAGGAGTGCATCCACTTACATTCCTCACCACTCTTACAACGAAAGAAAAAGCCGATTTGCTCGCGCGCGGAATGGTGATGTGTCACGATCTCAAGAAAAATGATTCTCTTTTAAGAACACTTGGTTTTTCAGGAGAGAGAATAAAAAGTATTGCTTCTGAAATAGATATGGTGTGTCAAGAGTTCAATTAGCCGTTTTATAAATATTTTGATAGAATTAATTTATGGAAATCATCACAACATTTTTTAGCGATCCGAACATCGAGATTTATTTAAAACTTTTTACCGCACTTTGCCTCGGAATGTCTCTCGGTATCGAACGCGCTATTATTGGAAAAACTGCGGGGATGAGAACTTATGGCCTTGTCACGATGGGTTCGGCGCTATTTGTGATTATCGGAGTTATTGCGGGTGGCGGAGGAGTTTTAGGCAGTGATGCAAATATCCAATCTCTCCACTTCGCCGGACAAATTATAACGGGCATCGGTTTCCTCGGCGCGGGGTTGATTTTTATAAAAGGTGACAGTATAAGTGGTGTCACAACCGCCGCTTCGATATGGGTTTCAGCTGGTATTGGTATGGCGATTGGTTATGGACTATATACCCTCGCTGTTGTTGCGACACTTTTTGCAATTTTTGTATTTACAGTGCTTTGGCATCTTGAGAACAGAGTGAAAGCTCTTGCTCATCTCGAAGCTACCACGAAAGAAGAATAGCGTTTTTCCCAATTCTTTCCGGAGGCCCTGATATTGCTCAAAGCGATATTTCTGATACTATCTTTACTATATGGATATAAATGAGATAAGAAATAAGTATCTGAAATTTTACAAAGACAGAGGGCACGCGATAATTCCATCTGCCTCGCTCGTTCCGCAAAATGACCCAACCACGCTTTTTACTGGTTCCGGTATGCAACCGATGGTGCCGTACCTGTTGGGGAAAGATCACCCAGAGGGCGCTCGCATTGCTGATTCTCAAAAAGCTTTTCGCGCAGAAGACATAGAAGAAATAGGAGACAACCGCCACACGACATTTTTTGAGATGCTTGGAAATTGGTCGCTTGGTGACTACTTCAAAAAAGACCAATTATCGTGGTGTTTTAAATTTTTGACGGAAGAAATTGGACTTGACCCAAAAAATCTTTACGTGACTGCGTTTATGGGAGATGAAAAAAATAATTTGCCTCGCGATACTGAATCCGTAGAGCTTTGGAAAAAATTATTTAAGGAAAAGGGAATAGACGCAAAAGAATCTGAGATTGGTTCTGAAGAAGACGGTTACAAAAAGGGAATAAAAGCCGGCGAACGCATTTTTTATTACGATGCAAAGAAAAATTGGTGGAGCCGCGCTGGAAAACCAGAAAAAATGCCAGCAGGAGAACCGGGCGGACCTGACTCTGAAGTATTTTTTGATTTTGGCACTCCGCACGATACGAAATTTGGTCCTAAGTGTCATCCGAACTGCGACTGCGGACGCTTTCTCGAGGTATGTAACTCCGTTTTTATGCAATATCAAAAACAGGATGATGGGACTTTTGCGCTTTTACCGAAACAAAACGTTGACTTTGGTGGCGGTCTCGAACGTTTAGTGATGGCGTCTACAAAGAGCCCCGACATTATTGCCGTGTGTCATCATCCGGTACTTACTCATCTAGAAAAAGCTTCAGGGAAAAAATATGGAAAAAATCCCGAGGAAACTAAAGCATTTAGAATAATAGCGGATCACATAAAAGCTGGAGTGTTTCTTATCTCTGATGGCGTGCGTCCTGGGAATACAGAACAAGGTTATTTCGTGAGACGACTTTTGAGGCGCGCGGTTCGTTATGCTGATGTGCTCGGCATTACAAAAAGCACTCTTTCGGAGGTTGTTCTGCCGGTTGCGCAAATGTATAAGGATTCATACCCCGAGATTAATGCTCAATTAGAAAATATTACAAAAACTATTGCAGAAGAGGAAAATCGTTTCCGTAAGACGCTTTCTCGAGGCATTCGTGAGTTTGAGCGCCTCGCAAAAGACGGTTCTATTTCTGCCGAAGATGCTTTTCAGCTAGTTACGACCTATGGTTTCCCAATTGAGCTCATAAAAGAAGAAGCGAGCGCTAGAAATATCAAAACAGTTGACATAAAGGGCTTTGAAAAGTTAAATAAAGCGCATCGTGAGTTATCTCGCGCCGGTTCAGAACAAAAATTCAAAGGCGGTCTTGCCGATACTTCAGAAAAAACAACTCGCCTACACACCGCTCACCACCTTTTGCTCAAGGCGCTTCAGATTGTGCTTGGACCGGAAGTCAAACAGCGAGGTTCAAATATTACGGAAGAGCGTTTACGAATAGATTTTTTGCATGGAGCAAAAATGACAGATGAACAGAAGAAAGAAGTAGAGAAAATTGTGAATGAAAAAATAAAAGAAGCGCTTCCGGTAGTTCGTTCGGAGCTAGAAAAAGAAAAAGCCGAGAAGCTTGGCGCTGAACACGAGTTTGGGCAGAAATATCCCGACCGAGTTTCCATTTATTCTGTTGGCCCTAAAGAGGCAACGGAGCAAGATCCTCAATACGAAAAAGCATATTCGATGGAATTTTGTGGTGGTCCTCACGTAAAAAATACAAGCGAGCTCGGACACTTCAAAATACTAAAAGAAGAAGCGGTTGCTCAAGGCATACGACGCATCAAGGCCGTTCTATCGTAAAAATATGTCTGACGAAATAAAATCTGTTATTTCAAAAGAAGACACGTTTGATAAACTAGAAATTCGTCTTGGAAAAATAATTTCTATTGAGCCCGCTCCGGAGGCGCCGAAGCCGGCTTATGTTATACGAGCTGATTTTGGAAAGTTTGGCATAAAAACTTCTGTTGGGCGATTTACGACACATGCTATGGAAGAATTGAAAGGTAAACTTATCCTTGGGGTGCTAAATTTTGGTTCTCGAAAGATCGGGACAACAATTTCAGAGTTTCTTTGTCTGGGCGTTCAATATCCCAAAAAAGATAGTGGGGAAGCCACTATTATTACACCGCTTGTAGAAGCAAAAATCGGCAGTAAACTATTTTAATTAACGTTTTTGCATTGAAGGTAAATAGCCCCATGTTATACTATTAACATGGGGTTATTTTCTTTTTTTACTAAACAAAGACAAGATGAAGGACTCTCTCTTCTAATTGACGTCGGCTCTTCGAGCGTGGGCGCTTCTCTAGTAAGAATTGAAAGAGAAAAACCTGTTCATATTTTAACAACAGAGAGAGAAGACATTTCATTTCAAGAGAAACTCTCTTCTTCGCGATTTTTGATTTCAATGAACCATGCTCTCGAGAATGTTTTGGGAAAAATCCAAACAAAAACACCATCGATCCCGGCCCATATTTTTTGCACTCTTTCTTCCCCTTGGTTTATTTTAAAAATTAGACCAATATTAATTTCAGAAGAAAAACCGTTTGAGATTACCGAAAGTATGCTCAATGATTTCTTTAGCAAAGATATTGAGCAACTAAAGGGGGAGTTCAAAGATATTCCGCCAGAAGATATTGAAATCATAGAAAAAAAGATTATTCAAGTTAAGCTAAACGGGCACGAAATCAAAGACCCGCTTGGTAAAATAACTAAAAAGATGGAGCTTGTAGCAAGCGTGGCAGTTTCCTCGAGACGGATACTCCAAAGCATTGAGCGCTACGTACACCACGTCTTTCCGGTTTCTTCCGTTCATTTTGGTTCGTTTCCTGTGGCAACATTCAGCGCCATTCGTGATATCTTTCCTCTGAATCGGGATTTTCTCTTTATGGATATAACCGGCGAAACCACCGAAGTATCAATTGTGAACAACGATATTCTTTTAGGAAATATCTCTTTTCCAAGAGGCAAAAACTTTTTTATACGTGAAATTTCAAGCGGATTGAATACCTCAAACGAAGAAGCCATAACACTTTTTGGAATGTTTATTCATGATAAACTAGACAAAGAGAGTGATATGCGGGTTCAAAAGATTGTGGAGCAAAGTAAAAATGAGTGGACCATTTTTTTTGAAAAAGCCCTTGCAACTCTTTCCCAGAAAGGCTCGCTCCCGAAGATGGTCTTTTTTACGAGTGATTCTGACATTTCAGAGTTGTTTGCAGGGATGGTAAAGGCTTACGAATCAGAGCTTTTGCCAAATGGTGCTGTTTTACAGGCGCGATATTTTGATCAGTTTATAGTTTCAGATTTTGTGTTTTTTGAGACCGAGGTTAAACGAGACCCGTTTTTAATAATTGAAGCTCTTTTTGCCAAGAAACTTTTACCACAAATTCTGATTTAAAGGTCGGATTTAAAGATTTTGAACAAAAAATACAATGATGATTGATGGAATTAAACAAAAACCAATAAGTGATATCAAACGAAAACCAACTCCATTGCGAGCAGAGGAATTTCGATTTGTTCCAGAAATCAAACCAACGCATCGTATAGAAGAAAACCCATTTTTAAAAACAGAACGTCGCGAGAAAACTCACTTAATAGAAGAAAATCCTCGTCAGCCGTTTCGACCAAAGCTACTCTTGTTGGTGGCAGGGATCTTGGTTCTTTTGGCGCTTGGTTTTTTAGCAATCGATCATTTTTCTTCTGCAACTATTAGCATTGTCCCGGTTACTCAAAGCGCCCACCTTGACAGTGACTTCACGGCAACAAAAGGTACAACGGTTTCCGGTGACCTTGCGCTTCAGTTTATGAGTTTAAGTGAAGAGGGCACAAAAGAGGTAAAAGGAACCGTGGAGCAGAACATACAGAAAAAAGCTTCCGGCAAAGCAACGATTTACAATTTTTATAGTGAAGCATCTCAACGTTTAATAAAAAATACGCGACTAGAATCACCCGACCATAAGATTTTTAGAATCAACGACTCGGTGGTTGTGCCGGGCGCAAAGATAGTCGGAGGCAAAGTTACGCAACCAGGCAGTGTTGTGGTATCTATTTATGCTGATGCGCCTGGCAAGGAGTACAACATCGGTCTCTCTGATTTTGTAATTCCGGGATTCAAGGGTGACCCGAAATATTTGAAATTTACCGCGCGCTCCAATGTGGAAGCTCCGCTTTCCGGGGGTTTTTCTGGAACTATGGAAGTTCCTTCTCCTGAAGACACCCTAAAAGCTAAAAACGACATCAAAGAAGAATTAAAAAAAACCATTCTCGAAAAGGCCTCCGCCCAAATACCTAAAGACTTTTCTTTTTTCCCGGGCAGTGTTGTCTTGAAATTTGAAGAAAAGCCCGAAGAACTTGTTGTGGGAGAAAACGAGAAGATAATAATAAGCGCCACAGCATCAGTTTTCTTTTTTGATACAGCAGTTCTAACAAAAAAGATAGCGGAGAATGCTCTCCCAAAATACACAGGCTCTACGCTCTCAATTTCAAATCTTAAAAATCTTTCATTTACTTTTGTAGACAAAGTGGACGATGTGGTTCTTGCTGATCTTGCAAAAGTCCGTTTTCACATTACCGGAGATGCTATTTTTGTAGGTGAAATTAATACAGAGGAACTAAGCGCCAATCTTGCCGGAAAGGATAAAACAGATTTTACAAAAATAATTTCTAAACAAAACAGCATAGAAAGAGCAAATGTGAGTATGTTTCCTCCATGGAAAAACTCATTTCCAGTCGATTCCGGAAAAATCTACGTAAAACTCGTTTCAGAGTAAAAATGGATTCGTTGACTCAAGGTATTATATCTGTTAGCATATAGCTCCACAATGGTAGAAACAGAGAAAGAAGAATTGGTCCAGGGAGAAGTAATTGAAGCATTACCGAGTGCCACTTTTCGTATCCAGTTTCCAGATGGGAAGGTTTTGATTTGCTATCTAGCTGGTAAAATGCGCCTTCATCGCATCAAGGTTCTCATAGGAGACAAGGTTATTGTTAAGCTTGATCCGTACGGCGGAAAAGGTCGTATTGTGAAGCGATTGTGAACCCATTTTGACTCCCTCTGGGCAGTTTTCGGTTCTATGAAGCTATCCCTTGCATTTAATTTCAAAGTGTTATAGAATGGCCCCATTGTTTTGTTCGGTAAGTTTGTTTGTAGTTTTTTCGCCTTCTCTCCTGAACCCTGATTTTTTATGGGGAACACGAGAGAGTTTTTATGAAAGTAAGATCATCAGTAAAGAAAATTTGCGTTAAATGTAAAACGGTCAAGAGGGGCGACCGCATTCGTGTTATTTGCACAAACCCTAAACACAAACAGCGCCAGGGCTAATATTAAATTTATACTATAATATGCGTATTTTAGGAGTCACTCTACCAAATGAAAAGCGATTAGAAATAGGTCTTACGGCCGTCTACGGCATCGGGAGATCTCGCGCAAAATCCATTTTGGATAAAACTGGCATTGATTATGGCAAACGCGCAAAAGATTTAACAGCCGAGGAGGAAGTAGCTATTAGGAAGGAACTCGAAGGAGTAACTCTCGAAGGTGACCTCAAGCGCAAGGTTTCGAATGCAATCAAGCGCCTCAAAGACATCAAGTCTTATCGAGGTTCTCGCCACGCAAAAAAACTTCCTACTCGTGGACAGCGTACAAAGACAAACTCACGCACTGTTCGTGGAAACGTTAGAAAGACAATGGGTTCAGGGCGTCGCAAAGAAGAAAAGAAATAATAGATTCAGAATCAATATATTATCACTATGGGCAAAAAAAGAATTATCCAGAAAGAAGGACAGACAGCAGATCAGGGATTGGTATCCCGCTCGCTTTCTCAGAGTACAAAAAAGAAGCATGTTTCTGGGATCCTTTTTGTTCAATCTACTTACAACAACACCAAATTGATGCTTGCAGACAAGAAGGGCAATTTGCTCCTCTGGTCATCTTCCGGGTCTCTCGGTTTTAGAGGCGCCAAGAAGGGAACTCCATTTGCTGCTGCAAAAGTTGGCGAACTATTGGGGGAAAAAGCAGCGATGATGGGAGTTAAAGAGGTTGATGTGGTTGTAAAAGGTGTTGGAGCAGGACGTGAAAGCTCCATCCGCGCTTTCAACTCAAAAGGTATTGATATCACTTTGATTCGCGATGTCACGCCTGTGCCTCACAATGGTCCGAAGCCAAAGAAGCCAAGAAGGATTTAATATATTATAAAATATGACCAGAGTTGCATGTAAAGTTTGTCGTCGTCTCGGAGAGTCACTTTGTGGCCGTGAGAAGTGTGCATTTAAAACTCGTCCTTACCCACCAGGACGACTTCTTTCTGACCGCAAGCACCGCTCTCCTCAGACTGACTACGGCAACCAGCTTCGTGAGAAGCAGAAGGTTCGCAATACATATGGTTTACGCGAGAAACAGTTCGGGAACTATGTGAAAGAAGCATTCGGCAAAAAAGGTATCAACCCTGCCGAATATCTTTTCGAGACACTTGAGTCTCGTTTAGATAACGTGGTTTTGCGCGCAGGTTTTGTTTCTTCCCGCGCGGTGGCTCGTCAGGTTGTGTCGCATGGTCACATCACAGTAAATGGCAGTCGTTGCTACATTCCATCTCGCCGTCTTCACACCGGAGATGTTGTCGCGATTCGCGAAGGCAGTAAGGGCTCCGTACTTTTTTTGGATTGACCGAAAAACTGACTGCTCTAGTAGCGCCTACGTGGCTTAAGGTGGATCCGCTTAAACAGACAGCCACCGTCCAGGGCAAGCCGAAAGCCACCCAGGGCGAGCACACGTTCAATCTTACATCCGTCATTGAGTTTTACAGCCGTTAATGTTCCTTGTTTGCTTTTATTAGGAATATAATGTATAGTTTCATCGTCTAATTTTTACCATTATGCAGGATTACAACATCACTTTGCCATCAAAACCAAAAGTCCTCTCGGAGGATGGTTTTAAGGGAACTTATGAAATTGGAGAACTTTATCCTGGTTACGGGCATACGCTTGGCAACTCGCTTCGCCGTATAATTTTGTCATCTCTTTTGGGCGCAGCTATCACCACAGTTAAGATTGAAGGAGTAGAGCACGAGTTCTCTACTATTGAGGGAGTTAAGGAAGACGTCATAACCATTCTTCTCAATTTGAAGAAGATTCGTTTTAAGCTAGCAACAGATGAACCACAGGTTGTGACTCTTTCCGTTAAGGGAGTAAAAGAAGTGACTGCTGGAGACATTACTCTTTCTGGTCAAGTTGAAGTTCTAAATCCAGAACTTAAAATTGCAACGCTAACTTCCAAAAGCGCATCACTCGTTATTGAAATGACAATAGTAAAAGGGTTCGGCTATGTTTCCAAGGAAGTTCACCAAAAGGGGAAGATTGATATTGGCACGATTGCTGTAGATGCAATCTTTACTCCTATTCGTTATGTTAAGTACGAAGTTGACAACATGCGTGTTGGAGATCGCACAGACTACAACCGCTTGACCATAATGATTGAAACAGACGGCACGATTTTGCCACGTCGCGCGCTTGAGGCGTCAATTGAAATTATGATCAAACAGCTCAAGGCGGTTATCGGCTTTGTTGAGCCGAAAGAAACAAAAGAAGTTGCCAGCGAGGCAACCACAGAGAAGGCTTCAAAGAAAGATGCGGGAGACAGCGAGTTTTTGAAAGTTCGCATCGAAAATCTCAATCTTTCAACTCGCACAAACAACGCTCTTTCCAACGCAAACATTCGTACGGTTGGAGGTCTTGCAAGAAAGACTGAAGAGGATCTCCTTGAGATTGATGGGCTTGGAGACAAGGGAATTCAGGAAATCAAGCGCGCCCTCGCACAGTACAACATCACAATCAAGGAATAATAGTATTTAGATAAATTTTATGAAACACCACAAGTCGATGAGAAAATTCGGAAGAGATCATGCAGGGCGCTTGGCGCTTATGCGATCTCTCGCTCTTGCTCTAGTTAGAGAGGAACACATAGAAACCACAGAAGCGCGAGCTAAAGAGCTTCGTCCTTTTATTGAGAGCTTGATCACAAAAGGCCGTAAGGGAGATTTGGCTTCACGCCAGCTCATCATTTCGCGACTTGGAGGAACAGAAGGAGAAGTAGCTGCAAAAAAAATTATCAGCGAAATTTCTCCTCGCTATGCCACTCGTCCGGGCGGATACACAAGGGTTATGAAGCTTCCTCGTCGTGGAGGCGATGCAAGCAAGATGGCAATTATTGAATTTGTATAAACACATGACAACTACAGCATACAAAATTGACGCAAAAGGAAAGTCCGTGGGGCGCGTAGCAACCGAGGCTGCAAGCGTGCTTATGGGAAAAACTTCAGTAAAATTTCAGAAAAATCAAGTTGCCGATGTTCAGGTGGTCATTGAAAATGCATCAAAAGTAATCATCGACGCCCCAAAACTCAAAGAAGTTCAGTCAAAAATGTATTCAGGTTACCCAGGAGGACTAAAAGAGAGAGGTGTGGCTCATATGATCGAGAACAAAGGATATGGAGAAGTTTTTATTCACGCAGTAGGGCGAATGGTCCCTCGCAATCGTTTACATAAAGAAAGAATGAAGCGTTTAACAGTCACCGATTAATAATTATATGACGACATCAAAAACAGAAACCAAAACTGAAGAGAAAGCAATCAAGGGGAAAAAGCCTACTGCTAAATCTACAAAAAAGGCAGATTCGTCTTATATTGAAACAATTGGTCGTCGCAAGACATCAACTGCACGCGTACGTCTCACGGAATCCTCAAAAGGGAACATGACCGTAAATGGCAAAGACGTTCCGTCTTATTTTCCTACTATAGAATTGCGAAACATCGTAAACGATGCTATCGAAAAATCAAAAATTGTTGGGAAATTCACAATCACTGTTATTGTAAGCGGAGGAGGAATTCACTCTCAAGCGGAAGCTATTCGTCACGGCCTTTCTCGAGCCTTTGTAAAATACGATGCAGAAAGCAGAAGTCGCCTAAAGAAGCTCGGATTTTTGAAGCGTGATCCACGCGTAAAAGAACGCCGAAAGTTCGGCTTGAAGAAAGCCCGCAAGGCTCCACAGTGGTCAAAGCGCTAAGCGCATTAAGTTTGATTTGTAAAAACAAAAAAGATGAAATTGTCCTTGATAATTCATCTTTTTTAATAGGTCCAAGTATGCTATAATACTACTCCAATATGATAGATACAACAGATAAAAATCCCAAAGAAGAGCTTACAAAAGACGAGGAAGAGAGGCTTCTTCCTGAAGTACCAGTTGATTCAGAAGAACTAGAATTTGAAAATGAGGAAGAAAGCGAAAACAGCTCTCTCGTTCTAAAAAAAGTCAGAGAAAAGCTCCACAAATGCGAGCAGGAAAAGAAAGAATATCTGGACGGTTGGCAGAGAATGCGCGCCGATTTTATCAATGCCAGGAAAGAAGATGATGCGCGCCGAGGAGAGCTCATAAAGTTTGCTTCCGAAGGCCTTGTTGAGGACTTACTTCCTGTTTTGGATAGTTTTACAATGGCTTTTGCAAACAAAGAAGCATGGGAAAAAGTAGATATGAATTGGCGAAAAGGGGTTGAGTATATTTATGGTCAACTAGTTTCGGTTCTGGAGTCCAGGGGCCTCGCTTCGATTGGTACAGTAGGTGAAAAAGTAGATCCGCGTTTACATATTACAGTAGAGGAAGTAAATATTGATCCGCCCGCGCAGGCAGGCGGTCCTCCCAACACAGACACCGTTGTGGAAGTGGTACAAAAAGGATATCGGCTACACAGCAAAATTATTCGTCCGGCAAAAGTAAAAGTGGGTGTTGTCAAAGAATGAAAAGAAAAGAGTCGAAAAAATTATTAAAACTTTAATTTACCAATAAACATTATGACAAAAATTTTAGGTATTGATTTAGGAACAACAAATTCCGCAATGGCAATTATCGAAGGCGGAGAGCCACGAATAATTGAAAATATTGAAGGCGTGAGAACAACGCCGTCTGTTATAGCTCTCTCAAAGAGTGGCGAGCGCCTTGTGGGGCTCCTTGCAAAGCGCCAGGCTGTAACAAATCCGCTTAATACGCTTTTTGGCATCAAGCGTTTGATTGGTCACAGCTACGACGATGACGGTGTTCAGCGCGACAAAAAAAATGCCGCTTTCACAATTGAGCGCGCAGACAACGGCGGAGTTAAAGTGAAAATGGGTGATCGCTTCTATCGTCCAGAGGAAGTTTCAGCAATGGTTTTGCAAAAACTAAAGCAAGATGCTGAAGCAAAACTCGGAGAAAAAATTACTGAAGCGGTAATCACTGTTCCTGCATATTTTAACGACTCACAAAGGCAGGCGACAAAAGATGCCGGACAAATTGCTGGCTTTAATGTTAAGCGCATTATCAATGAACCAACAGCCGCAGCTCTCGCGTACGGATTTAATAAAAAGAAAGATGAAAAAATTGCGGTATACGATTTCGGCGGAGGAACATTTGATATTTCCGTTCTTGAAGTAGGAGATGATGTCATCGAAGTCAAATCAACGGATGGAGATGTGCATATGGGGGGCGAAGACATTGACCAAAAGATTATTCGCTGGATTTCCGATGAGTTTAAGAAAGAGTCAGGCATAGACGTTTCGAAGGACGTAATGGCTCTCCAGCGCCTCAAGGAAGCCTCAGAAAAGGCAAAACACGAACTCTCGACGACGCTCGAAGCAGAAGTAAACATTCCGTTCATCACTTCAGATGCCTCTGGCCCTAGACACTTGCTACTCAAACTCACTCGAACAAAACTTGAGGAACTTGCTCGTGAGTACATTGATAAATCAATTGAAATCACAAAACGCGCAATTGCCGCATCACCATTCAAAAAAGAAGATATTGACGAAATCATAATGGTTGGAGGACAGACTAGAATGCCTGCTATAGTAAAAGCCGTCAAAGATCTATTTGGCAAAGAGCCAAATCTTACAATCAACCCAGACGAAGTTGTGGCTGTTGGTGCTGCAATTCAGGCAGGAATTCTTCAGGGAGATGTCAAAGATGTTCTTCTCCTCGATGTTATCCCACTTTCTCTCGGCATTGAAACTTTCGGAAATGTGGCAACAAAACTTATTGAGAAGAACACGACCATTCCGGCATCGCGTTCGCAAGTTTTTTCAACTGCAGCTGACAATCAAACTTCTGTAGAAATCCACGTCGTGCAAGGCGAGCGTCCAATGGCTCCTGACAACAAGTCGCTCGGCAAGTTCATCTTGGACGGCATTCCACCGGCGCCTCGCGGACTTCCTCAAATTGAAGTAACGTTCGACGTTGACGCAAACGGCATTTTGCAAGTAAAAGCAAAAGAAAAAACCACCGGCAAAGAGCAGTCAATTCGAATTGAAGCAAGATCTAGTTTGAGCAAAGAAGATATCGAGCGAATGAAGAAAGAAGCCGAAGTAAATGCTGCTGAAGATGCAAAGAAACACGACATTGCCGAGAACAAAAACATACTCGATCAGCTTGTTTACAGTTCTGAAAAAGCGCTTCGCGACAATGGCGATAAGGTTCCTGCTGATATTAAAACCGCAGTTGAGGCAAAGATTCAATCGGCAAAGACAGCAAGCGCTGGCACCGATGTTGAAGCTATGAAAAAGGCCGGAACGGAACTTTCAACTGAACTTTCAAAGATAGGCGAGGCAATGGCAAAGAATGCGGAGGCATCTTCTGGCGAAGCAAAGAAAGAAGGTGATGGAAATGTTCGAGATGCAGAGTTCAAAGAGGGCGATGACAAAAAGCAGGGCTAATAAAAAATGCCTAAGAAAGATTATTATAAAACACTAGGCGTAGAAAAAAACGCTTCCGCGGACGAAATCAAAAAAGCGTTCCGTAAACTTGCGCACAAACATCATCCCGACAAAGGTGGTGATGAAAAGATGTTTAAGGAAGTTAATGAGGCCTATCAAGTCCTTTCGGACGAGAAAAAACGCGCTGAATATGACACTTACGGCTCCGTAGGCGGTGGCGCGGGCTTTGGTGGCGCCCAGGGCCAAACCGGAGGATTTGATTTCTCGGGCTTTGGTGGCGGTTTTAACGGTCAAGGATTTGAAAATATTGACCTAAATGACATCTTTGGGGATCTTTTTGGCGGACGTAGCGCAAGGAGTTCCGGAAAAGCGCGCCGTGGAAGAGATATTTCGGTAGACCTGCAAATTAGCTTTTCTGAAGCTGTTTTTGGCGTAGAAAGAAAAGTTACAATAACAAAAGTTTCGGCTTGCCAGTCATGTAAGGGTTCTGGCGCAAGACCGGGAAGCGCTATGAAGACCTGCGGTGAGTGTAAAGGGCAGGGAAGTTTGAAAGAAATCAAACGCTCATTCCTTGGGAGTTTTGCTCAAGTTCGTGAATGTCCAACTTGTGGCGGTTCTGGAAAAATTCCTGACGAAAAATGTGCTACCTGTAAAGGAGATGGAGTCCTTCGCAAGGCAGAAGAAATTACAATCCGAGTGCCGTCGGGTATTGAAAATGGACAAACCCTTCGTATGACAGGCGCAGGCGAAGCAGTTAAAAACGGTCCGACGGGGGATTTGTATGTAAAAATTCACGTTGTTCCTCACTCTGTTTTCAAGCGTGAACAAGAAAATCTTGTTATGAACCTGAATGTCAAACTCACGGATGCGATTTTGGGCGCTGTTTATCCCGTGCAAACACTGGATGGCGAAATAGAACTCACTATTCCAAAAGGTGTTTCTACTGGTGACGTTCTTCGTGTGCGTAGCAAGGGTGTTCCGGTAGACACAAGGCATCGTGGCGATCTATTTATAAAAATTGAGGTCAAAACTCCCGCTAAGCTCTCGCGCCAAGCCCAAAAACTCATCGAAGATTTACGCAAAGAGGGGATTTAAAGTTGTAATATTTAAATTATGGAAACTTCTTGGAAAAAATATATTGATAAAACAAGTGAATCTAAAACAAGGCCACTCTTGGTGGAAGCTTTGCAGTTTGTCAAATCAAAAGGGGAGGCGCTTGACCTTGGTTCTGGGGCTCAGTTGGATTCAAAACATCTTCTTTCTGAAGGGTTCAAACATGTTACATCCATAGACAGCGATAAAACGGCGGAAGAATACGCAAAACGTATTGATTCCAGGAACTTTTCTTTCGTGCGGAGTAAATTTGAGGACTTTACTTTTCCAAAAGAGCATTTTGATGTCATAAATGCACAATTTTCACTTTCGTACATATCGCCAGAAAATTTTAATCTTGTTATGGAACGCATTAAGGCGTCTTTAAAAACAGGTGGTATCTTTGCTGGACAAATCTTTGGCGACTACGACCAGAGTATTATTCCTGGTGTACGGTTAACATATCTATCAAAAAAACAAACGGAGGACCTGTTCTCTGGTATGGAGATTATAAAAATTGAGGAAAAAGATGTAAAAAAGAAAAGCGCCCTCGGAAAACTGAAGCGCTTTCACCAGTTTCATTTTATTACACGCAAGAAGTAATTTATTTCAACTCTTGACTCATTTTGGGTGCGTGTGATACGTTCTAAGTAGGGAGTAGTTATTTGTAGGATTGTTTTGCAACCAAGAATTCTATATTCTTTTTTTATTTCCTTCCCATTTACAATATGAATAGCAACGGAGACCCAAACGATGACATGGATACACCAAAAGTTCCAGAAAACAGGATAAACAAAAAAGAAATGCCAAAACGTGATGACCCCAAAGATGTTCAAGGTGGACCCAGTTGTTATAACGGATGTGGAATATAAGTCGCCTGGAGACATGCAACACTTTGCCCCAACCCCTCTTTCTGCCGAGAAAGAGGGTGTTTTTGTTACTCCGCGCACGTGCCCTTGACTTTTTAGATAAATTAAATTTATTTACGAGTTTTTCGTTAGTGGGCCATCTTAAATAATGATATAATGCAAAAAAATGGAGACAGTAAAAAACCCAAAAAGTTTCTTTAAGTGGTTTGGCCTTGCTGGAACAGGATGGTTGGTACTTTGGTTGACAGACCACTGGTTTGAATATGTGCTTTATCCAATTGCCATCGAAATCGGTGGAATGCTGTACGGCGGATTGTTTATGGTGACCGTTTCTTTTTTGGGAACATGGGCTCAGTTTATTGTTTATGATTGGATGGGAAAAGATTTGCTGGGCTTTGAAAAGATGAAATCATGGAAATTTGTTGCATGGTTTCTTAAGAAAGAAGGTAGTCATAAAATAGATACTCTAAAAACTGCTCTAGGAGTCTTAGTTTTATCAATATACATTGAGCCCTTTAAGCTTACGCTCTTGTTTCGACGGGGGTCCTATTCTGGCTTATCAAGACGGGATTGGGGAGTATTTATTGCTGGCGTTATTGTAAGTAATACTTCATGGACACTTTTAGTTACTGGGGTGTTAAAAATTATACATTTCTTGTTTGGTCTTAATTAGAAGCTTGTAGATAAATTAAATTTTATCTACAAGTTTTTTGTTAGTATTGTTCTTGATTTTTAGTGTTGATGTGGTACAATTCAATGTGATGTTTATTTCAAAAGCTTTAAAGAGGTGGATATTTGGATTATTTTTTTTCGTAGTATTAGCGCTTCCTGTTGCCTTTAGTTTTTATAAATACTATTACACCAAAGATTATAATTATCTTATTGAAGTAGAGTGCGACCCAGCACTGGATAATTGTTTTTATAGAGATTGTACCAACCCCGACGATTGTCCACCAGGCGGTCTTTCTGTGTACAAAAAATATTATATTAAAGCTTATGATTTCACGAAATGCTCAGATAACTCTTGTGGAGAAAAATGTTCAGGCGGAACAATAAAGTGTGAACCTATTGAGTGTGGCATTTCAGCCGAAGATACTTGCACTGTATTTCCAGATTCGCAACAGTAAAAGAGATTAATTCTGTATGAAAAAAGTTGTTAATTTAGAGAATGTTGATATAAAACAATTGATATCTGACAAAAAAGCTTTTTGTGAGTTTGTGTACACACCCCTCTTGGATGCCATGGAAGAATTGCCAAGGCGTTGGAAGAATAAAAAGTTGGAGAAGGAGTTACGTGCTTATCTTGGTGGAGATGTTCCAGCGTTGCTTGCAGGCGGTTTTAATGCGGTACTTTTGAGACAACTTTTTACGCCAAATTATGAATTACGACGTTTTATGAATGTACCGGATGTTTTTAATGTGAACCCCGTATTTTTGGAATACCACGAAGACAAGTTTACTTCTAATAACCCCCTCAAGAACTCTTTGGGCAAAATGAGATTTCAGGAGGGAATAGGGAAAAAAGCTCATATAAAAATGGAATCAAGGAATGTTATTAATTTTGCTGAAAGCGATGGGATGAAGATTAAAGAGGTTGTTACTGTTTGGGGTCAACCGCTGGTTGATTTTCACCATCAACTTCTTGAGAGGGTTTTCCCGAACAGTACTAAATATATTTTTGATGCTTCTGAATGGCTTCGTGCACAACCAGGTAGTATCAAGGAATACTATTGTAGGGTTCTAGCTTTTTTTGTAAGAAATGGCATTTTATTTGAAGACTTTGTACTTAAGGGGGATGAATTGGAATTTATAGAAAAAAAATTCCTTCCTTCATTTATAGAAGTATGGAAAAAAAATGGAAAAAAACCTCTAATTGTAGCGCTTGAAC
The DNA here is from genome assembly GCA_028712595.1 of Minisyncoccota bacterium. Taxonomy (GTDB): domain Bacteria; phylum Patescibacteriota; class Minisyncoccia; order Phycocordibacterales; family UBA1550; genus UBA1550. Next base: position 9,597 of record JAQTPS010000002.1, on the reverse strand, counting down.
CAAATGATGCAAATGGAGATTTGTTCTGGATGTTCCACCATCCGGAGATTCTTAAGGTTGTTGATAAAAAATTAAAAAAAAGTGGTATATTTTAATATATGCAAAATACTTGTATTGAATTTGCAAATAGCGTAGACCCAGGGTTTTTCTCTTTGATCTACTATTCTCACCTTATTCCTGTCGTTATCGCGCTGATCTTGGTTTTCTTTACTTTGACTAAAACAAGATTTTCTCTAATAGCAAAAATTTTCTCTGTGTTTGTTGCCGGGTTTTCTTTATGGCTGATTAGTGATTTGCTTGTCTGGATATCTTCAGATTACAATCTTATCTCCTTTGTTTGGGCACCCCTAGACTATATAAATATCCTCTTTTTCCTTTCCGGAGTTTACTTCTTTGTTGTATTTCTCAATGAGGAGGATATATCAATATGGCAAAAATTATTTTTGTTCATTTTATTATTGCCCTCATGGTGGCTAACAATTTCTGGTCAGTCGATACACGGATTTGATCAACCACTGTGCGAATCTTTTAATAACGAATGGTTAACACAATACAAACTTGTGGTTGAGATTATTTCAACCATTTTAATTGTTTTTTATGGGGTTTTGAAATTTATAAAAGGTAATGTGGCAAAAAGGAAACAAGTTGTTATTGTAGGTTTTGCGATGCTACTTTTTTTTACCGTTTTTTCTGTGACGGAATATATTTCAAGCACAACGGGCATATACGAGATTAATTTATATAGCTTGTTTGTCTTGCCTCTGTTCCTGTTCATGATTATATACTCTATTGTTAACCTAGAGACATTTAATCTAAGATTAATTGGAACACAACTTCTTGCGTATTTACTTATTATCATGGTGGGTTCGCAATTTTTCTTTATTGAAAATAGTACCAACAAAGTATTGACTGTTATTACTTTTCTCTTGTCGTTGGGGTTTGCAATCCTTTTAATAAGAAGTGACCAGAGGGAAGTTAAGGCACGTCAAAAAATTGAAAGACTTGCGGAAGAATTGCTACGAGTAAACAACAAACTCCGCGATCTTGACCTTTTGAAATCAGAATTCTTGTCGTTTGCTTCACATCAGCTAAGGTCACCACTTACTGCAATAAATGGCTATGCATCCATGCTTCTGGAAGGAACATTTGGTCCAATTTCAGATGAAGTAAAAAACTCAATCGAAATTATGGACCAATCCTCAAAGAGTCTCATTAGGATTGTCGGCGAATTCCTTGATATTTCGCGCATCGAGCAGGGTGGGATGAAATATACATTCTCTGATTTTGACTTCAAAGAGCTTGTGCTTGAGGTCTTTAATGAGCTTCGCCCGAATGCTGAAAAGAAAGGTTTTGAGGTGTATGAATTTAGCAATAGCGATGACAAGGATTTCATGGTCAATGGAGATGTTGGGAAAATAAAACAAATCGTTGGAAACTTTTTGGACAATTCAATAAAATATACGCCAAAGGGTGGCGTGAAAGTTCGTGTGGAACGAAAGAATGGGAAGATAACGGTTTCCGTGAAAGATACGGGCATAGGCATCTCCAAAGAAACCTTGCCGAGACTTTTTGCTAAATTTAGTCGAGCAAAAGATGCAAGCAAGACCAATGTCAGCGGTACAGGGCTCGGACTCTTTGTTGCGAAGAAAATGATAGAAGCCAACAACGGTAAAGTTTGGGTAGAATCAGAAGGTGAAGGCAAGGGCTCAACATTCTTTATTGAACTCAACGCAAAAAATGCTTAAGTAGAAGCAACTCTTTAAAAAACGCTAGTTTTCTGGTACTATAGAGAAATGCAAAAAACACTTCTTTCGGGAATAAAGCCGACAGGCGAGCTTCATATTGGGAACTATTTTGGCGCTATGCGTCAATTTGTTGATTTCCAAGACAAGTATCGCTCGTTCATTTTTATCGCAAACTATCATGCTTTGACGAGTGTCGCTAATAGCGAACTTCTTCGCAAGCTTTCGCTTGAAATTGCGATGGATTTTCTGGCTATAGGTCTTGACCCAAAAAAGACGACTCTCTTTTTACAGTCCGATGTGCCGGAAGTGACAGAACTTGCTTGGATTTTTAATAACATCACCACAGTACCGTACTTGATGCGCGCTCACGCGTTCAAAGACGCCGAGGCAAAAAATAAAGAAGTGAATGTCGGACTCTTCGACTATCCGATTCTTATGGCTGCAGATATTTTAATCTACGGTTCTGACGTCGTGCCTGTTGGTCAAGACCAAAAACAGCACGTGGAAATAGCACGTGACACTGCGCAAAAATTTAACCGTATTTTTGGGAACACATTCAAAGTACCAGAACCTATCATTTTGGATGAAGTAAAAACCGTTATTGGAACCGATGGTCGCAAGATGAGCAAAAGTTACGGAAATGGTATAGGTCTTTTCGCGAGCGACGAGGAAATCAAGAAAGCCGTGATGAGCATTCCTACGGACTCAAAAAGCGTCAACGAGCCAAAAGACCCAACGAAATGCAATGTTTTTGCCTTCCACGAGCTTTTGGGCGGTAAAGATTTGCCGGAGCTTAAAAAGCGATATCTATCTGGAACAATCGGTTACAAAGAATCAAAAGATATTTTGGTTGAAAGAATGAAAGCATTTATTGGTCCAATGCGTAAACGTCGCGAAGAAATCGCAAAAGACCCCGATGCGGTTTTGAAAATTTTGCGAGACGGCGGGGAAGTGGTGCGCAAAGAAGCAAAAAAGATGATGAAAGAAGTGCGCGAGAAAGTTGGATTAATTTAATAAAAATTTATGGACCCCGTTAGAGGCCGCGGTCACTTAAATACAAACAAAATGAAAAATCAAAACAATCAAAAAGAAATGGAATCTAATGTGGAAGGACAACAGCGACCTGCCTCTAACGGGGTGGAACGAACATACATCAAAGATCTGAAAGAAAAAGTGGGACAGGAAGTCAAAGTTTTCGGCTGGGTTGATATTCGCCGCGATCACGGCAAACTTATCTTCCTTGATCTTCGAGATATGTCGGGCAAAGTTCAAATGGTTGCTCTTCCAAGCCACAAAGAGGCAGTAGAAGTTGCAAGCAGGGTGCGTTCAGAGTGGGTTTTGGAAGTAACCGGATTGGTCAACAAACGCCCTCCAAAGATGGTTAAAGAGGGCTTAAATGGCGATATAGAAGTCGAAATAACAGGTATGGTGGTGCTTAATGAAGCGCAAACCCCGCCCATGGACGTAACAACAGACGGACAGGAAATCGGAGAGGAAATTCGCCTAAAATACCGCTACCTTGACCTTCGTCGTCCTCGACTTCAAAGAAACATCCGCATTCGTCATGCGATTATTCTTCATATTCGTAATTTTCTTACCAAGCACGGATTTATAGAAGTTGAAACTCCTATTCTCACAAAATCTACCCCTGAAGGCGCACGCGACTACGTTGTTCCTTCTCGTGTTGAACCGGGAAAGTTTTATGCGCTCCCTCAATCTCCCCAACAGTACAAACAGCTCCTTATGGTTGGAGGCGTAGATAAATATTTCCAAATTGCTCGTTGTATGCGCGATGAAGACACCAGAGGTGATCGTCAACCAGAGTTTACTCAGCTCGATATTGAGATGTCTTTCGTTAAACAGGAAGACGTTATAGCGATAAACGAAAAACTTTTGATTGAACTCGTTCAAACGCTTGCTCCAGAGAAAAAAATACAGCAAATCCCTTTCCCAAGAATTACTTATAAGGAGTCAATGGAAAAATATGGGAGCGACCGCCCAGACCTTCGCAAGGACAAAAATGACCCAAACCTATTGGCTTTTTGCTGGGTCTTGGATTTCCCATTTTTTGAGAAAGACAAAGAAGGCGGATGGACATTTACACACAACCCATTTTCTGCGCCAAAACCAGAGCACTATGAGTGTTTAATGAAGAAAGAAAAAATTGGCGAAATTTTGACAACTCAATATGACATCGCGCTTAACGGTTTTGAAATCGGTGGCGGAAGTATTCGTAATCACGAAGCCAAAGCACTCATCAAAGTTCTAGAAATCATGGGACACAAAGAGGAACAAATTAAATCAAACTTTGGTCACATGCTCGATGCGTTTTCTTTCGGAGCTCCTCCACACGGAGGTATTGCATGGGGACTCGATCGTTTTGTCACGCTCTTGACCGGAGAGCCAAATATTCGCGAAGTGATTGCATTTCCAAAAACCGGAGAGGGAAGAGACCTTATGATGAATGCGCCGTCTGACATTAGCGATACACAATTAAAAGAGCTTGGAATTAGTATTACAAAGAAAAGGAAATAAAACTCCCATCGGCCCCCTTGCAATTTTTTCAGTATCATGCTATTATATGGGCACTAAAAAATGGAGTCGAGTTTCGAAGTAAAAGCAGAAAATAACAAAAAAATTAGAAAAATATGACAGGAACAATCAAGACACTCACAGAGAGAGGATTTGGATTCATTTCTCGCGAAGGCGAAGCAAAGGATCTTTTCTTTCACTCAAAGGACTTGGTCGGAGTAGCATTTGACGACCTCAAGACAGGCGACAAAGTTACTTTTGACGTTGTCCAGGACCAGAAGGGTCCTAGCGCAAAGAACGTAACACGCGTTTAATACGCTTAGCTTAAAACCGCCGAGCGCCAGAAATGGTGCTCGGCGGTTTTTTGTTGGGAAGTGTTGTTATGTTACAATGCTCTAAATAGTTCAGTCTGTTCGTTATGCATAATCTCATTAACAATTTTTTGCCAATATTTGAGTACCTTGGTTCTTGGGGCTATTTGATAATATTGGTTATCTCTTTTCTTGAATCCATAGCCTTTATTGGGGCTATAATTCCCGGAACAACTATTATTGTAATTTCTGGTTTTTTAGCGTCTCAAGGGTATTGGAATGTCGGGTTGCTTATAATTTTTGCCGCCATAGGCTCAATTTTTGGTGATTCCATAAGCTATTATTTTGGCACCAAAGGAACAAAATTTTTTAAGCACGAGAATAAATTTTTGAAGTTGGCTCATTTAGAGCAGGGCAAAAAGTTTTTTGCTCTTCATGGTGATAAAAGTATTTTGTTGGCGCGATTCGCTGGAGTGACTAGAGCTGTCATTCCGTTTGTTGCTGGACTTACACGGATGGATCGGAAAACTTTCATTAAGTGGATTATTTTGAGCGCTTTACTGTGGGCTCCCGGAAGTGTTTTGCTGGGATATTTTTTCGGAGGCACTCTCGGCTCTGTTGGCATAGAAAAATGGCTTACTCGCGCAAGCGTTGTGGTAATAGTGGTTTGTTTCTTTGTATTTTTAATCTGGCTCATGGTGAAAAAGAGCAAGCCCCTCTTTTTGTTTATTGGTTCGATATTCTCTTCCGTCGTAGATGCCATCCTCACTGACCCAGAGGTTCAGCTTTTTATCAAAAAACACCCGTCCTTTTTTGGTTTTTTGAAGAAACGTTTCCTCAAAGACCAACTCTCTGGGAGGCCACTTACGTTCTTTGCCGTCACTTTTGCATATGTATCCTTTCTGTTTTTTGGTGTTATTCAAAATGTACTTTTGTCGGACCCGGTTGTTTCGTCAGATATACGAATAGAAAATTTGCTGGTAATTTTTCGAGCCCCCGAATTGACGAGTTTTTTCTTATGGATAACTGTTTTGGGAAAATGGCAGGTGGTCGGCATTTTTTGCGCAATTGCATCACTTCTTTTGTTGGTATGGGGAAAGAGAGCTTATATTATTCCAATGTATATAACCCTGGCGGGTAGTTGTTTTGCCGGGTTTATTACTAAAATAATATTTCATAGACCTCGCCCTGAAGTTGCAATTTATGTGGAACAATCTTTTTCGTTTCCAAGCGTACATGCCATAACCGCAGTCGCATTTTATGGTTTTATTACTTACATACTATATAGAAATCGACATGGCTGGAAACAAAAAACCAATATTCTGTTCTGGGGTATATTGATTATTTTTGGAATCGGATTTAGCCGGCTTTATCTCGGCGTTCATTTCTTGAGCGACGTATGGGGAGGATATTTGCTTGGATTTCTGTGGTTGATTATCGGGGTCGGTATTGCCGAGTGGCTCATCGCAAAAGAACGAACAAAAAAAGAATTACCTTTTGTCCCTGTGGGACACATCAAACTCCTCTCCGTAGCCCTACTTTTTTCCGGAATTTTCTTTTACGCAACTTTTTCTTACTTATATCGTCCCATCCCCATTATTCTTAAAGAAGCTCCAAAAGAAATCGTTGTGGAAAGCGTAGATAGTGCTTTTCAAAGTTATCAGTTACCTCGTTATACAGAGACTTTGGTTGGCAACAAACAAGAACCTCTTAATGTGATTCTGGTTGCCGGTAGTGACCAAGAGTTGATCAATGCAATGCAAAAAGCAGGATGGTTCCTCGCGGAAGAGCCAAACATTGTTTCAATGGCAATCTTGGCAAAACGAGTATTCTACAACGAAAACTACACTACCGCTCCGATGACACCTTCATTTTGGAATGCTAAAACCCACGACTTTGGTTTTGAAAAACCAACAGAAGCAATGACTGTCCGCGAACGTCATCATGCGCGGTTTTGGAAAACGGACTTCCAAACAAAAGACGGGGCAAGTATTTACGTAGGAACCGCTAGCTTGGATATCGGCATTAAATCTCTGATTGCTCATAAAATAGACCCTGCAATAGATGTGGAACGAGAATTTTTGTTTTCTGATTTGCAAAAAAACAACCTTGTGCTTAGTTTCAAAAAAGAGCAATCTGTTAAATCGGCAATGGGTACGAATTTTGCTGGAGACACATTTTTTACAGATGGCAATTTTTATATAATTTCACTTAAACAACCCAAATGAAAAGATTAATTAAAAGTTTTTTGTATGCAATAAATGGTATTTATACCGTGTGGCTAGAAGAAGCTAGTTTTCGTATTCAAGTTTGGGTCACCATTGCGGTTATCGCGCTTGGAATTTATCTAAAAATTAATTTTCTTGAATGGATTATTCTAATAAATTGTATTGTTGCGGTTTTGTCGGCAGAGATGATAAACACAGCCATTGAAGATTTGTGCAACAAGGTAGAGCCCAAAACAGATCCTTTGATTGGAAAGATTAAAGATATTACTTCGGGTTTCGTACTCGTGGTTGCTATTGGAGCTCTGGTTATCGGCGTGATTCTTTTTTCCCGCCATTTTTAGTAGAATTACAATCCTATAGTTTTTAGAAAAGTTAGAAGTTCCTCACCTTCGATGTTCCGATAAGCACCTTCTTTCAAGTCGTCCAATTTTACATTCATTATTCGAATACGCGTAAGTTCTTCTACATTGTAACCTTCAGCCGTGCACATTCGGCGAATCTGATGTTTCTTACCTTCGGTCAAAGTAATATTAAAAAGCGTTTCTCCGCTTCGACGAGCTTTTGCCGGTTTGGTTTTATAGGTCTCGATGAGGATTCCTCGTTCTAGGTGTCGGATAAAAGTATCAGTGACGGGTTTGTTGACACGCACGTGGTATTCTTTTTCGTGATTACGAGAAGGATGAAGAAGGCGTTCTGTAAGACGACCATCATTGGTCAAAATGATGAGACCGTGAGAATCTTTGTCAAGGCGACCTAAAGGAAAAAGTCCGCGAAGCGCCGGAAGCTCGGATGATATAGACTTAGAGTCGTGCTGGACATCGGTTGATACACCGCGTGGCTTGTGGTAAGCAACATAACGATGACGCAGGGCATTCTTTGCAAGGACGTTTTCAGAGACCTCCACAACGTCTGTTTCAGTCACCTTATCGCCCAATTTTGCGATTTTACCATTGATTTTGACAAAACCTTGGGTTATGAGTTCGTCGGCTCCACGGCGCGTGCTAAAGCCCTTGTGCGCGAGGTAACGGTTAATTCTAGCCGGGAAGGTGAGGGGTACTGATTCCATAGTTTTGTGATTATGACACATCTACGCAGTTTTTACAAGTTGTATTAAATGCAGTTTTTGCCTTGTTGTGGTACAATGGTCTTTCTATGAAATCTCAAACTCCATTCAAGAATTACCAAACAAATCTGCGGAAAGCTGGGAAAATCTTGGACCTCACAGCCAAAGAGATTTTGGCGCTAGAAACCCCGGATCGCGTTATCAAGAAAGACTTAACAATAAAAACCGAATCAGGCAAAAGCAAAAAATTCACTGGCTATCGCGTACAGTTCAATAACGCAAGAGGCCCATACAAAGGCGGGATTCGTTTTCACCCTGACGCTGACCTAGACGAAGTGAAAGCTCTCGCTGCCGCAATGGCAATAAAATGCGCAGTGGTTAATATTCCACTCGGTGGCGCAAAAGGCGGAGTTCAATTTGACCCAAAAAGTGCTAGCAAAAAAGATATTGAAAAAATAACACGAGCTTGGACTCACGCAATGGCTGGTTTTATTGGAAAAGATAAAGACATCCCGGCTCCTGATGTTTACACTACTCCGGAAATTATGTCGTATGTTATGGACGAATTCGAAAAAACCGTTGGTCGAAGCGAGCCCGGAGTTGTGACAGGTAAGCCACTTTCTCTCGGCGGAAGCGAAGGCAGAGGCACGGCTACAGCGCAAGGAGGCGCGTACGTACTCAATGAACTGCTTTCTGTTATGGAAATTCGCCAGAAAAAACTTCGCATAGCAGTGCAAGGTTTCGGAAATGCCGGCTACAACATAGCTCGCATTCTTCATGAAGCTGGGCATAAAATTGTGGCTATCTCCGACAGCAAGGGAGGTATCTACGACGCAACAGGATTTGATCCCCAAGAAATATTTGCGACAAAGAAAGAGAAAGGCGCGCTTCCAAGCGGGCCGGAACTTTTGCAGAGTGGCGCGCGAGTTATTTCCAACGAAGAACTTTTAGTTTGCGATTGTGATGTTTTGATACCGTCTGCGCTCGATAACCAAATTCGCGCTGACAACGCTGGTGCTATAAAAGCCAAGATTGTCTTGGAGCTTGCGAACGGTCCAACAACTCCAGAAGCCGACGACATTCTCGCAAAACGAGGGATAACGCTCGTTCCTGATGTACTAGCAAATGCTGGCGGAGTTACTGTGAGCTATTTTGAGTGGGTTCAAAATGGAATGAATTTTTATTGGACCGAGCAAGAAGTGCTTGAAAAGCTGAAGCCTATAATGCAAAAGTCATTCACGGATGTCTGGATGCTTTCCAAAACTCACGGAATCACTCTTCGGGATGCGGCTTTTATGATTGGTGTAAAAAGAATTCGAGATGCGATGCAAGCTAGAGGAAGAATATAATGACTCCTATTCAATTTAAAATTGAGCAAAAACTTTCTGGGAAGTTGGGGCGCGCTGGTGTACTCACGACCCCTCATGGTGTAATTCATACGCCGGCTTTTGTGACTGTCGGTACGAAAGCAACAGTCAAAGCTCTCACCACAGAGCAGGTTAAAGAACTCGGAGCGCAAGTGGTTCTTGCAAATACATACCACCTTTATTTAGAGCCGGGTGAAAAAATAATGAAAGAAGCCGGTGGTTTGGGTAAATTTATGAAATGGAGCGGACCCACAATGACCGACTCTGGAGGATTCCAGGTTTTTTCTTTGGGTGTTGCCTTTGGAACTAAATTAGGGAAACTTGCGACCGCTTCAGACGAAAAACTAATTT
>JAQTPS010000014.1 GCA_028712595.1 Minisyncoccota bacterium | reverse complement strand
CAAAAACACAGCTTCATGCTAACTCGTAAGAGGATGTATATGAGGTGACGCTTGACCAATGCCAGAAGGTCAAATATCGGTGGTGAACCCGCAAGGGGGAGCTGGCTGATATAAGCCCTGGTGAATGTCGGCCGTAACTATAACGGTCCTAAGGTAGCGTAATTCCTTGTCTGGTAAGTTCAGACGTGCACGAATAGCGTAATGACTGGGCAACTGTCTCGAGAAACAGCTCGGTGAAAATACAATACCGGTGAAGATGCCGGTTACCTGCAGATAGACGAAAAGACCCTAGAAGCTTTACTATAGCTTGATATTGAATATGTTTTAGGTCTGCGTAGCATAGATGGGAGAGGTTTGATGGATTCGATTTCGGTTGAGTCATACTCGTCAGTGAAATACCATTCTTACTCGGGGCATATTCTAATCTGAACGGTAAAAACGTACGGAGACAGTATCTGGTAGGTAGTTTGAGTGGGGCGCTCTCCTCCTAAAAGGTAACGGAGGAGTCTATTAAGGTCCTCTAGGCGCGAATGGAAACCGTGCCGATAGCGTAATGGCAAAAGAGGGCTTAACTGCAAGACGGACATGTCAAGCAGGTGCGAAAGCAGAGCATAGTGAACCGACAGCACGCTTTAGAAGCGGCTGAAGATTAACGGATAAAAGCTACTCTAGGGATAACAGGCTAGTTCCGCCCAAGAGTTCATATCGACGGCGGAGTTCGGCACCTCGATGTCGGCTCAACTTATCCTGGAGGTGGAGAAGCTTCCAAAGGTTTGGCTGTTCGCCAATTAAAAAGTTACGTGAGCTGGGTTCAAACCGTCGTGAGACAGGTTGGTCTCCTATCTTCTGCAGGCGTTGATTTTTGAAGGGACTTGCTCCTAGTACGAGAGGACCGGAGTGAACTGACCTCTGGTGTAGCTGCTGTCCTGCCAAGGGCACGCAGCATAGCTATGTCGGGAATAGATAACCTCTGAAAGCATCTAAGAGGGAAGCTAACCCTAAGATTTGAAATCGTTTGAGGCCCGTAAGAGATGATTACGTTGATAGGCTTTAGGTGTAAGGCGAGCAATCGCTTAAGCCGAGAAGTACTAATACGCCAATTCCTATTGGGAATTTGAAAATCACAATCATTATTTGCTTAATTTCTTTTCAGTTTCGTGCTTTGATTTTGGGAGTTGACTTCCGTAGCTCTCAGAATCGAGGCACGGAAAATGTTGTCTGGGCGACAACAACGCTAAACATTGCGTTTAACGTACTTGTGGTGTTTTGCCAGTGGTGTCACCATAGGTGTTTCGTGCCTCGGTTTGTTCTTTTGATTTTACGGTTGGGAGTATCGCGCTTGATTAGCGTGCACAAGTAGCACTCGGTACTTCCGAGGAGGTTTTTTATCCCTCTGCTCCCAACTTGTTTTTCTTTTTTGGAAGGAGGTGTAGCTCAACTGGTTAGAGCTCTCGTATTGTATGCGAGAAGACGCAGGTTCAAGTCCTGCCACTTCCGCCAATTCAGGGATGCTGGATTGGCAAAAAAGATTGTTCCGGTCTTTTGTCGGGAAGTAGTTCAGTTGGTAGAACACTTGCTTTGGTGCAAGAGGCCGTAGGTTCGAGTCCTGCCTTCCCGACCACCCAACAAATTGTTTGTTGGGTGTCAAACAAAACGATTGGAATTTTTAATCTGGGGAGTACTTTGTTAGAATTAGTAAAGCTTGTTAAGCAAGAATGTTGAATGTTTAGTTTCGGTGGTTTAGCACTGTGGTCACACCTGATCTCATTCCGAACTCAGAAGTTAAGCACAGCTGCGGTGATGATACTGTCAAAGGGAAAGTAGCTTGCCGCCGGAACCAAGCATTTAACACAAAGTTATCTTCAGATTAAAGAATCCCAATCGTAGAGAAAAAGCGTCGAGCGCCAGAAATGGTGCTCGACGCTTTTTCTGTACCCGCATTTCTGATATGATATAACTTATGGAATGGTCTAAAAAGTGGAGAATAATCTACGGAATTGGTATTTCTTTTGCATTATTAATTATTTTTACTTGCGTCTCGCTAATTATCTTTTATAGAGCTCCTACTTGTTCAGACAACAAGCAAAATGGCAGCGAAACAGGCGTTGACTGTGGAGGCGGATGTGCGACTTTTTGTGCTTCGCAGGTCAAAGAACCCGAAGTTGTTTGGGCAAAAGCATTTCCTCTGACGCCGGGGCGTTACAGTGTGGCAGCTTATGTGGAAAACTCTAATTCAGGAGCAGGTATAAAAAATGCTCGTTATACTGTTCGCGTTTCTGACGCCTCTGGAAAAGTTCTTCTCAATCGAGATGGCGTAAGAGATGAAATTGCCCCATCATCAGTATTTCTACTCTTCGAAGGAAATTTTGACTTTGCAACAAAACCCAACAAAGTAGAAGTGGAGTGGAATAAAGACGATATAAATCGCTGGGAAAAAGCAAGCAAGGCAGAATCTGTTCTAGCGACAAAAAATGAGACGCTCTCGAACCCTGATACTAAGCCACGTTTTGACGCGACGCTCCTCAATACCGACCTCGTCGACGATGTTGGACGTGTTCTTCTTGGCGCTGTTATTTATGATTCTACTCGAAACCCAATTGCGGTTTCCAGTACATATGTGGATAGCGCTCCTAGGGGAAGTGAACAAAACATTTTCTTTACTTGGCCAAGTCGTTTTACTACGCGCGACAAGGGTGGAATATGTGTAAGCCCCGTTGATACAATGCTTGTTTTTGACCGATCGGGGAGCATGGCACAAGCTCTCGCCACAGCAAAAAAAGCCGCTGATTCATATGTGGACGCGTCCCAACCGGCTGATAAAATAGGGCTTGTTTCGTTTGCGGATACGGCGTCATATCCTATTGACAAAGGACTTTCAACCGACCACAATTCTGTGAAAACTGCCGTAGGAAATATCTCCATTCAAAAAGATTCACTCCAATACACAAATCTTGGCGATGCACTCAAGCAAGCATTGAGCGAACTATCAAGCGCGAGAGTAGAGAAGAACGCAAAACATGTTATTGTGGCTCTCACCGATGGAATTTCAAACCGCCCACTTGACCCAAAAAATTCCAAGAACGAAAACTACGGAAATGAATATGCCGCTACAGAGGCGCAAGCTGTTCGAGATGCGAAAATCGAAATATATGTTGTTGGTCTTGGTTCTGGTGTTAACAAAACTTTTCTCCGTGACAAAATAGCAACTAACTCTTCACACTATTTCAGCGCGGGAACCGCAGCTGACCTCAAGGGGATTTATAAAAAAATATCCGAAAGTGTCTGTAAAGACGAAAGCTTTATCACGGAAATAATTATTACCCCTAAAGCCATTTTCACAAACTAAAGAACTTTTTCCACGTTTCCTGTTATGCAATTTATTACTCTCATAAGACAAGTATTCCCGCGTAAAACAAGTATGGATTGGGTGCTTTTGTCGTCAGCGCTTGTGATTGTAGTCTTTGGCCTCATAACAATGGACTCGTTTACGGTGGATAATTTGTTTTTTCAAAAACAGCTTATATCGCTTGCTGTCGCTCTCGTAGCATTTTTCCTCGCAACAAGACTAGACACCGATATGCTCAAGCGTACAAATTTTCTAGTTATTGTTTTTTCTATCGTGTCAGCACTTCTCATTATTCTTTTTGTCGTCGGGCAGATAACCAAGGGCGCGCAAAGCTGGTTCCATTTAGGATTGTTTGCTTTCCAGCCTGCCGACGCAATGAAGCTCGTTCTCATATTTATTTTAGCGAAATATTTTTCGCGACGCCACGTAGAGATTGCTCATTTTCGTCATATTATTGTCTCCGGGGTATATGCGCTCATTCCTTTCATTTTAATTCTTTTTCAGCCTGACTTCGGGTCTGCGATGATCATTTTTCTCATTTGGTTGGGTATGATTTTGGTATCTGGGGTTTCTAAAAAACACTTGGCACTTGTCTTTCTTTTGGCGTCAATTGTATTTTGCGGGCTTTGGTTTGGCGTATTTAAACCATATCAAAAAGCTCGCATTATGACATTTGTTCACCCATTAATGGACATCAGAGGACAAGGATATAACTCATACCAGTCAACGATTGCGGTAGGTTCTGGGCAGGTTTTTGGAAAAGGGGTAGGGTATGGCACCCAATCGCGGTTACTTTTCTTGCCAGAGTATCAAACCGACTTTATTTTTGCCGCTTTTGCAGAAGAATGGGGACTCATTGGCGTTATGATTTTATTTGGACTTTTTACTGTTATCATTGTGCGAATTTTAATGATTGCTGTGGTTGGCGCGACAAATTTTGAAATGCTTTATGGAATGGGAGTTGCCATTTTCATAATGAGCCATTTTGTCGTGAATATTGGTATGGCAATTGGCCTTTTGCCAGTAACCGGAGTTACTGTACCCTTTATGAGCTATGGTGGTTCTCATCTTTTAATAGAATTTATAGCCCTCGGCCTTCTTGTCAGTATGAAAAAAACTGCCCGTCCAGCTCACAGAAACGCGTTCAAAAATGAATTTCTAGGAGTTTAGTTTCTTCCATCGGCTTAGCCGAAAAAAAGGACGATGGAAACGATAAAAACAAAAAACCCGCCCTTTGACCAAGCTCAGGGCGGGTTTTTTGTGAAGTAATAACGAATTATGGACAAACAAGAACGTTAGATCCCAAATACCCTACAATTGAACGTGATGCTGATTTTGAGTCCACACACCAACTATTTGCAGAGTTTGATCTAAGTGGTACATCGATTGCCCAAGCAGATGAACTTTCGTGGCAGACAGCAGACATTTCATCGCCGGCTTCAGCTATATCGAGGCGAGTTGAACCATCAATCAAGCCAGACACAGTTCTCGCATTTTCAATTGCTGACCAGACAAGGGGAGTTGTGCATACTCCTGTATAGCTAAGCGAATTATTATTGTAATACATTTCCGCTTGAGCGCGAGCGCTGTGAAGATTTGATTTTATCGAAGTATCAAGAGCTTTCGCGCGCGCAGAGTTTATTGAGGCCACAACCACTGTAGTGAGTAGTGACACCACCCCTATAACCATAAGGAGCTCAATAAGAGTAAAACCATAGGCGTTTTTTTTGTAAATGTTCATAATCGTTATTAATTGCTGTTTTTAAAATGCAACTTTTTACTTAATCATCTTTATATACACAAGAGCACTCAAGGCGAAGCAAGCTACTGTTATTCCAATGAGAATATAATTCGCAGTCTTTTTGTCAGAGACTCCTAGCTTTGAAAGCCACCTCTCTGTAACAGGGACATTCCTGTTCAGTCCTTCGCCAGAAACTTTGTCTGTTTCAAATTCTATCCCCTCCATAGATAATAGTATACTAGCCCTATTTATTTGTGTAAAGTGCAATACTTTCCTCAAGTGTACGATTAAGAGAAAAATCAAGAAGTATCTTGTCACACAACGATTTTCCATACTCTTTCCTTGCTGATGGATTGGAAATCATACATTCTAGCGCACCGGCGATGGCAGAAGAGTCTTTTTTGGGGACCAATAATCCCGTTTTTCCACCTTCAATGATTTCAGGAATTCCACCGACTTTTGTTGCAATAACAGGGAGCGAAGCAAGCCCTGCATCCAGGATTACAAAAGGTAATGCTTCTGTGATAGAAGGAAGCAGAAATGCGTCAAAGGCCTTTAAATATCGAGAAACATTATCCACAAAGCCAGCCAAAAAAATTCTATTTATCAAACCAGCTTCCTCTATAAGAATCTCAAGTTTTTTCCTCTCTTCTCCTTCTCCGATAATAATCCAATAGAGATTTGGGTGTTTTCTCATGATTTCTTTAACTCCTTCAATTCCATAAGTTAAACCCTTGTTGGAATGTAGTTCAGCGACGGTTCCAAGCAAGAAAGCACCAAGCGGAATGTCAGTTTTTGCTATTGCCGAAAGCTGTCGCCTTGCTTCTTCTCTCGAAAGAAAGTCAACCGGATTCACACCGTTTTTAATAACAACCATTCTTTTTTTTGTACCCGGGAAATTCATATCGCAGAGAATTGCATTCGACACAGCGATGGTTTTATGAGACATAAGTACAGTAATGCCTGCAATAAATTTTATAGCCATTCGCTCGAGCCATCCTCGGTTTTCATTCCAAGCCCAACCATGAGCGGTAAATATAATTTTGGGCACTCGAGCAAGGCGAGAAGCCAAAGCGCCGATTGCGCCCGCTTTCGAACTATTTAGATGAACAACATCGGGATGCTCGGCGCGGAAAAGTCGCCACAAAAAAAAGAGACTTTTTATATCCTGAAAAATCTTTATATCTCGTAGAAGGGAGGGGGCAGAAACTGTGCGAATTCTCGCATCTTGAAGTTTTTGAAACAACAGTCCTTCTCCACCTAAAGCTACAACCGCTTCAAACCGGTTCTTTGGGAGGCCGGTTGCCAAGTCATAGACGTATTTTTGCGCACCGCCCCAGTTGGACTTGGTGATTACAAAAAGTATTTTCGTTTTTTGAATATGGGTATTCATAATATCTGGGGCGGGGCGAGGAGGGGGGTCGGGGGAACAGTCGGTCCCCCGTGGAGGAAAACAGGCGAAGCCGTTAGAAACCGTGGGTTTCTAAGGAGGCATCTTGCTGACGCTTCGCCCCAGTTGGACTTGGTGATTGCAAAAATAACCTTAATTTTCTTGGGCGCTGTGGCCATGTTGCTCCCAATTATAACGCATTTATGATAGGATTGGGAGGTTATGAAAATTCTCAATAGGCGAGGACCCATCGTCTTGTTTTTGGGAGATTTGGCTGCATTCTCCGTGTCGCTCTGGTTTGCGCTAGCATTTCGCTATGGTTCTATCCCGTCAAGCGCACTACTACGTCAACACATCTTACCCTTTTCTATCCTTTTTATATTTTGGGCTACAGCATTTTTTATTGCCGGTCTTTACGAAAAGCACACCCTTGTGTTTAAAGGCAAATTGCCTGCGTTAATTTTGAACACACAGGTTATAAATAGTTTTATTGCTGTTTTGTTTTTCTACCTCGTTCCTTTCTTTGGTATTACTCCAAAAACTATACTTGCCACTCATTTGGTATTTTTTTCCATCCTAATTATCTTCTGGCGTATTGTAATTGTTCCGCGTTTGGGCTTTCGGGAACGTGAGAGCGCGATTATTATTGGTGCTGGATCCGAAATGAAAGAGCTTCTTTCGGAGGTAAACGGTAACAAGGGCTATAACATCACTTTTGTATCCTCTGTTGACCTAGACCAGATGGAAGGCATTGCTTTTCAAGAGGAAGTTATAGAGCAGGTTTACAGCGAGGGCGTATCTTCCATAGTAATTGACCTCAAATATGAAAAATCGGAGAAGATTTTAGCTTCCTTTTACAATCTTATTTTTTCGAACGTGCGTTTTTTTGATATGCATAAAGTTTATGAGGAGGTTTTTGACCGCATACCATTTTCTCTGCTTGAATATAATTGGTTTCTTGAAAATATTTCTCTTTCACCACATACAATGTACGACGTGTTGAAGCGCGCTATGGATATTGTTATTGCAGGAGTGCTCGGTATCATTTCGCTCGTTTTGTATCCTTTTGTTATCCTCGCAATCAAACTTGAAGATGGCGGTCCTGCGTTTATAACCCAAGAACGTATCGGAAAAGGAAACCGACTAATGAAGTTGATGAAGTTTAGAAGTATGAAGAAAAATGATTTGGGTGTATGGCCGACAGAAGGAGATGTTTCAATAACAAAAGTTGGTGGATTCCTTCGAAAATCTCGTATAGATGAACTTCCACAGCTTTGGAACGTTGTAAAAGGAGATCTCTCTCTCATCGGGCCACGTCCTGACATCATTGATCTCGGGAAAACGCTCGCAAAAGAAATTCCTTACTACACTGTCCGCAATCTCATAAAGCCGGGACTTTCTGGGTGGGCGCAAATTAAACAAGATTTACCTCCACACTCTCTCGCCGAAACGAAACTTCGTCTTTCGTACGACCTTTATTACATTAAGAATCGCTCTTTCGTTCTTGACCTTACGATTGCGCTCAAAACAATTAAAGTTTTGCTTTCACGTAAGGGGCTCTAAAAAGTGCTAAAATTAAATTATGGGAGAAAAACTAACAATTTTTATAACCGGAGGAGCAGGATATGTCGGCGAAATGCTTGCGGAGCAGTTTGCGGAACGTAAAGATGTTAGGGAGATTATTTTGCTGGACAAAGAACCCGTAAATCCTGAAATAAAAGCAAACCGCAAAATTTTCTGCATTCAAGGCAATACGTCTGACGGCAAGTGGCAAAAAATAGTTCGCGCAAAAAATCCCGACATTGTTATCCACTGTGCGTGGCAGATTCGTGAAATGTATGGTGATCAAAAAACGCAGTGGAAATGGAACGTCGAGGGCTCAAAAGACGTATTTGATTTTGCTTTTTCTGTTCCGTCAGTTAAAAAACTCATTTATTTTTCAACGGTTGCTTCTTACGGCGCGTTTAAGGACAACACACTGGAACATAAATTTGTTGAAGATGAGCCATTTAGGGAAAGCAAATATCTTTACGCGGAAGAAAAACGTGTCGTTGAAGAAAATCTTCGTAAACAATATGATGATGCTGTTAAAAAAGGAGTCAAGGTTCCACAGGTTTTTATCATTCGTCCAGCCGCAATTACAGGGCCAAAGGGGAAATATGCTCGCATTCGTTTTGGGCTTCAATCAGTATTGTCTGGAACTTTGCGAAGCCAAAAGTCGCTCTTGTATTCTCTACTTTCAGCTCTGGTTTCTTGGGTGCCGGTAACTCCGAAGTGGCTTCGTCAGTATGTGCATGAGGACGATATAACCGACATGGTAGAGTTCTTTTGTTTCAACAATGTTGACGGGGAATACGAAATATTTAATGCTGCCCCACCTGGAGCTCCGGTATATGGCACTGATATGGCGCGCGCAGTAGGGAAGCGCACATTACCTGTCACGCCTTCTTTGGTAGCTACTGCTTTCTTTTTTACATGGCATTTGACACGCGGACGAATTCCAACATCTCCGGGACGTTGGAGGGGCTATTCGTATCCTATTCATGTTGATGGTCTAAAGATCACCAAAAAATATGGCTATAATTATAAGTACGAATCTTGGCAAGCATTCGTTAATGATACCGGCCGCTATCAACACGTCGTTCCCCAAAAATCTTAGAATATGAACCAAGCTATATTTCACTTTTTAAACGGACTTGCCGGACAGAATTTGTTTTTTGACAGAATGGTGACTTTTTTTGCCACGGAGTTTCCATATCTTTTGATTGTCGGCATTTTCGTGTTTCTTTTAATGCACAAAGATAAAAAGAAGGGCGCTAGAGATCTTTTTGTTGTGATCGTTTCTGCTGGCGTTGCGTGGTTTGTTGCAAAACTTATTAAACATTTTTATCCAGAACCTAGGCCGTCGGCAATTCTCGGAACTCATGTTCTTTTTGCTCCTGACGACAATCAATCTTTCCCCTCTGGGCATGCAACATTTTTTTCGGCGCTTCCTTCGGCCCTTTATTTTTATCACAAAAAAATTGCATTTTGGTATGCCATAGGAGCTCTACTAATTGGCCTTTCACGAGTTGTCGGAGGTATTCATTGGCCGATAGATATTCTCGTTGGATATATTTTAGGGGGGTTGATTGGCGCGGGGGTATACTATTCTTACAAACACTATCTTTAGAAAGGGAACCTTGCAAAAAGCATTAAAACGAGTAGAATAAGCGAACTATGTGGAAAATAAGAATTTGGGCATTATTCCTTTTGGTTATTGGGGGTCTTATTGGATATTTTATTTACGCTTCGACTCCAGCTTTTCATCCTGGAAAAACTGTTCGTTTCCAAACGGAAAAATTCCCGTTTAAACTAGGGCTCGATCTTTCTGGAGGAGTTCAGCTTGTTTATAAAGCTGACGTTACTTCTATAAAACCAGGCGATGTTAAAGATGCTATGGCATCGCTTCGCGATACAGTAGAGCGTCGCATTAACATATTTGGTGTCTCGGAACCGATTGTTCAAACCGAAGAAAAAGGCGGAATAGGAACAGCAGTCGACGAACGTCTCATCGTGGAACTCCCGGGTGTTACCGACGTAAAAAAAGCAGTGGATATGATTGGGCAGACCCCAAAGCTCGAATTTATGACCGAGCGTTCTCAAGCGGAAAAAGATGCATACAACAAGGCTATCGAAAAACTAAAAGCCGACCAAAAAGCCGGAAAGACAATAGAGGTTAAAGATATTCCTGCTGTTGTGTTGAACGGTATTTATCAGCCAACCGAGCTCAACGGCCGTTTCTTGGATCGCGCAGCTCTTGAGTTCAATTCCACTACTCACGAGCCGGTTGTAAGCCTCGTCTTTAACCAGGAAGGTGCTGACCTCTTTGCTCAAATTACCAAAGACAATATTGGCAAGACAGTTGCAATTTATCTTGACCGAGATCTTGGAAATACAGAACCCATCTCAGCTCCTGTTGTTAGGGAGGCAATCACAGACGGCAAGGCTCAAATTTCTGGAAACTTCACCGCAGAAGAGGCGCGTACTCTCGTAACTCGCTTGAATTCTGGCGCTCTTCCTGTTGATAAACTTGATCTACTTTCCACGCAAACCATTTCAGCGCCACTCGGCTCCAAGGCATTACAAGCGGGAGTGTTGGCAGGTGTTTATGGGCTCATTATTGTCGCCCTATTCCTCATCTTATGGTATCGACTTCCAGGACTTGTCGCGACGGTGGCTCTTGCTATTTACGTTATTCTTATGCTCGCGATTTTCAAAGTATTTAGTATTACTTTGACCAGCGCTGGTATGGCGGGATTCATTCTCTCAATGGGTATGGCCGTCGACGCGAACATTCTCATCTTTGAGCGCACAAAAGAAGAGCTCCGCAAAGGGCACGGCGTTCATGATGCAATACACGAAGGTTTTGGTCGCGCATGGACTTCAATCCGCGATTCAAACATTTCAAGTTTGATTATGGCGGTAATTCTTTTCTGGTTTGGCACGACACTCATAAAAGGATTTGCGCTCGTCTTTGGTCTTGGAGTTTTGGTTTCTATGTTTTCAGCTATTACTGTTTCTCGAGCATTCCTTCTTTCTCTGCCGTTCAAGGGGCACGGCGCATTCGTGAGGGGACTCTTTGGCAGTGGTTTCTTTAAGATTCATTAAAATAATATGTTTATAGTAAAATATCGAAATTTGTTTTTCATCCTATCCGGAATTACAATCCTTTTTTCTTTCTATGCGATGTTTGCAAAAGGGTTCAACCTCGGTATGGATTTCAGTGGTGGTTCTATAATGGAAGTGTCTTATGATGCTATTCCTCCTATCGAAACTATCAAAAATGCCCTTGATAAAGCAGGGTTTTCTGACGCGCGTACCCAAATTGCAGGAACTAACGATTTGATTGTAAAAACCCACGCGCTTTCTGAAATCGAGCGCCAAAAACTTTCCGAAACTCTCGCTGTCTCTGGAACAAAAATGGAAGAAAAGCGTTTTAGTTCGATTGGGCCGACAATAGGGAAGGAACTCCAGTCGAAAGCGTTTACGTTGGTGATAATGGTGATTTTGGGCATAATGCTTTTCATCGCGTATGCATTTCGTCATGTTTCGGAGCCGATTTCTTCTTGGAAGTATGGTGTTGTTACGACACTCACACTCCTTCACGACATAATTGTGCCTGCAGGTATTTTCTTGTGGCTCGGCAAAGAAGTTGACACACTTTTCGTTGTTGCTCTTCTCACAATCATGGGCGTTTCTGTTCACGACACAATTGTTGTATTCGATCGTATTCGCGAAAATTTAAAGACGCACCTGTCAAACGATTTCTTTACGACCGTCGGCAAATCCCTTGAGCAAACATTTACTCGCTCCGTAAACACCTCTCTTACTGTGATGCTTGTGGTTGCTACTCTCTACTTTTTTGGTCCCGCATCAACAAAAGACTTTTCATTCCTACTTTGGATAGGTGTATTCGTTGGAACTTACTCTTCGATATTCATCGCATCTCCGCTTCTTGTCGTGTGGGAAAAGTTGCAAAATAAGGCATAAATTAAAGTCGCATAAGTCCCCCAAAAGCGCTAATTTTACTTGGTAAAATTAGCGCTTGACTTATTTTGGTGGAAAGAATATACTGCTCAAGCGCTTATGAAATAGGCGCTTTTGTTTACAGAGGTTTTTCCTCCTTTACCTAACGGTTCTCGAGAGAAAATTCGCGTGACAAAACGAACTTTGAAAATTGCATATGTGTACATCTAAATAAGTGGTTCTCGCCACAATTTTTTTGGCGAGAACAAAAAGTCGGGAGTCCGAGAATGGCTCCCGCAATGCAAGTTCCTAATAAAGAAAATAGTAAGTAGAAATAATTAGAACAGAGCACAAAGAGTATTTTTTCTTTTGTTCCGTTCTCGAGAGTTAAATTCAATCTCTTTTTAAAGAGTTTGATCCTAGCTCAGGATGAACGCTGGCGGCGTGGATAAGGCATGCAAGTCGAGGGCTCCGCAAGGAGACCGGCGAACGAGGTAGTAACACGTAGGTACGCACCCCCAAGTCAGGAATAACCCACCGAAAGGTGGGCTAATACTTGATAGTCTCGCGAGAGTAAAGATTTATCGCTTGGGGAGCGGCCTGCGGAATATCAGCTAGTTGGTAGGGTAATGGCCTACCAAGGCGATGACGTTTAGGGGAGGTGAGAGCCTGACCCCCACCGATGGTACTGAGACACGGACCATACACCTACGGGTGGCTGCAGTCGAGAATCTTCCACAATGGACGAAAGTCTGATGGAGCGACGCCGCGTGATTGATGAAGTCCCTCTGGGACGTAAAGATCTTTTATGAAGGAGAAAGTTTTGATAGTACTTCATGAATAAGGGGTTGCTAAACTCGTGCCAGCAGCAGCGGTAATACGAGTACCCCAAGCGTTATCCGGAATTATTGGGCGTAAAGGGTGTGTAGGCGGTCATGTTAGTCGTTTGTTAAATACTTCGGCCTAACCGGGGCAGTGCGGGCGAAACGGCATGACTAGAGAGCGCGAGAGGTTTGCGGAACTCATGGTGTAGGGGTGAAATCCGTTGATATCATGGGGAACACCGAAAGCGAAGGCAGCAAACTGGTGCGTTTCTGACGCTGAAACACGAAAGCGTAGGTAGCGAATGGGATTAGATACCCCAGTAGTCTACGCCCTAAACGATGATCTCTAGCTTTTCGGAGTATCGACCCTCTGAGAGGCAAAGCTAACGCGTTAAGAGATCCGCCTGGGAAATACGGCCGCAAGGCTAAAACTCAAAGGAATAGACGGGGACTTGCACAAGCGGTGGATCAGGTGGCTTAATTCGATGGTAAACGAAGAACCTCACCAGGGTTTGAAACTAACAGGAAAGACTTTGGAAACTTAGTAACTCCGCAAGGATCTGTTAGCAGGTGATGCATGGCCGTCGTCAGTTCGTGGTTTGAACTGTCCCCTTAAGTGGGTCAACGAACGCAACCCTCGTTGTCTGTTATATATGTCAGACGAGACTGCCCCCGCCTTAGCTTTTGTCCCTCAATGTTTTCGGGACGAAATTTAAGGCGGGGGAGGAAGGAGAGGATGACGCCAGGTCAGCATGTCCCTTTGATACCCTGGGCTGCACACTTGATACAATGGCCATTACAACGGGTCGCGACGGGGTAACCCTGAGCTAATCCTAATAAAGATGGCCCCAGTTCGGATTGAGGGCTGAAACTCGACCTCATGAAGTTGGAATCGCTAGTAATCGCAGGTCAGCTATACTGCGGTGAATACGTTCTCAAGTCTTGTACTCACCGCCCGTCATGTCAAGGGAGCCGAGAATGCCCGAAGTTCCATCTTGTATGGACCTAAGGTAAGCTTGGTGACAAGGACAAAGTCGTAACAAGGCACGGGTAGCGGAAGCTGCTCGTGAATCAATTCAAACGATATACATTGTATTTGTCCTTTTGGACAATTTACAATTTAATCGGTCGGTTCTAATTGTGCTTTTGCGCAAGAGAAATAGATGAAGGTCCTCCCATCTCAAAAAGGGACCCCCTCCTATGAAGGGTTACATAGGGCCAAGACCTAGCTTAATTGCCTCTTAATTTATTAAGGGACGAAGAAGATAGGCGGAGAACGGAACAAAAGAAAGAATACTCTACTCAAAATTTTAGATAATACACAATGCAGTTTCAATACAAAAAACCGCCTTTGGGGCGGTTTTTTCTATATGTATTTAAGGAATTATAAATTTCTACAGAATTGACTTTATTTATTAAGCGCGGACTATTGATTGTGTTTGAAAAATTCAGTATAATTGTAACTATGTTTCGACTATTTGAAATGATAGGTATTTCGTGCCGATCAATTTGTACGTCGAAGGTATTTTTTACTCTGTGTCTATCTTTCTTGCTTGTTGTGTCCGTATTATACGGGGCATTTTCTATTTCACATGCCCAGATGCCAAATCGTTATTGGGTGGGTTCCGCGGGTGGCAACTGGAGTGATTCTGCAAACTGGTCCGAGAGCGCAAACTCCTGTGGTGTGGGTGGCGGAGCAAGCGTTCCTGGAACCTCGGATATAGCATATTTTGTCAGCAACTGCACAAACAGCGCATCGATGAATGCAACAATAGATGTTGCAGGCATCGACATTGCTTCGGGGTATAGCGGAACGATCAGCCCTTCTTCTTCGGTTAGTATAACTGCTGGTACATCTGGCTTTGTACAAGCCGGAGGAACATTTACTTCAACGGCTGGCACGATGGTAATCAGTGGTACGTTTAATCGCACGGGGGGTACATTCAATCACAACTCCGGCACAGTTATATTCAAAGCTCCAATTTATGGTGGAAGCTACAACATCACCCCAGGTTCAAGCCTAACATTTAACAACCTCATATTTGACCAACTGTCAGGTGGTTATTATTACACCGATACCATAACAATTACTGGAAGCTTCACTGTTGCGGGTGACCTTACAGTCAGAAACACAAACACAGACTATGACAGCTATACGGTTACAGGTTCCGGATCCCCGACAATCACTGTAAGTGGCAACCTGCTATTTCCTTCAACAGCTCAAACAAATACCGTTTCTTTCGGCGGAGATTATATGATGGGTGGCAGCACTGTTACTATTAATCTTGTCGGCAATTTCACAATGAGTGACAGTAATGTCACCTCCTACGCTAATGTCACTTTTAATGGAACAAGTACTCAAACAGTAACCCAAAGTGCCGGAACAGTCAGTGGAGGAACATGGACGGTAAACAAAGCGAGCGGGAACTTTGCTCTCGGCTCTAACGCCGGCGGTTCAGAAGCATTTACCTTGACCCAAGGCACTGTCTCCACCGGAACATACAATTTTTCAAGCGCCGCATTTATACAAAATACCGGCACAACATTTACCGGGGGTGCGGGAACTATTGACACAACA
>JAQTPS010000033.1:434-3805 GCA_028712595.1 Minisyncoccota bacterium | reverse complement strand
AGTGTCGGTAACTACTTCCCCGGGCCCAATGGTGCCGAGATTTTTCGTGGCTCGCGGAAGCTCACTTTTGTCAAACGCGGAATAAAAACCCACAGGATATTCCACAAAAAGTTTTACGCCTTGGATTGGAGCTTTGTTGTTGTTGGTTATAGAAAGTTTGGTGTCAAACGCTTCCCCGCCTGCAACGCCAACAGGAAGTGATGCATTAATCAAAATATTTCCACTCGAAATAACATTGGAGCCATTGAGCCACACAAACCCGGCAATTCCAAATGCGAGGGCAAAGAAAATCACGGATAGAATTACGAACTTTTTTATTACTGTATTTTTTTTAGTAGCGCTCATGGGAGTTACGGTGGTATTTTCTGTTTTTCCCCAAGTCGTAGGGACGAACTCTTCTCTCTTGCGACGAAATCCATCTACTCTTTGAGTAGAGTTAAAATCTTTTGAATAAAGCTCCCTCTCAAGCTTATCAATTTTACTCTGGATATCGTCTCCCATAATTTTATATTATGCAATCAAGCATTTGGCAGTTCTACAAAAAATGTACTGCCTATATTCTCCTTCGATTCACACCAAATTCGACCGCCATGAAGTTCTGCAATCTGTACAGCGTAGCGCAATCCAAGACCTGTGCCGTTGTCAGTAAGCTCTTTGGCATTTGATGCCCTGTAGAACCCTTTGAATATTTGTGTCTGATCTTTTTCTGGAATACCTATGCCGTGGTCTTTTATCCAAAACACACTACTCGACATATGGATGATGCTCCCCATAGTTACCGACGTTCCATTCTTTGAATATTTTATGGCATTGGTAATCAAATTATTAAACATCTTTCTTAATCGATTCTTGTCGCCAAAGATCGAAGTATCGGACTTTATAGAATCGTCAAAGACAATCTTCAGGGATTTTTCCTGAACCACGAGGATAGAATCTTCTATTATTTCATCCAAAAATGGGCGAAGGGTAATTTTCTTTTTTATAATATCCTCTTTGCCTACCTTCTCAACTGCGGCAGAATCAAGAAATTCATTAATTGTGGTCAACAGATTCTTTGTATGGTTTTTGATCATCTCTAGAGAATTTGTTTGGTCCTCTGACAAGTTACTGACATCCTTAAGAAGACTTTCCGCAGACCAAAAGACGCCCGTAAGCGGAGTACGGATTTCGTGGGATGCCATGGACACTAAGTCTGACTTCAATTTTGCATATTGCTGTTCACGTTTCCTGATTATTGACCCTATCACCACGAGAACGAGAACGAGGCTTACAGCGACAGCCGGCATTGCGGTATACAAGAAAATATTTCGAGAATAGGAGCTGGCTTGGATATCCATTCCCAGTAGCGCCCATGGTTTATTAGTGGTTGGGTTGGCAATAGGAACCAAGGCACTTATCCATGTCCCCCATCGGTCCGTGTTTAGTTCAGTACTAGCTGGCGCTTTCCCCAATACCACATCTCGCAAAAGCTGACTTGCTTCGTCAAATATTTGTCCAGGAGGAGAATAGTCAGAAGAGGTAGACGGTTCAGAATCGACAAAAAAGAATGGGTTATCATCACGGTACCCGATGAAATACACAAAACGAATGTCTTTGTTTGCATCGCGAATTTTTTCAAGTTGCTCTTTTAAAGAAAGATAGTCTGGATTCGTCAGGTCAGCCGACGTGCCGGTTAATTTCAGTAATTTTTCAGTTCCAACAGCAGCAGTAACAGTTCTGGTATTTTTAAGAAATGACTCTTTTGTGTTGGCGGTTATTTTTGAGTACACAAAAAACGTGGATAAAATCCCCATCACAACCAAAGTCGTAATGATTATTGGATAATACCAAGTATAAACTTTAAGCGAGCGTAAAAAACTCATCAATACAATTATATCATACCTTCTTTACAAGAAATAGAGAGAGAAATGTGGAATTGTACTACAAATGAGAAGCAGAAAACGCCTCATCAATATGGGAAATTGCCTTTGCTCGCACTTTTTCGAATATTTCGAGCAAATTTAGAGACCAATCCCCCGATTTTAAGAATTCTTTGTATGGATTCCCATTAAGATACCCTAAACGCGCGAGAGTGCGCATCTTGGCGAGGGTCTTAAGCGATAATGTGAGGCGCAGAGGAATTGTTTCTCTGCCTAAAAACAAAGCCAATTCAAAGAGGTCTAAAAATAAATAGTCATCTCTGCTTTCTCCTTGCACAAATCTTTCTATAAAAGAACATGCGTCTGCAAAAAGTTTGAATTGAGGATTATTTGTCGTAATAACAGGAAGTTTTGTGCTATTTTCTCCGTTTTTAGTAAGTTTTTCACATTCTCCGGCGCTTGTGATACGCCAAACTTCTTTACCGCGAACAAGGTCAAGATAAGCCCACGAAAAATCTTGAAGCGAGTAACGAAGCTTTGACTTGCTTTCTCTTACAGCTTGCGCTCTGGCGCTAATTAAACCAAGCTCCTCAGTGAAAATTTTATAGAAACGGCTTGATTCCCCTGCCATAGAACTGCCGAGAATGACGCCTCGCGTGTGATAGATATGGTGCGCCATATTTATTTTGAAACTGAGATTGAAAGAATAAACGAAATTCCTCCGACATCCACGGACTCGCCGGAAACTTCTTGTTTAAATAAAATTTCTTTCAGACGCGCTGACTTTTTGAGCTCAGCGCTAAAGTCGCCCACAAGTGTTCGCCCAGCATCGTCCGTCAAAACTTCTAACGTGGCAAGGTTAGATGGAACGAGCCCATTTTGTTTTCGTAAATCTTGAATAGTACGGAGTAGCTCGCGGAATTGACCCTTGCGCATGAGTTCAGGTGTTATTTCTTCCGAAAGCTTGAAGATTTCTGCGCTATCTTTTGGAGCTTTCCCAGTTTCTATTTCCTCAACGTTCACTTCTTCTTTAATAAGATAAAAGAGTTCTGGTTTCTTTTTTAGCCGAGGAGTAAACACAGTGAGTTTGCCGAGCGGTTGTCTAACTTTTATTCCAAGCTTTGCTCTCCTTTCCAAAACCGCAGAAATAACTTCACGAACTTCTTCCATATCGAGAATAAGTTCCATATCTGCCTTCTTGGTTTTTGGCCAAGATTCCAAATGAACACTTTCTTTTTTGCCACCCATTCGCCCATAAATATACTCCGCAATAAACGGCATAACAGGCGCCAAAAGTTTTGAGAATTCCAAAAATACCTCTCGGGTTGTCGCTATCGCTTGCGCGCGGTCTTCTTTGTCGTCCGACTTGAAACGTTCGCGCGAACGGCGAAGATACCAAGTAGACAGATCATCAACAAAAGTACCGAGTGGTTTAACAGCTCTATCAAGCTCATATGCATCAAACGAGCGAGTCATAACCTCCCCAAGCAAAGCAAGTTGCGCAAGAATCCA
>JAQTPS010000033.1:0-424 GCA_028712595.1 Minisyncoccota bacterium | reverse complement strand
CTTGTCGAGCGGGTTTTTGCTTTTACCTTTTGGCTTTCCACAATTTCCGCTATGAAGTTCATAGAACGACAGAACATTCATAAGTCGCATTATTACTTTTTTCACAACTTCATCTACACCTTTTTCCGAAAAGGCAATGTCTTCGGCGTGAACTATTGGAGAAGCAAGGAGGTAGTATCTTAGGGCGTCGGCGCCGTAACGATTCAAGACAAGTCCCGGCTCAGGATAGTTTTTGAGTTTTTTAGACATTTTTTGTCCGTCCTCGGCAAGAACAAGTCCATTGACTATGACATTTTCAAATGGAGTTTTTTTAAAAAGCCCCGTGGAAAGAACAAGAAGCGAATAAAACCATCCCCTGGTCTGGTCGATACCTTCGGCTATAAAGTCTGCTGGGAAATTATCTTTGAAAAGTTTTTTATTTTCA
>JAQTPS010000013.1 GCA_028712595.1 Minisyncoccota bacterium | reverse complement strand
TCTAGTACACGACGCGCTTCCTGTGCTACACGTAGGTTTTCATCTATGACACGAGGGTGCAGGAGCGCTTCCTCAATTGCCTTTTTAGTAATTTCGTGGAAAACAATACGTTTTGGATTTTTGAGACCGCACGCTTCTTTGACGTGCCATGCGATAGCTTCTCCTTCGCGGTCGGGGTCTGTAGCTAGTAGGACCTCACTTGCTTTTTTTGCGAGAGAATCAATTTCGTCAACAATTTCTGCTTTGCCTTTTGAAATTTCGTAATGAGGAATAAAGCCACCGGGAATGTCGATAGCTTTTTTGTTACTCTTTGGAAGATCGCGCACATGCCCGACGCTCGCTCGCACGACGTATTCATTGCCCAAATATTTTCCAATCGTTTTCGCTTTTGACGGCGATTCTACGATGAGAAGTTTGTATTGCTTGGTAGCCATTAAACTACATTAGTACTATAGAGTGTCAATTTTTGCAAATATAAATTGTTTGGAGCACGTTAAATTACTCTCTCGAACTTGCCCATCTTTTCGCGAATAACGCCTTTGATTTCAAGAACGGTTAGAGTAGATAGTGCCTCGGCAGAGGATAGCGAAATTGAAGCCAAAATATCTTCTCGCGAACATGGCTCATCAAGCAGAATTAGAATTTCCTGTTCCTCTCTAGTGTAAAGGGTGAGGTCGAGCGTCTTTTCTTCCGTTTTGGAAAATTTCTCTTCTATAAAACCGAGCTCTTGCAGAAGCTCCTCCGCTGTTGTTATTGGCGTCGCACCTTGCCTGATAAGTTTGTTTGTGCCCTTTGAAGTTGCCGAAAAAATAGAGCCCGGAACCGCGAACACATTTCTGTTGTAATCGAGGGCGAGACGCGCGGTAATGAGCGTGCCTGACTTTTCTTCGGCTTCGATTACTAACGTACCTTGCGACATTCCTGCCATTAGGCGATTTCTTTGTGGAAATGTCCACGGCGCGGCGTGAAGGTCCGGTTCGTATTCGCTTACGAGAGCTCCGCCGTTCTCAACAATTTCGCGCGCGAGATTTAAATGTGCTCGTGGATAAATAACTTTGTCATCAAGTCCAGAGCCGGGGATTGCAACTGTCGGTAGACCATTGTCTAAAGCCGAACGGTGAGCTATGCCGTCGATACCCATAGCAAGCCCCGATACAATGCAAATAGGGTAGCCCTTGAGACCCGAGACGATGCGTTCTGTTGCGTCTCGTCCATACCCTGTGTATTTGCGTGAGCCAACCACAGCGAGATAATAATATTTTTTAGGATCGGGAAGCGCGCCTCGCAAGTAAAGCTCTTTTGGTGGCTCTGGAATTTCACGAAGTGCCTCGGGAAAATCTTTTGGCGCGAGCTTTTTTATGTCGTCTTGGTGGTGAGGCATATTTAAAAAGGTGTTTTGTTAATTCTACCATGTTTGGTATAATATTTTCTATGTTAGATATCAAATTTATTCGCGAGAACAAAGATTTATTCGCAAAAGGCGCAGAAAAGAAGCACATCAAGTTTAATGTTCTAGACTTAATCTCCGTCGACGACGAACGTCGTAACCTACTCTCGTCTGTAGAAACATCTCGCGCGGAACAAAATATTTTTGCCGACAAAATTGGGAAAGAAAGCGATTCAAACAATCGCGGGGCGCTTATTGAGCAATCAAAAAAAGCCAAACAAGACCTAAAAGAAAAAGAAGAAAAACTTGCGGAAGTAATGAAAAAGTGGCAGGGGCTAATGCTTCAAGTTCCAAACATTCCCGACATGTCTGTTCCAGAAGGCGACAGCGATGCTCAAAATGTTGAAGTCAGAAGTTGGGGCGAAAAGCCAAAATTTAATTTCAAACCAAAAGACCAAATCGCGCTTTTCGAAGCGCTCAACATGGCCGACTTTGAACGCGGAACAAAAGTAGCCGGCTTCCGCGGATATTTTTTGAAGAACGATGCAGTGCTCCTATGCTTCGCCCTTTGGCAATTCACTCTTGATAAATTTATAAAGAAAGGATTTACTCCGATGATAGTTCCTTCACTCGTAAACCGCGAGCCATTTATGGGAACTGGCTACTTGCCACAAAGTGAAGAAGATTTGTATAAGACACAAGATGCTAACTATCTTGCCGGCACAGCCGAAGTTGCAACGATGGGGTACTATATGAACGAAGTTTTGCAGAAATCTGATTTGCCAAAAAAGATAATCGCATTTTCTCCTTGCTTCCGTCGCGAAGCGGGAAGTCACGGCAAGGACACAAAAGGTCTTGTGCGTGTACATGAATTTTTCAAAGTAGAACAGGTCGTTCTCTGCGAAGCTAGTCACGAAGAAAGTGTGAAATTCCACGAAGAACTTACCGGAATCTCCGAGGAAATAATGCGAGACCTGAAAATTCCTCATCATGTTGTTGCAAACTGTGGTGGAGACCTAGGGTTGGGCCAAGTTAAAAAATACGACATCGAAGCGTGGGTTCCGTCTGAAGAAAAATATCGCGAGACGCACTCATCTTCATACTTTCACGATTTCCAAACACGCCGTTTGAATATTCGTTACAAAGACGACCAAGGGAAACTCCGTTTTGCTCACTCGCTCAACAATACCGCCTTGGCAACTCCGCGCATTCTCGTTCCTTTGGTTGAAAATTATCAAAATGAGGATGGAAGTATCACTGTGCCGGAAGTTTTGCGTCGGTATGTGGGGAAGGACGTCATAAAGCTGTAGAGTTTTTCAGCTCAAAAAAGAACATTTTATCACTATGGCAAAAATCGCCAAGATTATAAAAACATCTATAAAAAATCTTTGGCACCGCTCCACGCGAATTCTTATTTTTTTGTTGCTTGCGTGCTTAATTTTTGTCGCAGTGGGTGGATTATCACAAAATTCGCGACTCAAAATTGACCGCGTAATTGTAATAGGCGCTGATGTTGTGAGCGAAGATGCGGTTCGGGAATTTGCAACTGCAAAACTTGAAGGGAATTATTATTTTGTCTATGCGCGCAACAATAGTTTAATTTACCCGCAAGGTGAAATACAAAAAGGGCTTTTGCAAACTTTTGTGCGTTTGGCGAGCGTGCGAACCGTACGCATTGACTGGCACACTGTTGCTGTAGAAGTCACAGAGAGAGTTCCATATGCAATCTGGTGCGGGGAAACATTTGCTTCGGACGCAAAGGCCGATTTATCAAATTGCTATTTTGTAGACACAACGAGCACTATTTTTGACCACGCGCCCGCATTTTCTTCTGGCGTGTATCTTGAACTTTATTCACCACTTGATGGTGCGCAAGGCGAAAATGTCATTGGCGCGCACATTCCGATAGCTCGTTTTAATACAGCTACTGGAATAGTCGATGGCTTCCAAAAAAATATTGGTAAACTCCTTCGCATTGCAATTCAACCGGACAATGAATACACCGCTACAGTGAACATCAGTACTTCGTACCCAATGCTTAACGGCGTTGAAATTCGCTTCACAGATGATGTCGGCGCGGATGCAGTTATAAAAAATTTACTCGCCGCGCTTCCAGTGCAGTTTCCTCTTGGTCAAATTCCTAAAAAGAAACTTCTCTATATTGATATGCGTTTTGCAAAAAATGTCGTATTTGGATTTGAACACGCTTCAACGACCCCAAGACAATAAGAAT
This sequence comes from Minisyncoccota bacterium, assembly GCA_028712595.1. GTDB lineage: Bacteria > Patescibacteriota > Minisyncoccia > Phycocordibacterales > UBA1550 > UBA1550. Next base: position 12,304 of record JAQTPS010000013.1, on the reverse strand, counting down.
ATGGCGAGATGTCGTTCTCGATTCTTTGTGCTAAAGTAGCAAAAATGGTTAAGCAGGTTAAAAAAACACTAAAGAAACTGCCTGTAATGGGTTTTTGGGCAAAACTAAAAAAGCCCATTTTTGTGTTGGCGCCAATGTCGGATGTAACCGATGCGTCTTTTCGGCAGATAATCGCAAAATACAGCAGGCACGGGAAAAAAGGCGGAGGACCAGATGTATTTTGGACGGAATTTGTCTCTGCGGACGGTTTGTGTTCCAAGGGTCGCGAAGTTTTACTTAAAAATTTTTCATACACAAAAGGAGAACACCCAATCGTAGCGCAGATATTCGGTTCAAAACCCGAGAATATGAAAAAAGTTGCAACTCTTATCCAAAAATTAGGTTTTGACGGTATTGATATCAATATGGGTTGCCCAGATAGAAGCATCGAGAAGCAAGGTGCTGGGGCGGCGATGATGAAGAACCCAAAACTCGCGCAAGAAATAATTCTCGCAACGATGGCAGGCGCCCCGAAACTTCCAGTGTCGGTAAAAACAAGAATAGGTTACAACAAAGATGAGCTGGAATCTTGGATTGGAGCAATTCTTGAAACAAAACCAGCTGTCATAACAGTACACGCTCGCACACGCAAAGAACTATCCCTCGTTCCAGCTCGTTGGGAAAATGTCGCCCGCGCGGTAAAACTTGCGAAGGGAACAGGCACACTAATTTTTGGAAATGGTGATGTAAAAGACCTCGAAGACGGCAAAGAAAAAGCTCTCGCGACTGGCGCTGACGGAGTGATGCTTGGGCGCGCCGTTTTTGGCAACCCTTGGCTTTTTGACAATACTCGTAACACAAAAGATATTACGCTTCCAGAAAAGTTTGAGGCAATGATTGAACACACGCATTTGTTTGAGAAAAAATTTGCTGGCGTCAAAAATTTTGCAATTATGAAAAAGCACTACAAGGCATACGCGAATGGATTTGATGGCGCAAAAGAATTGCGAGTTAAACTTATGAGTGCGAAGAATGCTAATGAAGTTGAGAAAATCGCGCGCAAGTTTTTGAATAAGCGGTAATTTGTTATACTAACCGTATGTCTGAAATAACTCTCTACCGAAAATACCGCCCACAGTCGTTTGCGGAAATCATTGGCCAGGAGCCGGTTGTAAAAGCGCTTGAGGGCGCTATCGCGAATGGCGCTATTTCTCACGCATACCTTTTTTCCGGGTCGAGAGGAACAGGCAAGACATCAATGGCGCGCATCTTTGCTCGGGAAGTTGGCGCCTCTGAAAATGATGTTTACGAAATTGATGCCGCTTCAAATGGCGGGGTCGACGAAATTCGCGCGCTTCGTGACGCTGTGCACACGCTTCCGTTTGATTCCAAGTATAAAGTTTATATTGTGGACGAGGTTCATATGCTCTCAAAAGGAGCGTTCAACGCATTTCTAAAAACACTGGAAGAACCACCTCGCCACGTTATCTTTATCCTCGCAACAACGGAAGAAGATAGAGTTCCAGAAACAATAGTTTCCCGTTGTCAGGCGTTTAGGTTTAAGCGACCTTCTCACGCAACGCTTCAAAAACTTGTGGAAGTGATTGCAAAAAAAGAGGGCTACAAACTTGAGGCATCTTCGTCGGATTTGATTGCCCTCCTTGGTGACGGTTCTTTCCGCGATGCGGTTGGAACACTTCAAAAGGTCATCACTGCATCGTCTGACAAAAAAATATCACCAGAAGAGGTTGAGACGATTCTTGGCGCGCCGAGTGCTCATCTCGTGAACGATTTTGTTCTCGCCATCTCAAGTCGTGATTTTTCAAAAGGTGCAAAAGCGCTAGGAGAAGCAAGTGAGACGCTGGGAGATATGAAAATGTTTCTTGACCTCGTTGTACGCAAGGTCCGCTTTGTTTTGTTGCTCCGATTTGCTGTTTCGATGAAAAATGAGGTACGCGCAAATCTCTCCGAGGAGGACTTTGTTTTCCTAGAGAAGCTTGCTAAAGAAGCCGTCAAAACACTGGCCTCCAAGGAGCTTGTAGCCCTTCTGGGAGCGTATGCGGACCTCCGTACGGCTACTATTCCGACCCTACCGCTCGAACTTGCGCTCCTTCGTATTATTGGGCATACTACGGAAACTGAAGTTTAGCCATCTTGTCCGTTTTGTCCGGTTTCGTAGAAAATTGACATTGTTTGTTTGCTGGGCTGGAATCGTCTTGTGGTAGGATAATGAGACAGTGTCTGCATACTGTCTCATCCGATCCCGAAGGGAATTAGCGTTGTTTGTGTAGCCAGCTGGGAGATCGTCTAATGGTAGGACAGGAGCCTTTGAAGCTCTCAATCTTGGTTCGATTCCAAGCCTCCCAGCTGGCTACATAAACCGCTAATAGGTGCCCTTTGAAGCTCTCAATCTTTGGTTTGTAATCAAACTGGGGAAAGGGTCGGAGAACGGTAGTTCTCCGTGGAGGAAGGCAACGAGCAAAGCGAGTGTTGGAAAACCGTGGGTTTCCAAAGAGTGAGATAGCGGAGCGTCCAAGCCCTCCCAGCTTAAAGAATAAACAGTCGATAGGAAGCCTTTGAAGCTCGGAGTCTGTGTTCGTCCAAGCTTCCCAGCTGGCTACATAAACCGCTATGGTGTCCTTTGAAGCTCTTAATTTTGGTTCGATTCTAAGGAGCAAACAAAAATTACTTTTAACTTTTTTAAAGATGTCCTTCTTCAAAGAAAAAATACAAAACGCGTTACTGGAACTAGATATTAAAATAAATGGCATGCGACCTTGGGATGTTCAAGTACACGACGAGCGTTTGTATCGAGAGGTCGCTCTAAGAGGTTCTCTCGGGCTTGGTGAGGCATATATGAATGGTTGGTGGACTTGTAAAAAACTTGATGAATTTTTTCACAGAGTACTTCAGGCGCGATTGCAGGACAAGTACAAAGGATTTGGGCAAGATTTATTTCATTGGTTTGCAAATTTACTAAACAAGCAAACTATCACACGTTCACGAAAAGTGGTGGAAAAACATTATGACTTGGGGAATGACCTATATACATCCTTTCTTGATCCATACAACCAGTACACATGCGGTTATTTCAAAAATACCGATGATTTAAATAAAGCTCAAGAACAAAAACTTGACCTCATTTGTCGCAAGTTAGATATTAAATCAACTGACAAAGTTTTGGACATTGGTTGTGGGTGGGGAGGGTTTGCAAAGTGGGCTTCGGAGCATTATGGATGTCACGTAACAGGAGTTAGTATTTCAGACGAGCAGATTGCATATGCAAAGAAGTTTACTGCCGGACTACCTGTCGATATTATTAAAGCTGACTATCGAGAAATTAAAGGTGAGTACGACAAAATTCTCATTTGTGGAATGATTGAGCACGTTGGTTCAAAAAATTACCGAACCATTATGAAAGTGGTTAATAGCCATTTGAAGGATGGCGGACGATTTTTACTTCATACAATTGGCGATGACTCTACAGGTGACTACGAAGACCCTTGGATTGGGAAGTACATTTTTCCAAACAGCGTTCTACCAAAAATAAAACAGCTCGGTCAATCTATTGAGGGGTTATTTGTTATGGAAGATTGGCACAATTTTGGAGCTTACTACGACAAGACGCTTTTGGCTTGGCAAAAGAACTTTGAACAAAATTGGAAAAAGTTAAAACATACTTACGACGAGCGGTTCCACCTTATGTGGAACTATTATTTCTTATCATGTGCTGGAGCTTTTCGCGCTCGTTACATTCAGCTTTGGCAGATTGTTCTCACAAAAGAAGGATTGCCAAAAGTATACGAATCTGTTCGGTAAAGACCTGCATCGTTGTGCATAGCCCACCACAAAAACAAAAAACGCCCCGATATGACTCAGGGCGTAGGTTGCGCGATTTAATTTCAGCGATCGTTTTTTGCGGCAGCGTGTACTGTCTCGCCGAGAGATTCATGATAGTACATGAATATTCTCGCAGATACGCTTACCAAAACCACAACCACAAGAGATGTTAAAAGGGCGCAAATCAATTCTCTATTTTTCATAGGAGATGGGGGAGAAGGGTGGGTGGATAGAGAAGGGCTTATTTGTGACTGGGGTACAGTATAGCATAATATATCTAAAAAGTCAAGCACAAAAACCCTTATATCCATTAAGGTTTGTTTATTATATTGAAACAACGGATGTTCGCTAAATCTTCTTTTTTAAGTCCATCACTTCTTTTTCCAGTTTTCCGATAATCTTCTCCATTTTGTGCGTTCGTTCTGTGTGTTTAGCTTCGACAATATTTGCATGGCTCGCAAGCGTTTCGGCAACAACCATCATATCTGTGACATCTTCTATTGCAAGAAGAATGATTGGCGGGAACACGCCAGAAGCAGCATCTTCTTTTGGGTGAATTTGGCGAGCATTCAAAATCATAACTTTGCGCCCAATGAAGGGGAACTCATGGATAACCTCAAAACCCTTAAAAAAGGTATTTTTTGGCAGAATATCTTCAAGTAGTTTTCGCAAAGAGGGTATATTCCACTGACCATTTCCAAGGTTATATACTATTGTTCCGTTGGTATCTTTTGGCTCAACCTGAAACATTCTATAAAAGGATTCATTGGCTGCCATTACGCGAAAATCTTTATCAAGAATTAATACGGGTTCTCTAACAACATCCACAACCGTTTTAATATATGTCCAGCTTTCTTCCCACAAGCGTCCAACATAGTCAGTAGCAAGCGGTTTAAAATTCTCCTCCGTGTTTTTTTTGTTTGTTTTCATATTTGATAGAGCCGGTTTAGGGCTTAAATTATTACAGCAATATATCTGTGGCTAAAGAATTTTTTCTCCACGAATAACACGTATTAAAATCATAATAATTGCGATAACCAAGAGAACGTGGATAAAACCACCTATCGTGTACGCCGAAAGCACCCCCAAGAGCCATAGAACCAATAGAATTATTGCAATTGTTTGTAACATATAGTTTTTAAATTACTTTTTAACTCGACATACTCTTAGTCGTTTTATGAGCTAAATTATTACAACGAGCTAATTAGTTGTTAAGAATGTGGTATACTACATCTCATAGGTGCTCACGACTCACTTTCACGCCCTTTGTAATGCTGGCGTAATGAAAATCTCTAGACAGCACAGACTCTATGCAGAGGATATATGGGTATTTCGTCATCTCTGCAGTTGTAATCGTAATAATCCTGTAATAAGACATCAAGTTGTTCGTCTTGGTTTTTAATTGACTCTCAATCTAACTAATATGATGACGCCAAAACAAAAAACAGAACGACAAGCAATCCTGACTGTGGCTTACCATAGCTATGTGAGGGGATTGAATGCGCGCGCATTCTTTAAGTTGAACAATCGTGAGACAGGTGAATCCTTGGTGCAAGACACTTTTATGAAGACGTGGATGTACCTTGTTAAGGGAGGAAAGATAGATTTGATGAAAGCGTTTTTGTATCACATACTGAACAATCTTATTATTGATGAATACAGAAAGCATAAAACAGTTTCCCTCGATACACTTATAGAAAAAGGTTTTGAGCCGAGAGAAATTATCCCGGAGGTTACTTTTGACGTTTTTGACACAAAGGTGGTGCTCTTTCTCATAAATCATTTACCGGATTCGTACAAAAAAGTTATTCATATGCGATACATACAGGATTTGTCCATAAAAGAAATATCTCTAATCACTGGTCAATCGAAAAATACTGTTGCCGTACAGCTACACAGAGGATTGCGAAAGCTTAAAATTTTATACAACAATAAAGAAAAATAAAAACCCACAACGAGGGTTTTTTGAATTTCTCACACTAAATATAAGTATATACAACACAACAAGAGCACAACTTTCATTGCGCTCTTGTTGTTCCAATTCAAGGAAAATAAGTATTGATTAATTATCTTTACCAACCAAGTATGGTTAACCAATTGTGGCTCGCAAACTGTGTCTGCATCGCGTTCTTGGTTATTGGACCAAAGTACCCTACAGCTGGCGAAACTAGCTGTGCGGCTTGATACCTAGCAACTGCATTTTTAGTCATTGTTCCGTAATATCCCATTGATACACCAAGAGGAATATCAAGATATCCTAATTCAGACATTAATCCCTGTAGAACAACCACATTTTGTCCTGTTGACCCAATTGTGAGATTGCTACCAACGAGAATGTTATTTTCTGCGGCCTTAGCTTGTGGTACAGAGACTAACATTGCTAACGCTATTGCAAATACTAAACCTACGCCCATGATACCTTTTTTATTAGTCATATTTTTTTATATTATTTTGTTTTAATTTTACAGGTATTTCATAGATATTCGACCTTCTGTCTATTACCTTAATAAGGATGACGTTCCAAGGTGGACAGCATTACAGGGGAGTTACTTGACTTGCATATATATTTGATATATCATTGATTAATCAAATATATGAAACAAATAAATAATCAGCTAAAGTTTTTTATCATACTTGCGGAAGCGTATGCAAAAATAGCTCAAACTTTTGACAAGCACCTACTCGGAGGTCTTGGGTTCAATGATTTAATAATTCTCTATCATCTCGGACAAGCGCCTGATGAAAAAATGCGAAGGATTGATCTCGCAGAAAAAGTCGGCCTAACTCCGTCTGGTGTAACACGCATGCTTCTACCTATGGAAAAACTTGGTATGGTAAAGCGAGAAGCGAGCGAACTGGATGCTCGCGTGAGCTACGTTAAACTTGCTCCGGGAGGCAAGCGACTTTTAACAGAAACTCTTGAAGAGGCGGAATTTGTTTCAGAAGAATTGTTGCCATCAACCAAACTTGGTAAGATGAAAGATGTTTCTGAAATCTTCTCGCTGTTTTCTTTTGGAAAAATTAATTAAAAACTCGAGTAATAATTTAAATCTCGTCGCGTCCTTAACTATATGAAAAAAACATTAGCAATCATTTTAGGTTTACTGACATTAGTGATAATCATTTTAGGTTTTGGTGTATACAAGTTTAATTTTACCAATGACGATATTCATTTTGACAATACGATAGGAACAAGTCCGCAAAACGCGACATATACAATAGAAGGACAAAAAGTCACTCTAAAAAACGGTGTATCGGAAGTTTCAATAGCGCCCGGCTCGGCATCAAAAATAGTCACTCGTTATTTTGGAAATGCAGTTAGTCATGATTTTGATGGAGATGGCAGAGAAGACAGCGCATTTATCTTGACACAGGAAACTGGAGGGAGCGGAACTTTCTATTACGTGGTGGCTGCGCTTAACACAGTGGACGGCTATGTTGGTTCAGAAGGAGTACTTTTGGGAGACCGCATTGCTCCGCAAACAACCGAGATGGGGAAAGGGAATATTATTGTTGTGAATTACGCTGACAGAAATCCGGGAGAAAGCTTTGACATACGACCATCGGTTGGTAAAAGTATTTGGCTCCTCTTGGATCCAAAGACAATGCAGTTTGGAGAAGTTGCCCAAAATTTTGAAGGGGAAGCTGACCCCTCAAAGATGACTCTTGGTATGAAAACCTGGAGTTGGATAAATACAGTTTATGGAAATGGCAAAGAAGTAAAACCTCGTACCGAGAAAAAATTTACACTGACTTTTAAAAATGATAAAACTTTTTCCGCAACAACAGATTGCAATGGCGTAGGCGGTGAATATACAGTAAGTGGAAATAAAATATCGTTTGACAAAATGATGTCTACTCTAATGTATTGCGAGGGTTCGCAGGATGGGTACTTTATAGGAATGCTTGGAGAAGTTGAAACTTATTCTTTTACATCAAAAGGGGAACTGCTTTTAGGATTGAAACAAGGTGGCGGAACTGTTGCACTCAGATAATTTTGAAGTTTTTTGCACCAACAGTTATATTAGGAAAATCGTTTTTGTGATAAAGTAATCATAATGAAATATTTCAAGTGGTGGATTTTAGACATCATTCTAACGGTTTTTCTGTTTGCGGTTTTGTTTTTGGAAGGTCTTAAGAATCTGCATTTTGAGATTGGGAACCCCCTCATTTCAGCTGTGGCTATTGTTGGAACTGTGCCAGTGATTTATAGCGCAATCAGGTCTGTATACAACAAAAAGATTTCCATTGATCTTTTGGCAAGCATCGCCTTGATTTTCTCCCTCGTTCAACACGAGTGGTTGTCCGCCATTTTTATAAATCTGATGCTCACATCGGCACGGCTCCTCTTGGCATATAACGAAGCGCGTGCGAGAAGAAACCTAGACCATCTCCTAAAACTCAAACCAAAAACGATAAAGATTAAAACCGAAGATGGGATTGTTGAAATAAAATATTCTGACGTTAAGGTCGGCGACATTGTTTTGGTGGATTTGGGTGAGCGCGTGCCTGTTGACGGCACTGTCTTGTCTGGGACGGCGTCCCTCGACGAATCATCTTTGACAGGAGAATCAATTCCGGTTAATAAAAAAGCAGGCAATAAAGTAGCAAGCTCAAGCTTGGTAGTGTCTGGGAACCTGATGATAAAAACCGAGAAAGCGGAAGGAGACACAACTTTGGAAAAAATAATAAAGATGGTGGAAAAAGCCCAGATAGACAAGCCAGACATTCACACTGTGGCTGATAAATTTGCTACTTGGTATTTAACCGCCATATTTTCTATAACAATAATTTTGTTTTTCTTTACAAAAAATGTTTCTTTGGTTTTAGCTGTTCTTCTAGTTGTTTGCGCTGACGATATTGCGGTTGCAATGCCATTAACTTTTCTCACCGCTATAAGTTTTTGCGCAAGGAAAGGAATTATTATCAAAGGCGCGAGTTTCTTGGAGGCCTTGCGCGACGTCAAAGTGGTTTTTGTAGACAAAACCGGTACTTTGACCAAAGGCAAACTAAAAGTCGAGCGTTTCGTTTCTGACTCCAAAGACCAAACATCGGCTTTGAAATATGCCGGCATTTGTTCAGAGCTTTCTGATCACCCAATGTCAAAAGCGATTGTCGCTTTTTCCGCAAATCTTAAGGAAAAGAACGAGAAAATGCCGGATTCATTTAACGAGACAAGTGGAAATGGTGTTTTGGCAATTTTTGATAAAAAGGAATTAGTTTTTGGGAAACAATCTTTTTTGGAGATGAATAAAGTAAAAATCTCGGAAGATATTTTGAGTAAAGCTAAAGAGGAAGAAGAAAAAGGTTTTAATGTCACATTTCTATCGTATGACGGTGTTTATATCGGCTACTTTGTTATTGCCGACGAAGTGAAAGAAAACATTAAAGATTCAATTGAGAAACTGAAATTGCTTGGCGTAGAGAAAATAATAATGCTTACCGGCGACAACGAGCGTGTTGCCAAAAGAATAAAAGAAGTGGCCGGAATCACGGGCTACTATGCAAATTTATTGCCCGCCCAAAAGCTTGAGCACATCAGAGAGAGTTTGAATAAAAAATACAAAGTAGCAATGGTGGGTGACGGTATCAATGATGCAGCGGCTTTATCTTTGGCCGACGTAGGTATCGCAATGGGGGCTATTGGTTATGATGTGGCGATTGAATCAGCGGATATTGTTTTAGTTAAAGATGATTTTTCTCGTGTGCCTGAAATGATAGAGATATCGAAATACGTGATGAAAATTGCCGAACAGGATTTTTGGATTTGGGGTTTTTCTAATCTCGCTGGGTTGGGGCTCGTTTTCACTGGTATCTTGGCTCCGACCGGCGCGTCCGCTTTCAACTTTCTCACCGATTTTTTGCCACTTATAAACTCCACCAGAGTTTTTCAAGTTTATCTAAAAAACAGAATTTAAATACGATAGTTTTTATGAAAGAAACCTTGAATCAAACTGTAAGCGGTTTTATAAAAGGTTTTGAGACGAAATTCTCGGATTATTTAATTCCTGTCGGCTCATTTAAAGATGCATTCATTAACCCGATTACTACAAGCTACTTTGCTGTTTGTCCTCCTAGAGACGGCAAATTCTCAGATTGGGACCTGCATTGTTGTGTCAATTTCCAAAATATAACTTTTCCAGTTTTGGTGTTGATGGATAATTTCATAAAAACATTTTCCGGATTTATTTATACCAAAAGTTTTAGACATAGCGGGCAACCACAATTTATGTCTTTTATGTTTAATGAAAACTTTGCGCCGTTTATTGATATACACATTGATGGAGTTCCGGGAGAAATAGTTAGAAACTATATTTTGGGAATTGATGCCACAGAATTAAAAGAGGGAACCGAAGACTGGAGTCACATAACGCTGTGGAGAAAAGCAAAAAATACTGGGCTTCCTTTCAATCACGATGAAGTGCTTGGTGAATATCTGCAAAGCAAAGGATATCCCAAAATTGTAGAATTTTTTCGTCATTAGATTCAATTTTACCCCTTGACTTAATGGCTTTTTCGGCGTACTATTGGCATCTAATAATTTAATCCTTATATTTATTATGAAAAACATACATCAATTGCTTTTTGCCGTAGCAGTGACAAGTACACTAGTTTTTAGCTCCGCATTACCAGCGAGGGCTTACTCTGGCGAATGTGTTTCTTTAACTCAAAATTTGTCGTATGGGTTGCAAGATGTTTACACGAACGGAGAAATTGCTCTTTTGCAACAGTTTCTCATCAATCAAGGTTTTCTAACTTCTGTTTCAGCGCCTACAGGATTTTTTGGTTACGGAACGCAAAACGCGGTCGCAAGTTATCAAAGTAGTCGCGGATTACCAGCAACAGGAAGTGTTGGTCAACTTACCATTTCTTCTATAGAAGGAGAAACTTGCGGAAGTCCTACTTCTGGAGGTCCGGCGTGGATTATAGGAGATTCTTCTACCACAAACATGACTACCCAATGCGCTCAGGGCGATTTATTCAACAGAGTGACAGGCCAGCTTTGTTCAACAAACAATACTTCAAATATTTCAGGATGTTTTTCCGGTAATTTATACAGCACTACAACAGGACAATTGTGTTATCCAAATACTTCAGGATTAAATATTACCAATATGAATGCGCCGAGTGTTTTAAACGTCGGCGTTTCCGGAACATGGTCGTTTGCAGTTAATGGTTCTAACAATGGTTACTTGACCACGAGTGTACGTTGGGGAGATGAGGGAACATACTATACGACTTTGTCATCCCAGCCAACATATCTTCAAAACGGCCAGACAATTTCTTTTACTCACGCTTATCAAACAACCGGTGTTTATACCCCAGTGTTTACAGTCACCGATTCTCTCGGAAGACAAGGTAGCGCAAGTCAGACAGTGACGATAGCAGGAAGCAATTATTATGGAGTTCCAACCATTACCTCCATTACGCCAAACACCGCATCCGCTGGGTCAACGGTAACTATTTATGGGTCAGGATTTGGCACCCAAACCGCTAACACAATCTATTTTGGTACAACCATTTTTAGCAATAGGTATTCTTCTGACGGCACTTCTCTAAACTTTATTATTCCTTCGACGAGTCAAACATGTTTCTATCAAACAACGTGTGGCACATATTCTGTTTATGTTACAAACGCTCAAGGTCAAAGTAGCAACAGTGTTCAATTCGTAGTCACGGGAACTTCGTCTGGTAGCGCTCCATCTATAAGTAGTTTAACGGGTCCTACCTCTTTAGCAGTTGGCACATCTGGACTTTGGAGCTTCGTTGTTACGACAAACGCTAGTTATTTAACGACAAGCGTACGATGGGGTGATGAAAGTTATTATGGTGGTTCGGTTTCTCCATCGTCAACGCTATATACTCAAGGTCAGCAATCCAGAACTTTTACTCACACATATCAAACGCCAGGTTCGTACACAGTCATTTTTACAGTTGTTGATTCACAAGGGTTGCAAAGTACAGCAAGCGCAACCGTAAATGTAACCGGGACTATCTACAATGGCCAGACAATACTTTCTTATCTTTCGCCAACACAAGGACGTATCGGAACCCAAGTAACTCTCCAGGGCTCTGGTTTTTCAACATACGGAAATACTGTGCGCTTTGGCATCGGTGGTTCGGTAAATCTTTCTTCGAATAACGGCAGTACTATTTATTACACAATACCAAGTGTTGTTACTCCTTGTGATACAGCGAATGGAAGCATCTGTTCAATGATTGCTCAACAGGTAACTTCAGGAACAAGTTACCCAATATATGTAATAAATTCTTCCGGACAAACAACGGGAACTCTTTATTTTCTAGTTACACAGTAGTTTTTTTGGAAAGTCTATGGTTTTCAAACCCAGCATTTGATATCATAGATGCATGAAAGGATACACAATAAATATTGAAAAAGCATCACTTGAAAACGAGAATTTTCGGAAAGTTTTGTACACTGCAAAAAATAGTCAGCTTGTGATAATGAGCTTAAAGCCGGGAG
>JAQTPS010000012.1 GCA_028712595.1 Minisyncoccota bacterium | reverse complement strand
TGTCAAAACGCAAGGCAATGCGGAACTCGAAATGGTCTGCACCGAAGAGCCCCGAGATGAAAAAATAGTAAAAGATATTCTAAAAATCGGACGAAATAATCCGTGGATGGTTCGCGAAGTCAAAGAAAGCGAAGTAAACCGAACTCCGAAAGCTCCATTTATTACTTCCACACTTCAGCAAACAGCAAGTTCACGCCTAGGATTTGCTCCATCTCGCACAATGGGAGTCGCGCAAAAACTTTACGAAAGGGGTTTGATTACGTATATGCGTACGGACAGCACAAACCTTTCAGCAGACGCTCAAAGCGTAATTCTCGCCGAGATTACAAAAAGATACGGCGCTGGTGTTGCCGAGGCGCGTGTTTTCAAAACTAAAAGCAAAAATGCTCAAGAGGCACACGAAGCAATCCGCCCTACCGACATCACAAAAAATTCTCAAGGCATCAATCCCGAGGAGAAAAAACTTTATGAACTTATCTGGGCTCGCACTGTCGCATCACAAATGGCAGATGCCAAGCTTGCGCGCACGACTATTCTCGCAAATGTAAAAGACAACAGTATTCCAAACTTTTCCGTTACTGGTTCGCGTGTTATTACACCGGGATGGCTCTCTGCAGATCCTGATGCCCGTGGAGAAGATGTGCAACTGCCAAAAGTTGCCGAAGGCGAAATGCTCACACTCCTTGAACTCAAGGACGAATCGAAGTTTACCGAACCACCAGCAAGATATTCTGAAGCAGGGCTTGTTAAAGAGCTCGAAAAACGAGGAATCGGTCGCCCTTCCACTTACGCATTTATAATAAAAACAATTGTTGACCGAGGATATGTATTGAAAGAAGGCAAAGCGCTCCGCCCAACCGACACCGGCGACGTCGTGAGCTCATTCCTCGAAGCAAACTTTGAAAAATATATCAGCGATGTATTCACAGCAGAAATGGAAGACGAGCTCGACGATATCGCAAACGGCACGCGCGAATATGTAAAAACTTTGAAAGAATTCTATGGGCCATTTTCAAAAGATGTTAAGTCAAAAGAAAAAATAGAAAAGCTTACAACCCTCGGCGATGCAGATCCAAAATGGAAATGCCCGAAGTGTGGTGGACCTATGGTTATCAAACTCGGCAAAAACGGTAAGTTCCTCTCCTGCAAAAAATACCCTGACTGTGATGGCGCGCGAATGATTGACGGAACAGAGCTCGCAGGACCTCGTGACACCGGCGAACTTTGCCCAAAATGTGGAAAAGCAAATCTCGTAGAGCGCGAAGGTCGCTTCGGACGATTTATTTCTTGCGGAAGCTACCCTAAGTGTAAATTTATAAAAAAAGACGAGACCGGCGCGTTAGGAAACCACACCGGAGTTCCCTGCCCTATGTGCAAAAAAGGTTTTATGACCGAACGCAAGGGACGATTTGGAATTTTTTATAGTTGCACCAACTATCCTGACTGCAAAAATGCAATTAAAGCAAAACCTACGGGTAATTTCTGCCCAATGTGTCAATCACTTATGATGATGGGGACTAAAACTATCCCAGAGCGTTGTAGTAATAAAGGATGCCCAAACCATAACCCACACAAATTAGCAAAAATAAAGTAGCCAACTAAAAAAACGCCATAAAATGGCGTTTTTTTGAAATTTGCTTTTCCTGCCTTCATTTCATACTATTAGAAGATGGCTAATAATCTGCATAAACCATTCGAAGATACGCTGGCTCGCCACTCTATGGATGGCGACTCTTATCCTAGTGTTGACGATATTCTGAAGCATATGAAGTCGTCGTCAAAAAATAGCCGGATGCTTGTCGCAAAAGCTTACGCATACGCAGAAAAAGCTCACGAAGGTCAAGTTCGCTATTCAGGAGGACCTTATTTTGCGCACGCTGCCTTTGCCGCCCAGAGCCTTGCCATTATTCAAATGGACGCGACAACTATCGCAGCAGGCCTTCTTCACGATACTATCGAAGACGGAAAAGTTCCCGCTAAAACAATTGAAAAAGAATTTGGGAAAACAATTTGTTTTCTTATCGAGGGCGTAACGAAACTTGGAAAGCTAAAATATCGTGGCGCGGAGCGACACGTGGAAAGCTTGCGAAAATTTTTCATAGCTATGTCCGAGGACATTCGTGTGCTTCTCATAAAGCTTGCCGACCGTCTTCACAACATTCAAACGCTCGAACACGTTCCGGAAGAAAAACGAAAACGTATTGCTATTGAAACACTTGAAATTTACGCTCGACTCGCCGACCGCCTCGGTATGGGAAAATGGAGAGGTGTTTTTGAAGATGCAGCTTTCCCGTATGCATATCCGGAGGACTATGAAAAAGTAGTCACAACAATAAAGAGCATCCGCGTTGCTGATGAAGAATACGCAAAGAAAATACATCGCTCTATACAGAAAGAACTTGCTAAAAGTGGTATTCAGGACGCAAAAGTGGATTATCGAGTAAAAAGTTTATTCAGTTTATGGCGAAAACTTCAAAGAAAAGATATGGACCCAGAAAAGGTCTTCGACATTCTTGCTGTGCGAGTTATCGTAAAGTCGGTTGAAGAGTGTTACAGAGCACTCGGCATTATTCACAAGCACTGGCGCCCTGTTCCAGGCAGAATAAAGGACTATATTGCAATACCAAAGCCAAATGGGTACCAGTCCCTTCACACAACAATCTTCCGCGGAGACGGCGGTATTATTGAGATACAAATACGAACCGAGGAAATGCATTTGGAGGCCCTTTACGGTATCGCGGCTCATCTTGCATACAAGGAATCAAAAAATAAAACTATTGGTCCAGGAAGTGATATCAGTTGGGTTCAAGACCTCGTTAAATTTCAAAAAGAAGCGGAGAATACAGATGTATTCCTAAAAAATCTAAAAATGGATTTTTTCAGACACCGCGTTTTCGTTTTCACTCCACAAGGCGACGTGCTCGATCTACCGGAAGAATCATCTCCAATAGATTTCGCATACGCGATTCACTCCGACATTGGGGACCATGTTTCTGGAGCAAAAATAAACGGCAAGCTAGTTTCTCTCGACACCAAACTTAAAAACAGTGACATTGTTGAAATTGAAACTAAAGATAGCGCATCGCCGGGACCAAAATGGCTTGATTACGCGAAAACGACTATGGCAAAAAGGCACATCAACGCGTATCTTGAAAAATCGAGTCCAATAGAATCTCTAGCAAAAAGATTTTTCGGGAAGAAGAAATAGAAGTAAAGAAAACAAACTCTGGGGGAGGACCGTCCTCCCCCAGAGTTTGTAAATACAGAATTTAGAGAGAGAAATTCTGAATGTTGTAGAGGTCTGCTTCCTCCTCTTTTTCCTTTTCGTCAACTGGCGCTTCTGCGAGATCTCCCGGAGTTGCCGGTTCCGTAGCTTCTTTTGGGGTTTCGCCGAGTGGCACAGAAGCAATTTCAGGACTTCCGGTTGCTTTTGCTTCCATTTCCTCGTGAAAACGCTTAATAAAATTTCGAACATCGTCATTTGAGAAAAAGTCGATAACTATTTTGCCTCCAACTTGGCGTTTTTCAATCTGTACGCGAGTTCCGAGTGTCTCGGTGAGCTCTTGTTCAAACTCCATAATCTCTGGATCCATGCTTGGATCTGGTCTCCTCACTTTTTCTACAGCGATACGACGAGCGATACGTTCTGCTTCGCGGACGTTTAGCTTTTTAAAAATAATTTCTTTGTAGAGAGTCATCTGCTCCTCTTTACGGTCAGCGAGCATTAGGAGTGGACGTGTGTGACCCTCATTGATGCGTCCTTCGGCGAGAGCTGTGAGCATTTCTTCCGGAAGTCCGAGAATGCGAAGCGTGTTTGAAACATATTCGCGACTTTTACCAACTTTGTGTCCGATTTGCGCGTGCTTGAAACCAAATTCCTCTACTAGACGATAAAAAGCTCGCGCTCGGTCGACTGGGTTGAGGTCCTCACGCTGAAGGTTCTCGATAATCGCAAGCTCGAGCTTTGCTTGCGCCTCTTCTTCCTTCCCTTCATCGCCAACACGAACGAGCACTGGCACCGCGGAAAGCCCAGCTATTATAGACGCGCGCAGACGACGTTCTCCCGCAATTAGCTCGTACTCAACTGCGATTCCCCCTTCGGGTTTTTCAATTTCGTGACGCGTCACCACAAGTGGCTGAAGCACACCATACTGTTTTATAGAGTCAGCAAGGTCGCGAAGTTTTGCTTCGTCGAATTCTTTGCGTGGCTGAAATGGGTTTGCCTTTATCTTCTCGACTTCTATCCAGAAGATTGCATTTTGATAGATTGTTGTGGCCATAAAAATAAGAAAATAAAAGCGTTTCTGTTAGTACATTGTAGCGTAGACGAGACGAAGTCGCAAATGGAAAAATTCTTCTTTTAATTCTTTTTGTTCACCTTGTATATGACATCTTTTCTCTCCACAACCACTTCCCAGCCGTTCCTTTTTCCGTGTTTATAGAGCATCATGTTTGGATTAAAACAAATCGAGCGTTCTGTGAGTTCAAGAAATGGAATGTCGCTTTCGGTATCGCCGACGCCCACAGAACCTTCTAGCGTAAGGTCGTTTTTCTTTACTGCGCGACGAAGAATGTTTGCCTTGTTCGCTATCAAATGTTCGTCCTCTATTTTCCCGGTAAAACGGTCCGTAGGTCCGAGCTCATAAAATCTTCCATAGACCATATCAAACCCAAGTTCTTTGCAAAAAAGATCAAGAATGCCTTTTGGAGAATTTGAAATAGCGAGGAGATAATAATTTTGTTTCTTGAGTTCTTTGATTAGATCCTCGGTAAACCTGTATGTGCGATAACGGTAACGGTCAACGACAATTTTTGCTGAATTTAAAAAACTTTGATACTGTACACCTTTAATATTTTTTATATAAACTTCCACAACAGCTGCGATATAAGAATCATAATCACCGTTGCGGTCAAGCCAACGAACTTTCTCTTGTTCATAATCTGCGCGAACAGAGACAGGAAAAATCCCTTTTTCTATAAGCACATCGACGAGCTCAATAAGTAAACTGGAACGAAATATCGTTCCATCAATATCAAAAATAGCAACCTTGCGCATAGGGGGATTGTAACACGAAGAAGGCAGATTCAAAAAATTCGCGTTTTTTGTGGCGGGCCCACGAGGATTTGAACCTCGGTCAACGGTTTTGGAGACCGCTATTCTACCACTGAACTATAGGCCCTAATGAGCGGAGTATAGCAAAAATGGGGCAAAAATGGAATGATTACACCCTCCTAAAAACTTTGCTATTAAAGTTAGCTGGATTATTCTATAATTAATATTATGAATTCAAATCAATTGCCAGTTCTAAAATGGGAAATTAGCCCATCATATTTCAAAAGAAAAAATCTATTTAATTTTTTGGGAGCGTGGTTGTTTTGCATTGTAGTACTTTCATTAATGGCATATTCAGATTCAGGAAATCCTGGAACATTACGTGGAATGATGGTTCTTGGAGCGGTAGTATCAACTACAGCGTTGATAGCTATATTTATAAATGCTCTTGTGCCATATACAGGATATAGCTATCAAATATATTCAGACAAAATTATCATTACAGAAGGAACTATCACCAATATATATTTATGGTCTGAGATAAATTATTTTGCAAAAGAACCAGCTGGTATTGGCTTTGGGTCTTCTTTTTCTTTCCTTGTGTGGAGTTTATTAAAAACATACAATTTTATTATTTCACTCAAAAAAGAAGATAGGGAGATAATGGTATTAACCCAGAATGGCGGGGGTTCAAAATTAGTTGAGAAGACAATGTCTCAATATATAGAAGAAAGAGAAAGGGTTCTTTAGTTCCTACACCCTCCTAAAAACTTTCCTTGCGTATTCAACAATGTAGTTCAAAAGATATCTTGATTTATTGATTATCATATCGTGCGCGTGCAAATATTCTAGTTCCTCGCCACCGAAGCCACGTTTGAAAATTGAGATGGGATAAAAGCGATGGTTTTTTTCATCCTCGCGCGCAACGCCCCAAAAATTGTGGTAGTGCATTCCCCTTTCTTTTGCTTCTTTCATTACTTCCCACTGAATAGCATATGCGCCCGGATATTTTCTTCCTTCGTCAGTACTTGCGCCGTAATGATATGCGGATTCACTTCCATAAAATATTATAAACGCTTGAGCGAGAATTTTATCTTCAAAAGTTGCTGTGTAAAGCTTTACCAGCCCCGCCTCGGCAAATACTCTAAACTGTTCGTATAAAAATCTGTAAGAAAAAGCGACAAACCCCTGTCGAGTAGCGGTTTCCATTTGAAGTTCATAAAATTGCTTCAAAGCTAGGGGATTAGTGGTGCTTGTAACTTTCACGCCAACTTTTTCCGCTTTCCTAACCATAGCGCGTGTTTGCTTTCGCATATTTGAGAGAAGAGTTTCGAGCGAATTGTGCAAATCAACTCTCATAGTGAGTTCCGCATGCAAAAATGTCGGCGCGAAACGAAGTCCGAGCTCTTTGAACATCTGCAAATTTTCTTCACTCGGAGAAATGGCTGGTCGAATGCGAACAAAAACGCATGATTCGTCTTGTGCTATGTTTTTAATGTCTTTTACCACAGCTTCGCGAAGTGGCTTGTTGTTCCAGTCCATTATCGGACCTGCTGGAACGGCAATATATTTGCCCCTGCGAGCTGGTTCAACAATGAGGAGCGAAACTGCTACTAGTTTTCCATCTTCAAAAGCGCCACGACGATAAACTTTTTTCCTAAGCGCCTCATGAAAGTCGCCCCAATACCAAGATTGCAGGAAATTCGCTTCCGAGTGCTTTGCGAGAAATGCTTCCCACTCGGATTTATTTGTTACTTCTCTTATTTCCATTTTTTATATACTTCAATCACCTTTTTGATATTCGCCTTCGTCATATTTAGATGCGTAGGGAAATTGATTATTCTTTCTGATAGATTGATAGCTTCAGGTAATGTGAATCCCTTGCTAAACAAATTCCAATATCTTTTTGGCGAAACAGGCACATCATACCAAACGTCGCTTATGTGTATGCTGTTTTTGCGCGCGAAGCGAATAAAATCTTCCCTATCGTCAATTCTAACCGGAATACGAAGGCATGATGCTCGCGAGATTGACTCCTTTGTAACCACCGGATGAAGTATCAAGTTCTCCAAATACATCTCTGCTTTCTTTCTCCTTTCAACAAGCTCTTCCGGCAAGTTTTTCAATCTAAAAAGCGCGAGCTCTGCCTCCCAGCTCGGCAAAATTTTAAAATCCGTTTTGTCGAGATTGTAAACCGGCATAGAAAGCGCGTGCAACTTTTTCAAAATGAAGTGGTAGATTTTCCCGAGCCCTATCGCATACATAAAACGAACTTTGTATGTTAAAGATGGATAAAATCTGTCTCGCAATTGCTCCACGAAAGAAATCTCGGACCACTTCTTTTCTGGAATTTTCGAGAAGTGTTTGTTCCTCACAATTAATGCGCCACCAGATACTGCGTCGAGTAATTTGTCTTGAGAAAACGAAAGAATTACAAAGTCGCCCACTGTTCCGGTCTTTCTTCCGTCTGGATATACAGCGCCAACTGAATGCGCAAGGTCTTCGATGAGAACAATCCCCCTTTCTTTGCAAAACTTTTCAATAGGAGCAATATCTTGGGTGAATCCAAAAGTGTTTTGTACGACCACAGCGCGAATTTTTGTATCTGGAGTGTACATCTGTCCCAAAGAAGCAATCTGGAAGTTCACGTCGTTTGGCTCTACGTCAATAAAAATGTACGAAAGCCCTGCGTGCTCAATAGCTTTTGGAACAACTGCGCAGGTAAAACCGGACACAGCAACTTTTGAACCCTTTGGAAAATCGCAAACATCGATAGCATACTCTATCGCCTGACGAGCTTTGTAAAAAAGAGTAACTTCACCGCCGAATTCTTTTTTTAAGTATGCTTTTAGGTCGTCGTTCGAGGTTTTTTTGTTACGAGCAAAGAGCGCCTGCATCGCGAATTTCAAAGAATAGTTTGAGCCAAGGGAATTAAATATTGTTTTCATAATATTTTTGGATGATAGAGAGGACATCCGCCGAGTGGGTAATTTGTGGCGAGTGTAAAGCTCCTTCTACTATGTGAAGCTCGGCGTTTGGAAATGTGTCGGCAAGAATTTTTCCGTCAGAAAGTGGCGTTACTTTGTCCCCGCTTCCCCAAATAAGAAGAACCGGGGCATTTATTTTTTTTGCATCCGGAAGGGAATCTACCTTTATGAGATTTCTCATCGTCTCGCGCATAATAGGATTTGCTCGTTCGTAGTCGCGCACGCCGATTAATTTGTACAAGACTTTTCGAAGTGTCTCGCTTTTTGTAAACACCTTACCAGCTTTGGCGATTGTTTTGAGAGATGACTTTTTGAAATTGGTGAAAAAGTCGTCGTGATAAACACCTGCGCTGTCTACCAAAATGAGCTCTGAAACTTTTTCAGGGTATTTTGCTGTGTATGAAATAGCAATTCTTCCTCCGTTTGAATGTCCGAGCAGAACCACCGGCTCTTTTTCTTCTCTCAGAATATCTCGCAACCAGTGCATATAGTGAGAAAGCTCCCATGGCTTGTCCAGCGTGCCTGTAAGACCCGGAATATCAGGAAATACGACCTGATATCCCAAAGCCCCGAGCCCCCAAATCATTGGCTCCCATTTGTCCTTTGTATATGACCAACCGTGTAATATGTATATTTTTTTCATATCTTCCTATACTCCCCATTTCGCCCGCCTATCTTGCCATACTTTTTCTCTTCGTGGAAGGAACTTTGCGTCTTCGGGGTTTGCGAGAAGCTTTTCAACTATTCCTTCGAGGAATCTCGCGCCCTTGAACAAAATGGCTTCCCAACCTAGAATTTTTGTTTTCAGAAAGGCGAATGCTTCATCCGGTCTATCAAAAGAGAAAACTTTTTGAGCGTACTTTGGAGAGTTCGCAAGAATTGGGAATGTGTGTTCGTGGGTACGTGGGCCAACGAAAATTATCATATCGAAATTAGTGGTCAACAAATATTCGCCAAGTTTTTCGTGTTCTTCCTTTTCGTATTTCCCTTGTTCAATCATATCACCGAGTACTGCTATTTTGGGGTGTACCGGATATGCGGTAAAAAGGTCGAGCATTGCTTTCATGCTGTCAGGAAGCGCGTTGTAAGAGCTATCAATGAGGACTGTGTTGCGAGTACCGAGGAAAATACTATTTCGTCCCGGCGGTAATGTGAATTTCGAAAAAGAAGCGTCCATAGGAACTTTCAAAATATCACACAATACTTTGGTCATTTTTACAGAAACAGCAACTTCTTTGGGTAGAAGGTATGGGAAAAAATAGCTGAAATTGTCTATTTTAAAATGAGTGCGGGCTTTTTCTATTTTATAATCCTTCAGATACTCGCTTGATTTGATGTACGTTATTTTTCCTTTTGGAAGATTAGCCAACGCTGTTTTTATTTCTTGAACATCTCCGTTTGCGATGATTTTATCTTTCGTCTGCTCCGCAAAGTTTGAAAATTCGCGCGCAATAGCTGTTTCAACAATTTCACCTTCCATTGCTTTGAAATTTATAGCGTGACTTCTGCCAGAACTTAACCAAAGAGTTATCGATGGACGAAGAAGATCTGCTAGGAACTCTCCCTCTCTCGGTCTCTCACAATCCGCTTCAACAACATACAATTTTTCTTTGTGAATTTTTCTGAATGCGCGAAGGGGAGCCATAACCGCAAAAATTACCCACTCAAAAACTGCAAAATTCTTGCGCTGAAGGCCCAAGATGTGAAATGGAATGCCAAATGTGCTGTTTGCAAAGTGCGAATATATTGCTCTTTCCCCAAGTTGCGATTCTATGAGATGAAGAAGGGTTGTCTTGCCTTGAGAACCCGTAATCACAATTACTTTGGGGTTCCACCTGCGGAGATAAATACCAGCAAAAAACTTGAAGTATGAAGCTACAAAAAAATATAAAAATTTCTTTACTTTTTTTACCATAAAATCTCTTCCCTGTTCAAATACCCACTTTTGTCTAATTGTAGCAGGCAAACCCCCTTTTCCAAACTATCAAAAGCAAGGCTTTGGATAGTTTGGGAAAACAAAAATGCCCTTATGGGCATTTTTTATCTCTACTTTTTGGACTCTTTGTGGGTGGTGTGTTTTCGGCACCTCTTTTTCTCGGAAACCCACGGTTTTCCGACGGGCTATCGCCCTGCCTTCCTCCACAGGAAAACATGTGTTTCCCCGACCCCTTTCCTCAATTGGTGTCACAAACAAAAATACCCTTTCGGGTATTAGTGGTTTTTTTATTTTTTGGACTCTTTATGAGTAGTGTGTTTGCGACACCAATTGCAATACTTCTCGAGCTCAATTTTGCGCTCAACAAGCTTCTTGTTCTTTGCAGTCCAATAATTGGTTCGCTTGCAGGTTTTGCAGTTTAGTTTTATTAATCTATCTTGTGACATATCTTTTATACTTAGGGCTCAAGCCGTAATTCCGATATCCTACTATAATTGATAGAAAAAGGCAACTGGATGCCTGTTAACAGTTTCCCAATATGAAAAGAACCCGTAGTTCGGCTTGTGGCCGAGAAGTACTACAGGTTCTTAGGCAAAAGCCCTCCAAAATTCCGCTTATATCAGAGCTTCTCTTCTGCTTTAGCGAGACACTTTCTTAAAAGGCCGTTGCAAAGCCGTACAATTTCATCCTCCGTTCTTTCAAGATCGTCTGCGCGACCCGGGCAAGAGTCTTCATCTTCTGCGTGCATTTCTTGTCTTTCCATAAGATCGCTTAACATAAGAAATGCCTGCTCGAGCCTGCTAAGAAATGAATTGACGGCATCAGTTCGTATTAGGAACAATTTGTCACCAGTATCAATATAAAATTGACCGTCTCTATAACAAATATTTTCCGGAACCTGCAAAGCGATAAGCACAGATTCCCTGTCTTCGGGCAAGGCGGTGCAGAAACTGAAATTACCGGCATGAGCAAGAAGAAAGAGTGAATTTGCCAATGTAGTTTTCGAGTACACAGATTTTTCAATAATATATTCTTTCTGTGCACGATCAATACAAGCATATTGTTCTTGGTCTGGACGGGGTTGGCGCATATTAATGTAGGGGAAATGAATGAACTCTTATGCTTTTATAACACATTCACGGGAAATGCCAAATATCCCCATCAAATGGTATCCTTGGCGTTGAATATATTGAAAATCTGTGATATATTGGGCAAGCGTTATTTTGATATATGCACCTTGCGTAGGTGGTGGAGTGGTCTATCACAACAGACTGTAAATCTGTCGCCCTTTGGGCTTCGAAGGTTCGAATCCTTCCCTACGCACTAGAAATCCCGCCGACTGGCGGGATTTTGCGTAGGGAAGGATTCGAACCTTCCCTACTAAAAAACCGCACCATTAGGTGCGGTTTTTTAGTTTAAACTTTTGAAACTTGCCTACGTTTCAAATCCGACTTTTTCTCGACACGAATGACAATTTCTTTCTTTTCTACACCAACAGTTACGCGACCTCCTTTCAATACTCCTGACGAAATCATTAGAGTAGCAATAGGGGTCAAAATCTTGTTTTGAATCAAACGCTTGAGCGGACGAGCGCCATAGTGAGGATCATAGCCTTTTTCTCCAAGATAAGTTATTACTTCCGGCTTTACGTCGAGAGTAATTTCTTTGTCGGCAAGACGTTTCTTTATAATGTCAATCTGAAGCCCAACGATTTTCTGAATCATCTCTGGTGACAAAATGTCAAAGATGACAATTTCATCAAGGCGATTCAAAAATTCCGGACGGAAGAAATCTTTTAGCGAGCTCATCACGCGTTCTTTTGCGTTTGCGTAGTCCACCTTGTCGCTTCCGGCAGAAAAACCAATCGACTGCATTTTGTCTATATGCTCCGAGCCGATGTTTGAAGTAAGAATGATAACTGTGTTTTTGAAGTTAACAGTTCTGCCTTTTGAGTCGGTTAGGTGGCCGTTGTCGAGAACTTGGAGCAAAATGTTGAACACTTCCGGATGCGCTTTTTCTATTTCATCGAAAAGAAGCACCGAATATGGGCGATGACGAACTGTTTCGGTAAGGTGACCACTCTCTTCGTGTCCGACATATCCTGGAGGAGAGCCGATCATCTTTGACACAGAGTGCCTTTCCATATATTCAGACATGTCGATGCGGATAAGCGCCTTCTCGTCGTTAAACATAAACTCTGCAAGAGTTTTTGAAAGTTCTGTTTTACCAACTCCGGTAGGCCCGAGGAAAAGGAACGAGCCAATAGGGCGGTTCGGGTCGGCAATTCCCGCGCGAGAGCGTTTGATTGCATCAGAAACTTTTTGTATTGCTTCTTTCTGTCCGACAACTCGCTTTGAAAGTTCGTCTTCCATGTGCACGAGTTTTACTGCTTCCTCTTCCAGCATTTTCGCAACAGGAATTCCAGTCCAGCGCGCCACTACTTGCGCGATATCTGCATCAGTAATTTCTTCTTTTAGAAGACGGCGCGAGAATTGAAGTTTCTTGAGACGAGCCGTTTTTGTGGCGAGGTCTTTTTCAAGCGCAGGAATGCGACCATAGCGAATCTCTGCCGCTAGAGCTAGGTCAGCTTTCATTTCTGCGGATTCTGCCTCCAAACGGTTGCTTTCCAGTGATTTTTTTATAGCTCGAATACCAACGACAAGTTCTTTTTCGTTTGTCCATTTTAATTCGATTTCTCGAGTTTTCTCGCGAAGATCGGCAATTTCTTTATCAATTTTTTTAATGCGCGCTTTGGCGTTTTTACCTGCCCCATCTGTGGCGGTAGAATCTTTCTTTAGCGCTTCTTTTTCTATCTCAAGTCGCATGATGCGTCTGTGCGCATCTTCTAGAACAGGAGGTTTGTTTTCGAGCGCAATGCGGAGAGAAGATGCGGCCTCGTCGACGAGGTCAACTGCTTTATCAGGAAGGAATCTTTCTGTAAGGTAACGACTGCTCAAATTGACAGCTGAAATAATTGCATCATCGGTGATGTGAACGCCGTGAAAAATCTCGTACTTTTCTTTTAAGCCACGGAGAATTGCAATGGCGTCTTCCAGAGACGGCTCGTTCACCATTACGGGCTGGAACCTGCGAGTCAGTGCGGCATCCTTCTCGATATGTTTCTGGTATTCACGGAATGTAGTTGCGCCTATGGCGCGAAGTTCGCCACGGGCAAGAGCGGGTTTCAACATATTTGAAGCATCCATAGATCCCTCGGCTGATCCTGCGCCAACTATCGTATGAATTTCATCGATGAAGAGAATGATTTTGCCTTCCGAGCGCTCAATCTCTTTCATAATTTTTTTCAATCGCTCTTCAAACTCTCCGCGATATTTTGTGCCTGCGATAAGCGCGCCGAGGTCAAGAGAGACAAGCTCTTTGCCTTTTAGCGACTCGGGAACATCGCCTTTTGCCATTCGAGAAGCAAGACCTTCAACGACAGCTGTCTTCCCCACCCCTGCTTCGCCGATTATTATCGGATTATTTTTTGTGCGACGAGAAAGAATCTGAATAATGCGTCCGATTTCGTTGTCACGACCGATAACAGGGTCAAGTTTGTCCTCCGAAGCAAGCGTTGTTAGGTTGCGTGTGTATTTATAAACCGCTTTAAGTTTTTTTGAAGGAGTTGCGTCTGTAATATTTTGCGCGCGGAATTCATTCAAAACTTTTACGATAGCGTCGCGCTCGATATGGTAGCTCATTAAAAATTCTCGGGCTTGACCGGGAACATCAAAAAGCGAAAGGAAAAGATGCTCACACGATATTTGTGTGTCTTTCATTTCTTTTGCAATGCGTGGAGCCACTTCTCCCAAAATTTGCCCAAGTTCCTGCGTAAGATAAAGTTGGTACGACGGAGAAACCACACTCTGGGTATTTGATGGCTCAATCTGATCCATTACAGTCTCCGCAATCGCCATTGAATCTATCTCGAGTCGGTCGATAATAGAAAGAACGACGCTCTCATCGTCCAAAAGAAGAGCCGCCAAAAGGTGCATCGGGGTTACGTGATTTTGACCACGTTCAACCGCAAGCTCGTGAGCTCTGCGTATTACATCTCGCGCTTTATTTGTGAAATTATTGAATGGTGGCATATATAATGGAGCTTATTTGGGCATCATAATCTAGGCACTTTGAGCTGTCAAATAGACGCTAGAATGGTCTATTATTGGGTCTTTTTTGTGGTAGATACAGGAGTTGGGGCTGGGGCAAGTTCTGCTGAAATAAGTTTTTTCGCATCGTTTACTGGAAGTCCCGCTTGTATGCCCATAATCTCATCGATGCTTACAAAACCGACTACTGCGCCATCAAGTGTAATAATAGGAGCGCCGTTATAAGACGAGCTTAGTTTCTGCGAGAGATTGATATTATTGAGAACTTTTGTATTTTTGTCCTCCGTTGTGGAAGTATCAAGGCTTGTGATAAGACCCGTAACTATACTCTGGCCATCACGACCTCCAATTACAATTGCTGTTTGTCCAACTTTGATGGTGTCAGAGCTACCCAAAACCACGGGAGCGAATGTTACTTTAACTGGGGGAGTAGAAGTAGCGACAACTATTTTCCCCGCAGCGCTTGCGGTTTGTGTGGTGCTACCGGAAGCGTCGGGGGCACCCGAAGTTGCCAGTGCCGGCGATGTGGTGGCAGTGGATTCTACGGCAAGGTCCACAGGAACGAGTTTCCCGAGCGCAAGGTTGTTGTCTTTACTGCTTGAGATAAATTTTACGACATACTGTATTCCCCCAACTTTTGCCGTCAATGTGCCAATATCAAAATTTACTTTGTCGGTTATGACGAGTCCCTCGGAAGATACAATGGTGCCTACTCCAACGGGAACCGCGTTTCCTTCAGAATCATATGTCCTGAGAGCAAACACGCTTTTAGAATTCTGCGCGATTGCAGAAACCATTAGGTCTTCATCTTTGACAATAATTGTTTTGCCCGGTTTTTCAACCGTCACGGGAATTCCCTTTTCAATAGTTTTGACAACGTTTGTGATGCTCTGGAGAACCGGTTCTGGCGCTTGTTGCATAAGGGTCACCACCACAATTCCTGTTGCCATAGAAGAAACAAAGCTCACGAAGAGTGTGAGTAGAACGATTTGTGATTTTGTGAGATGTTCTATGTTCATTTCGTACCCCTATAATACCGCAAAAACTATTTACCTCCAAACCGCGTAGAAACTATATTCCAATCAATAGCATTCCAAAAAGCATTTATGTAGTCTGCGCGTTTCAGGCCGTAATCAAGGGCAAAAGCATGCTCAAAAACATCAAGTGGAAGAAGAATGGTTGTTCCAGCGAGGTGTCCGGCATCGTGTTCGTTTGACCAGACGTTTAACAATTTCTTCGCCCCTGTATCATAAACGAGAATTGCCCAACCTATACCACGCATTGCTCCTGTCGCCTTGAAATCTTTTTCAAAAGCTTCAAAGGAACCAAAGTCCTCGTTAATTTTTTTTGCTAGAGCCGATTTTGGATCGATTGGATTGCCATTTTTCACTAAGCTCCCAAAATAAAATTCGTGTAAACGCATCCCATTCCACTCCCATCCGAAACGACGTCTAAGCTCATTCCAAACGGGTGTCCCCTTTTCTGCAGTTTTAAAAAATTCCAGAAGTTTATTTACATTCGAAACATATCCTTCGTATAGAGTGAAGTGGTTGCGCAAAATAATATCCGAAAATCCATCTATCCCCAATAGTCGTTCAAAATTTTTTGGTTCGTACATAATTATTAAGGTTATAGAATTATTAAATTTCTCTAATCACTCTTTTTGTTTGCATCACGGAGAAGATTTACGACTTTCAGCATCTCTCCCGCAACATAGCTTATATCTTCTGCCTTTGTTCCTCGTCCCAATGAAAAACGAACAGAACTAGATTCATCTTTTCCCGCTTTCCCTATCGCTACTATAACATGTGACGGACCAGCCAAAGAACTCTTGCAGGCGCTTTTCCCAGACACAGCAATGCCCAGAGAATCAAGATAAATTACGAGTGCTTCGCTTTCAATCCCCGGAACTGAAATGTTCAAAATGTTTGGAAGTGTTCTGTCGACGTCGCCGTTTACTGTTGCATCGGGAATTTTTTTAAGGATTTTCTCGGCTAGAGCTACTTTAAGTTTTGAAACACGAGCAGATTCCTTTATTTTTATCATTTCGGTAACGGAAAGCGCTTGTGCAAATCCTACGGCAAGAGCAACCGACTCTGTGCCAGAACGAAGTTTAGATTCTTGTCCACCGCCTTGCATCAAAGGAGCAAGGAGCGTCCCGCGTTTTACAAACAGGGCACCGATACCACGAGGACCATATATTTTCCCCGAGGAAATCGTCATAAGGTCAACACCTAAACGCAGAATATTCATATCAAGATAGTTCGTGGCTTGCGAGGCATCGGTATGAAAATACGGGTACACCGATTCGTTTGCTTTGCGCGTGTGGCGAATCTCTTTTGCAATATCGCGGATTGGTTCGATTGCGCCAATCTCGCTGTTCGCGTACATCACAGAAACAAGGACTGTGTTTTTCGTAATCAGTTTGCGAAGTTCTCTTGGGTCTACAACTCCCTCGCCGTCAACTGGCAGATAATCAACTTTGACATTCTCGGTTTCAAGCTCTCGCGCAACTTCGAGCACGGAAGGATGCTCAATTGCCGAAACAATAATGTGCGGAGTTTTGATTCCGCTTTTGCGCGCAGATTTTACAACTCCGGTTAGCGCTAAATTGTTTGCTTCCGTCGCTCCACTCGTAAAAATTATTTCATCTGGATGCGCCCCGATAATTGTGCCAATATATGAACGACTAAACTGAAGAGCCGCGCGCGCCATTTGTCCTTCCCTATGAAGCCCACTGGGGTTTCCAATTAAATCTTTGGTCGCCTTGTTTATTGCCTCTAAAACCTTGGGTTCTAGCGGAGTAGCGGCCGCATAGTCGAGATAAATCCTTTTCATTCTGTTATCATAGCCTGTGCCTCATTTTTTGCAAAATCCCCAAAAATAAGGTATAGTTCGATGCAACCTGGCTAAATATGACAATAACCTCATTTGAAATTCTTATTATTGTTCTATCCGTCATTCTGGTACTTCAGAGTATCTGGCTTTTTGTTCTCCATCTTCGACTAAAAAAGCTCCTCCGTGGGAAAAAAGCGCAAGACCTTGAGGGGCTGATTGGAGCTTTAGGAGCCGACATTCGAGAACTCCAAAAATTCCAGGTAGGGTCAACAAATTACCTCAAAATTGTAGAGAGGCGCCTACGCCGAAGTATCCAAGGTGTTGAAACAATTCGCTTTAATGCATTCAAAGGAATTGGCGAAGGAGGAAACCAGAGTTTTGCGGTAGCGCTTCTTTCTGAAGAAGGCGACGGTGTTGCTTTCTCAAGTTTATACGCTAGAGACCGAATGAGCGTATTTGCAAAACCAATAAAGAATTTCACTTCTGAAAATGAGCTTACGATGGAGGAACGCGACGCTATCTCCAAAGCCAAGCGTTCTTAAGCTTCTGTTTGTTTTTGGTTTGTGCCACTATTTTTATTATGTCTAAACTATCTCCAAAAAATTTCGTTCCCCGCCCACCCATCATTGTAATAATGGGGCATATCGACCACGGCAAGTCGAGTCTTCTTGACTATATTCGAAAAACCAATGTCGTCGGTGGCGAAGCTGGAGGTATAACACAGCATCTTTCCGCATACGAGGTTTCTCACTCTGTAAAACCCGGCGTAGCAGATCGCCTCACGTTTCTCGATACGCCAGGACATCAGGCTTTCTCAAAAATGCGTTCTCGTGGCGCCGGTGTCGCTGACATTGCAGTGCTTGTCGTCTCCGCGGAAGACGGAGTAAAAGAACAAACCAAAGAGGCGCTGAACGCAATCAAGGAAGCAAAAATACCGTACATCGTTGCTATAAATAAAATCGATAAACCAAACGCAAACATCGAGCGCACAAAACAAAACCTCGCAGAGAACGAAATCTATCTCGAGGGGTTTGGTGGCGATGTTCCTTTTGTTCCAATTTCCGCAAAGATTGGCACAGGCATTCCAGAGCTTCTCGATATGATGCTTCTCGTTGCAGAAATGGAAAACTTTACAGGCGACACGACTCTTGAAGCTTCTGGCGTAGTAGTGGAATCCCACATTGTTCCATCTCGAGGCACGTCAGCAACACTCATCATAAAGAACGGCACACTTCGAAAGGGCTCCTTTATTCTAGCGGAAGAAAGTATGACCCCAGTTCGCGTGATAGAAGATTTCCTCGGCAAACAAATTCCTGAAGCAACATTTTCTTCCCCCGTGCAAATCACTGGTTTCGATTCCCTTCCACCTATCGGCTCAACATTCCAAGCATACAAAAATAAAAAAGAGGCGGAGGTTGCGAAAAATCTTTTCCACGAAACGTGTGTAAAGATGGGCTGTATCGCCCCTAGACGCACAATACCGCTTGCAGATAATGCTCTTTTGGTTCCGGTCGTTCTTAAATCGGATGTCGCTGGCACCCTTGAGGCGCTTGAAAAGGAGCTCGGGAAAATAGAACGTGAGCGCATTGCTATCAAAATAATTGCGAAAGGCGTGGGCTCAATCGGCGAAAACGACGCAAAGCTTGCAACTGGATCAGAGGGAGCTATTATCCTCGGATTTAACACAAAGGTTGAACGAAATGCGGTGGACATCGCGGAACGTTTTGGAATTACAATTAAAACTTTTGATATTATCTACGAACTTATCGAGCGGATGGAAAAGGAAATTGATAGAAGAACTC
>JAQTPS010000001.1:29131-78785 GCA_028712595.1 Minisyncoccota bacterium | reverse complement strand
GGGGTCGAGGAATTTTTCAGCAGAAAAATATCCGTGACCGAATCTCCCCCTCTCCGCAATTTTTCGAAAAAAGTTTCAGCATCAAAAAAATATGCTAAAGTAAAAACACTTTGATTGAAGTTAAAAATCTTACAAAAAAATTTGGTGATCTTACGGCGGTCGATAATATTTCCTTTAATGTAAAGGAAGGCGAGATTTTTGCCTTCCTTGGTCCCAACGGAGCCGGTAAATCCACAACGATTAAAATACTTACAACATTACTTCACCCGACTAGCGGAGCAGTTATGCTTAATGGGCATGACCCCGTTCATCATCCGGACGAAACACGACGCTCTTTTGGGATTGTCTTTCAAGATCCTAGCTTGGATGATGATTTGACTGCCTGGGAAAATATGGAAATACACGGAATACTCTACGACGTGCCAAATAGTATAAGAAAACAGCGAAGTGAAGAGCTACTCAAGTTCGTTGACCTATGGGATCGCAAAAATAGTCTGGTGAAAGAATTTTCAGGCGGGATGAAGCGTCGTCTTGAAATTGCGCGAGGACTTTTGCATCATCCTAAAATTATTTTCCTTGACGAACCGACACTCGGCCTTGATCCACAGACGCGAAACCATATGTGGGCATATTTGAGAGAACTTAATAAAAACGAAGGCACCACTGTATTTTTCACTACACATTATATGGAAGAAGCAGATCGTATCGCGGAGCGCATCGCCATTATTGACCACGGTAAAATTGTCGCAATCGGAACTTCTGAAGAATTAAAAAAGAAAACCAACACCAACTCTCTAGAAGAGGCCTTCTTGGCGCTCACTGGTACTACGATTCGGGAAGAGGGAGCTAACGCTACCGACCGTATGAGAATGCACCGTAAGCTCCGAAGATAACATCAAATATATGAAAAAGATTTACATACTTTGGTTAAGACAAATTAAAAAATATCTACGCTCCAAGTCGCGTATTGTGGGCTCCCTTGCTCAGCCTCTTCTTTTTTTGCTCTCTTTGGGGTACGGTTTTGGTTCTGTGTTTCAAGAAGCGGGAGAAGGCAATTATCTCAACTTTCTTGCGCCGGGCATAATCGGCATGAGTATCATTTTCACGGCTATTTTCTCGGGAATGGAAGTAATTTGGGATCGTCAGTTCGGATTTTTGAAAGAAACCCTAGTTGCTCCGATGTCTCGTTTTAACATTATGATCGGAAGAACCCTAGGTGGCGCGACTGTTGCTACTATGCAGGGTGTTGCTGTGATGCTCATCTCAATGATTTTCGGTTTTCGTCCAGTTAGCTTCATAGCTGTTATTCCGGCAATAGTGGTAATGTTTTTAATTGCACTTCTTTTTACTTCGCTTGGCACAATGATTGCTTCTCTTCTTAGTGATATGCAGGGATTTCAGTTAATTATGAACTTTTTGGTTATGCCGCTATTTTTCCTTTCGGGCGCGATTTTTCCACTTAAAGGATTACCGACAGTCCTTGCAGTCATAGCCAGACTTGATCCACTTTCGTATGGTATCGATGCGTTGCGTGCGCTACTCATCAATATGGGGCATTATGGTTTAGCAACCGATTTTGTTGTTCTCGGAGTAATTACGCTACTGTTTTTGTGGCTAGGAAGTTATTTCTTCAAGAGAATGCAAATCTAGAAAACGCGTTGAATTTGGATGCTTTGTTTTTTGGTTTAGTGTACAATCAAAATATGAAAAAAATAATTCTTGAGATGATTGTTGTGGTATTGGTCGTTATTGGAGCTCTTTATTTATATAAAAACTCAACGGTTAAAAAACCAACTGAAGGAGTTATAAACCAAGTGACTTTTTATTGCGCAGAAAATAAAACAATTCAAGCTATTTTCTTTAGTGAAAAAGTAGAACTTACTTTGAGCGACGGAAGAAACATGCTACTTCCTCAAGCTGTATCTGCTTCCGGGGCTCGCTATACAAATTCTGACGAGTCGTTTGTTTTTTGGAATAAAGGAGACACGGCTTTTGTAAACGAAGGCGACCAAACTACATTCAAAGATTGTGGAATTACAAAAAATGACCAAACACCTGCACAGATTGCGAACCCAGCATCTGTTAATTGCTCAAAAGTAGGAGGAACTTTGACGATAGAAAAGAGGGGAGACGGAGGTGAATACGGTTTATGTTATTTTGCAGACAATAGAGCTTGCGAGGAATGGGCGCTATATCGCGGTGACTGCCCTTTGGGTGGAGTTAAGACAACTGGATATGATGGAATTGATCAAAAATATTGCGCATGGTCCGGAGGACAGACGTTCGCCGTGTCTGACTCTGTTTGCACATTTAAAGACGGCTCAAAGTGCCCTACTGCTGATTTCTACAACGGGAAGTGTCCTGTTCAGTAGTTTTGCGCCAAACTATAAAAGCACAGTGCACAACTGTATCTTTTGCTCCTAGTGTCTTGATGGTATAATATTTACGAAGATTAATAGTCGTTTTCTAACGTCATAATATTACATGTCTGATTTTTTTTCGGCAGTAAGTGTGTGGACAATTTTAGGAGCAGCGCTAGCAGGATCCATCTTTGGGTCAATGTGGTATTCTAAAATGTTTTTCGGCAAAACGTGGATGGATGTTACTGGAAAAACAAAGGAAAGTATGGAGGCGAACAAGAAAGAGATGCCACGAATTGTAGTGTACAACTTTCTTGTGAACATGGGCATGGCTACTGCTCTTACGTCTTTTATAATAATGTATGGAGTTAGTACGTTAATGGAAGCTTTGCAAATAAGCATTCTATTGGCCCTTGCCTTTTCTGTGACTACGCACTTTTCACTCATGCTTTGTTCGAATGAACCGCATTGGAGTCCTCGCCCGCAGAAACTTTTCATCATTAACGCTGGGTATGCGATTGGGCTTTGCGCGCTGATGAGTGCAGTCATTTTTTACTACATGCATTAAAAGACGCCCTTTTAATCATTTATTTACCTAGTAGTATAACGTCCTTGTGCCCCTTGCAAAAAGGGCACCGTTCTGATAAAGTCTCGTTTATATGAAGAAAGATATTCACCCAGCATACAACGGCGAAACAAAGGTAACTTGCTCCTGTGGAGAAAAGTTCACTGTTGGTTCTACTATGCCCGAAATCCATGTTGAGATTTGTAGCTCATGCCACCCATTCTTTACTGGAGAGGAAAAAACTATCGACACGGCAGGACGTGTGGAGCGTTTTAAGAAGCGCCAGGCAGCAGGAAAGAAGTAACTACTATAAAAGAAAACTCGCGTCCTTTGGGCGTCGGGTTTTCTTTTTGCAACAAATAGAAAAAAATATATGGACTTAGAAATTTTTAAAACTAATCATAAAACAAGATATCTCGCAGGAGAATATGAACGTTTACAGGGCGAGGAAGCAAGCATCCTTTCGATGATTCAAAGCGACCCTGCCGTGGCAGAGCTAGGAGAAGGAGAGCTCGCGACGCTCCGTACCCAAATGAAGGAGCTGGAAAATCAGATGACCGCAATAGTCGAGGCCGACAAAGAAGAAGAGGAAGTTCCCAAAGAAGTTATTTTGGAAGTTCGCGCAGGTGCTGGTGGCGAAGAAGCGGCCATTTTTGCCGAAGACCTTGCAGTGATGTACGAGCGTTTTGCAGTAAAGAAAAACTGGGGTTTTACAAAGCTGGATTCTTCCGAAAGTGAAATGGGTGGTTACAAAGAGGCCTCATTTGAAATAAAAAGCAAAGATGCCTACGAGATGCTTCAGTGGGAAACTGGCGTTCACCGCGTTCAGCGTATTCCCGCAACCGAAAAATCAGGGCGCATTCACACTTCGACTGCGTCGGTTGTTGTGCTTCCCGTATTTACCGAGAAACATTTTGAAATAAATCCCGCAGACCTCGAAATGGAGTTCTCTCGCTCTGGTGGCGCAGGGGGTCAAAACGTAAACAAGGTGGAAACGGCGGTTCGCATAATTCATAAACCGACAGGGCTCGCTGTTCGTTGCACAAGCGAAAGGAGTCAGTTGAAGAATCGCGAGAAAGCAATGTCGATGCTTATGGCAAAATTAGAGGATATTGACCGCGCAAAGAAAGAAAGCGCAGTTTCCGCTGACCGAAAAAATCAAATTGGCACAGGCGATCGCTCGGAAAAAATTCGCACATACAATATTTTGCAAGACAGGGTAACCG
The DNA here is from genome assembly GCA_028712595.1 of Minisyncoccota bacterium. Lineage (GTDB taxonomy): Bacteria > Patescibacteriota > Minisyncoccia > Phycocordibacterales > UBA1550 > UBA1550. The sequence continues at coordinate 74,634 of JAQTPS010000001.1, read as the reverse complement.
ACCACCGTATCAAACAGTCGTGGAGCAATATTGAAAAGATTTTCTTGGGGAACATCGAGCCCATTATTGATGCCTGCAGGGCGGGAACAATGGGGAACGAAGAATCTAAAGATGCTTAAAAAATCAAGGATTCGTTCACAATCCTTAATTCCTTGCATTTTAGGACTACTTCTGATAATCTTTTGAACTATATGGTTACAAAACAAGCACCCAGCCAAACGCTAATCACCGACATGTTTTCCGCCGGAGCGCACTTCGGCTATTCGCGTTCCCGTCGTCACTCATCGGTAAAACCGTTTATTTTTGGTTCCAAAAATGGTGTTGAAATTCTTGACCTAGAAAAAACAAGCGTTGAACTGGGAAAAGCCAAAGAGTTTGTAAAATCTTTGGCTAAAGATGGCAAGCAGATTCTTTTTATTGGAACAAAAAGTGAAGCGAAAAAAGCCGTGGAAAAAGGGGCAACTTCCATTGATATGCCTTACGCTGTTGAGCGTTGGGTAGGAGGCAACCTCACAAATTTTCCGGAAATCAAAAAGCGCGTGGCGCTTCTTGAAGACCTCCGCGCAAAACGCGAGAACGGAGAACTTGCTATGTACACAAAAAAGGAACGCCTATTGATTGATAGGGATATTGACCGTCTTGAGAGAAATTTCTCCGGCATTGTTTCGATGAAAGCTCTCCCAGCGGCTCTGTTTGTTGTTGACCCACGAAAAGAAATAATCACAGTAAAAGAGGCGCAGTTCCTCGGAATTCCAGTTGTGGCTCTCGCAAACTCGGACTGCAACTTGAAGGAAGTTGACTACGCTATTCCGGGGAACGATAGTTCAATATCTAGCATTTCTTTCTTTGTAGACCAGATTGCAGAGGCTTACAAAGAAGGCCGAACAACAGTTTAACCTTAGAACCAGACGTTTTTGTTTCTTTTAAAACCTTTTTGAAATCACTTATATGATCACCACAGCACAAATAAAAGAATTGCGCGATGAAACAGGAATCTCAATAATGCAGTGCAAGCGAGCTCTTGAGGAAGCCGGCGGAGACAAAAATAAGGCTCTTTTGGTGCTTCGTAAGAAATCTGCCGGTATTGCGGCTAAAAAGGGCGACCGACAACTTGGTGCTGGAGTGGTACAAGCGTACGTTCACAGCAATAAGACTGTTGGAGCGTTTGTTGAGCTTTCTTGCGAGACTGATTTCGTTGCGAGAAATGAAGAATTTGTGACACTGGCTCGTGAAATCGCTATGCACATCACTGCTTCGAATCCACAGTACATTGATGAGGCGGATATTACTCCAGAAGCGCGAGAAAAAGTTGTGGAAATGTTCAAAGAGGAAGTTGAGAAATCTGGCAAGCCCGCAAACATCAAGGCAAAAATGATGGAAGGGAAGCTCTCTACATACTTTGGCGAGCGCACTTTGCTTAGCCAAGCGTATGTAAAGAATCCTGATATCACCATCAAGCAACTTATTGACGGCGGGGTGCAAAAGTTTGGTGAGAAAATTGCCGTTGCGCGATTTGTGCGTTTTGCGGTGACAAAATAATTCCTATTTACTTGAGGTAGGGTCAAAACTTATGATCGTTATAATTACATTGTTTTATCTTTCACTTGCAACCATTACTGTTATGGTGGGGTGGAAGCTTATGAAATTACGCGCTCTTAAGCTCTCGCTCATTGAGGGAATTGAAAAAGAGTTCCATAACAAATTATACAAAAAGATGCACGAGCTTTGGAACATCTTTCGCGATAAGTATCTTTTGCGGGCGCGAATCTTTTTTCTTGCAGTGTTCTATGCGGTAGCGCATTGGATGCTACGCACAACACTCATTGCGGGGCAGAAAATCCAAGCCCGTCACCGCAAATGGTTTGATATGGTGAAAGGTAAGGGAGTAGTTGGAGAAAAAGGACGCAGTTCCTTTTTCCTAAAAGATGTGGCAGAGTATAAGAAGTCGTTGGTTGAGGCAACGAAAGTTGTGGAAAAAGAGGAAACAGTTCTCGAAAAAAAGTAAAATAATGTGCCACTTTAGCTCAGTTGGTAGAGCAACGCTTTTGTAAAGCGAAGGTCCCCAGTTCGAATCTGGGAAGTGGCTCCAAGCGAAGCGTAGGAGCCACCTCAGCAGGGCGCTGGTGCGCCCTGCGTCCAGATTCGAACGGCGGAATGTGAAATTTTCAGAAGAAAATTTCCATGAGCCGGTGGCTAGACCAACAACGAGCGACGGCGAGATGTTGAGTCGAAGCCGAATCTGCGGGGAGAATAAAACCGGGAATGACAGTCCTTCCCGGTTTTTGCAAATTCAGCCATTTTTGCACCCCACCCTCTTTTTGTGTATGATGTGGAAATGGTAGAAAAACTAGACAGCAAGGACACAAAGGGTCATCTTCATCCTGTAACTCAAACAATCCGTGAAATATACTCGCTATTTTATGAACTTGGTTTTGAGGTTGTTGTAGGTCCAGAGCTCGAATATGAATACTACAACTTCGATGTATTAAATTTCCCGACCGATCATCCGGCTCGAGATATGCAGGATACATTTTGGATAAAAGAAGCATTAAGAAAAGAAGGTAAAAAATACGGTAGACGTCTGCTTGCCACACAGACATCCGCTGGGCAGGTTAGATATATGGAAACACACAAGCCACCGATGCGCACAGTAGTCGTCGGCAAGGTTTTTAGAAATGAAGCTACCGATGCGAGTCACGAGGCGCAGTTCTATCAAGTAGAACCGCTCTATGTTGATAAAAAAGTTTCCCTCGCTCATCTAAAGGGAGTTCTTGAATATATTTTCAAAAAATTATTTGGTGAAAAAAGCGAAATCCGTTTTCGTCCAAGCTTTTTCCCGTTCACTGAGCCAAGTGTTGAGGTTGATGTGAAATGGGGAGATAGATGGCTTGAGGTCGTGGGCGCGGGCTTGGTTCACCCAAATGTGTTGCGAGCAGGAAACGTGAATCCGGATGAGTTCCAGGGGTTTGCCTTTGCTTTCGGTCTTGACCGTATCGTGATGCTGAAGCATGGGATAGACGATATTCGTCGACTCTATGACGGTGACCTTCGTTTTGTAAATCAATTTTAAAAATATGAAAATCTCTCACCAGTGGCTCCAAACTTATTTTGATAAACCAATTCTTTCGCCGGAAAAACTTTCGGAGCTTTTCACTTTTCGGTTTTCTGAAATAGAAGGAATGGAAAAGGTTGGCAAAGATACTGTGCTGGATGTAAAAATTCTACCTGATCGCGCTCACTATGCGCTATCGCATCTCGGTGTTGCCGAAGAAGTCAGCGTGCTTACAAAAACTCCATTCAAAAAAAGCAGATTTAGTTCTCCGGTCGCTCCTTCTATTAAAAAAATGCCAAAGGTTACGATTAAAGATCCTTTGTTTTGCCGAAGGTTCACTGGAAGATTTGTCGAGGATATCAAGGTGGGGGAAGCCCCGGTGTGGATGAAAGATTTACTAACCGCTATTGGTTCTCGCACGATCAACAACATCGTCGATGCAACCAATTTTTGCATGTTTGACCTCGGTCAACCGCTCCACGCTTTTGATGCCGACAAAATAGAAGGCGACATTGTAATCCGTCCCGCAAAAAAGGGTGAAAAAATAACGCTTTTAGACGACAGAGAGATAACGCTAGACGAGAATGATAGTGTTATTGCGGACCAAAAAGGACCTCTCGATATTGCCGGAGTAAAGGGTGGAAAACGAGCCGAGATTAACTCCTCGACCAAAAATATTTTGCTCACTTCTTGCAACTTCAATCCAACCGCCGTTCGTATCACTTCCACAAAGCACGATATTCGAAATGAAGCATCAAAAAGATTTGAAAACGAGATTACAGAGGAACTTGCCCTTGGTGGCCTCAACAACATAAGCGCTCTTATTAAAGAAATATGTTCTGAAGTGAAGTTTGGTGAAGTTTTGGATTTATATCCCAACAAGCCGAAACAAACAGTTGTTGTCATAAACCCGGATTATATTTCCGAGAGATTGGGCATACAAATTCCAAAAACAGAAATGAAAGACATTCTTTCTCGTATGGAAATAAGTTCTTCTGAAAAGAAAGGACTTTGGGAACTGACCATTCCGCCAAGGCGCCTTGACCTTAAGATTCCCGAGGACATTGTCGAGGAAGTGGGCCGTGTTTATGGGTATGAACACGTAAAAGGCATTTTGCCTCCGCCATCAAAAGAGAAAATTTTGCCATTACCACCTTTCTATATTGCAGAAAAAATTAAAAATATTCTTGCTGATGTGGGTTTTTCTGAAGTTTATCTCTACAGTTTGGTCGCGAAAGGGGAAGTTGAAACCGCGCACCCAGTTGCGGAAGATAAGGCGTTTGCGCGTACAAATCTAAAGGACGGAATGGTTCTCTGTCTAGAAAAAAATGCTCACAATGCCGACCTCTTGGGCCTTGATACCATCAAAGTTTTTGAAATTGGGAGAATTTTTATAGGGGATAAAGAAAAACTATCTTTGGCGCTCGGTGTGGTTCAAATAAAGAAAGTTAAAGGCACAAAAAGTAAAAATATTATTGAAAAAGCGGTTGAGATTCTTTCTGCAGAGCTCGGTGTGGACGCTATAAAATCTGTTTATGTGGAATCAGGCAAAAACACTGTTTGCGAAATTGACCTAAGCAAACTTCTTGAAACATATAAGGTACCAAACGGCGCTTCTTATGATGACCTTGGGTTTGGACGCGCAACGCCAAATATGTACAAACAAATATCGCAGTATCCTTTTATCGTTCGCGATATAGCGCTCTTTGTTCCTGATTCAGTTGGAGAGCTAGAGGTGTGGAGCGAGATAGAAAAAGGAATCGACAAAAAATCAAAAAACCTGCTTGTTCGCAAAGAACTCTTTGATGTGTTCAAAAAAGACGGAAAGATTTCTTACGCGTTTCGAATGGTATTTCAGTCCATGGACAAAACCCTTACAAATCAAGACGTAAATGGTATTATGGATGGAATTAATGCAGTATTAAAAAATAAGGGTTGGGAAGTACGCTAAAAAATTATGAACAACACAGTAGCAATGATAGATGTTATTAAAGTTTTCTTGCCTGCGGTTTTTGCCTTCACTATTGGTATTTTAGTCACTCCGCATATCACGGACTTTTTATACAAACATAAATTTTGGAAAAAAAGCGGAGTATCAAAAGCGTTGGGCGGGGGAGAAGCCACTATCACCAAAGCGCTTCACAACGACGAAGAGCGAAAGACCCCACGCATGGGTGGTTTGGTCGTTTTTGCAAGCGTAATACTCACTACAATTATATTCGCGATAGTGAGTTTCATTTTTTCAGAGGGAATTAGTGGAAAACTAAACTTTTTGAGTCGCGGTCAAACGTGGTTGCCTCTCATTGCGCTGATAATGGGCACGCTTGTCGGATTTGTAGATGACTATTTGGTTGTTTCAAACAAGGGTGGCTATGTCGGAGGAGGATTGTCTCTCAAAACGCGACTTGGGGCTGTTGGTTTTGTCGCTTTAGTTGGCGGATGGTGGCTTTTTGCAAAGCTCGGGCTTGTTTCCGTCGGTATTCCTTTCCTTGGTGAAATGTATCTTGGAATTTATTTCATTCCTTTTTTCATAATTTTTGCAATTGGAATTTATTCCGGAGGAATAATAGACGGTGTGGACGGATTGGCGGGCGGAGTATTTTCTATAATGTTCGGCGCGTACGCCTTGATTGCATTTCTCGGAAATCAAATAGACATGGCGACGTTTTGCATGGTGGTTGTCGGCGGAATTCTCGCATTCCTCTGGTTCAACATTCCACCAGCAAGATTTTTCTTGTCAGAGACCGGGACGATGGGTCTTACTATCACACTTGTATTCGTCGCTTTCTTGACCAAGTCGGTTGGTGTACTACCGATAATAGCTTTTCCTCTCATTGCCACCGCTGGTTCGAGTGTAATACAAATCGCTTCCAAAAAGCTTCGTCACGGAAAAAAAGTTTTCAAAGTTGCGCCTCTCCACAACCACTTTCAGGCAATCGGCTGGCCTCCGTATAAAGTGACTATGCGGTACTGGATTATCTCGCTAGTTTTGGCTGTGGCCGGCATCATTGTTCACCTCGTAGGGTAGGGCTAATAATCCCCAAAAAAGCTTTTACAGAAGAGCTTTTTGTGATATAATAGATCTATAGATTTAGATGCCTTTACAGGGCACTTCTTTAATTTTATGGTCAAAAAAGACGAAAAAAACAAGAAAAAAGAGGTCAGTTACGGAGCTGAAGATATTGTCGTTCTTGAGGGGCTAGAACCGGTACGAAAGCGCCCGGGAATGTACATTGGGTCTACCGGAAACGACGGCCTTCATCACCTCATTTGGGAGATTTTTGATAACTCACGCGATGAAGCGATGGGTGGTTTTTCTGACCGCATTGAAGTTGCTCTGCTTCCCGGGAACCGCGTTCGCGTCATTGACAACGGTCGCGGTATTCCAGTCGGCATTCACCCAAAAACAAAAGTTTCTGCGCTCGAAACAATTATGACGACCCTCCATGCCGGAGGAAAATTTGAAGGAAAGAGCTACAAAGTTTCCGGAGGACTTCACGGAGTTGGCGCTTCGGTAGTAAACGCGCTTTCTGTTTATACAAAAGTTGAAGTACACAACGAAGGTGACGTCTATATGCAGGAATATGAAAGGGGTAGAAGAAAAGCTCTTGTGAAAAAGGTTGGCAAGAGCAAATTCTGTGGCACTGTCGTTACTTTTGAGCCGGACCCAGAAATTTTCAAGGAAATGGGTTGGAATTGGCACCAGATTATTGGTCATCTTCGCCAGCAAGCATACCTCACAAAGTCGCTTCGTGTTGTTGTTCTAGACCTTCGTGAATACAAAGGCGCTCTCAAGCTTGACAACGAGGTATATTTGGAAGACCTGAACCTCGAAGTTCCTTCGATGTCATTTTATTTTGACGGAGGACTTGTGTCACTCGTGCGTTTTTACAATCAACAGCAAAAACCTGTTCACAAAAATATTTTCTCCGTAGAAAAAGAAGTTGACGGAGTTCAGGTGGAAGTTGCAATGCAATACATCGACGACATCGCTTCACGCGAACTCGCATTTGCAAACAATACATACAACATGGACGGCGGTACTCACGTTACCGGTTTTCGTACTGCTCTCACGCGCAAGATGAACGAGTATGCTCGCAAGAATAATTTTATAAAAGAGTCCGATGAAAATTTTACCGCCGATGACGTTAGGGAAGGTCTTACTTCGGCAATATCTGTCAAACTCCAAGACATCCAGTTTGAGGGGCAAACAAAGGGCAAACTCGGCAGTATAGAGGCGCGTGGAGCTGTCGAAAAGGTCTTTGGAGAGGGCTTGGGGATGTTCCTCGAAGAAAACCCAGAAGATGCTCGAGCCATTGTTAACAAAGTTCTCTTAGCTCTCCGCGCCCGTAAAGCCGCAAAAGCCGCAAAGGAAAGTGTTCTTCGAAAAGGCGCTCTCGAGGGGCTCACGCTTCCGGGGAAACTTGCTGACTGCCAGAGTTCAAAAGCAGAAGAGTCAGAAATATTTATCGTCGAGGGAGAGTCCGCAGGTGGTTCGTCCAAGCAAGGTCGCGACAGACGAACACAAGCAATCCTTCCTCTCAAAGGAAAGATTTTGAACGTTGAACGCGCGCGTCTCGACAAAATGCTCGCTTCGGTAGAAATTCGCGCCCTCGTGATTGCTATGGGTTGCGGTATTGGAGACGTGTTTGATGTTTCAAAGCTTCGTTACCATAAAATAATCATCGCAACAGATGCCGATGTCGACGGAGCGCACATTCGCACACTCATACTCACGCTTTTCTACCGCTATTTCAAAGCGGTTATTGAAGGCGGGTATATTTATATTGCGCAACCACCTCTATACAAAATAAAACGCGGGAAAGAAGTTAAATATGTTTACAGCGAAGAAGAAAAAATCGCATATCTGGGCAAGGATATAAGTTTGCTTGAGACTGTAGAAGAAGTTGAAGCCGGAAGCGCCGAGCCTGTCGAGGTAGAGGCAGAAGCCGAAGGTGCTGAGCAAGGCGAAGCAAAATCCGGCAAAAAGCGTGAACAAAAAATTTCCCTTCAGCGATACAAAGGTCTCGGAGAAATGAACCCAGATGAACTTTGGGAAACTACAATGAATCCAGTCAGCCGTATTTTGAAACAGGTGACTATCGAGGATGCCGTTGATGCAGACCGCGCAATCAACGTTCTAATGGGCGAAGAAGTTCTTCCACGCAAGCTTTTCATTCAGTCAAATGCAAAGATGGCGAATATTGATGTGTAGTGTTATAATTGAAAGTATGGATTCAACAGTTGGAGAACAATAAACTAAAAACACCGTCATATGACGGTGTTTTTAGTTGGAACTCTACCAAATTTCTTTCGAATCGACTTCTTTTTTGGTTTTAGAGACGAATTCTTTTAACGGCATTGCATCAATGTGTCCGCCGTCGCGTCGTTCTGCGGTCACGGCAGTAGCGTCTAATTCTTTATCGCCGAGAACCAAAATGTAAGGAGTTTTTTCTACTTTTGCGTTGCGGATGCGTTTACCCAAACTGTCGTTGCTTGCGTCCACTTCAATACGCATTCCGACGCTCTCCAATTCTTTTTTAACTTTGTCTGCATACTCTATATGCTTTTCTGTAACTGGTAGAATTTTTACTTGCACGGGTGAAAGCCAAAGAGGGAAGTTACCGCCAGTGTGTTCTATCATTGTTGAAGTAAAGCGTTCAATGGAACCCATAATAGCGCAGTGAATCATAACAACTTGTTCCTTTTCACTCTTTTCGTTTATGCAGGAAAGTTTGAAACTTGCCGGTTGATTGAAGTCGAGCTGAATTGTTGCCACCTGCAAAGTTCTTCCAAGAGAATCCTTTGTGATGAAGTCAATTTTTGGTCCGTACATTGCGGCTTCGCCTTTGCCGTCTATGTAGTCAGTAATTCCGCGTTTTTCGATGAGCGCGCGCATTGCTCCTTCGGCTTTGTCCCATACTTCTTTTGTACCGGTATGTTTTTCCGCAAAGTTTGCCGGATCGTGACGAGAAAAACGAATCTTGAGTTCAAAGCCGAATGCTTTGTAAAAAGTATCGATAATATCCCAAATTGCGAAGACCTCCTGCTCTATTTGGTTCTCGCGACAAAATACGTGCGCATCGTCTTGGGTAATTGAAAGCACGCGTGAAAGTCCTGAAAGCTCGCCGGACTGTTCATCTCGGTAAACCATAGTTGTCTCGCAATATCTTTGTGGCATATCACGGTAGCTTCTTTGCGCGGAATCGAAAATCTGCGTGTGGTGAGGACAGTTCATCGGCTTCATCGCAAAGAGATGTCCCTCGCGAGTATTTATTTTGAAAAGTTCTTCAGAAAACTTTTTCCAGTGGCCTGAAGTTTCGTAAAGTTCTTTTTTTGTGATGTGGGGGATTGTTACTTTCTGGTAACCTTTTGCCCTGCGGAGTTCCCAAACGTAGTCATTCAAAAGTTCGCGTATCATCGTACCCTTTGGTGTCCAGAGGGGAAGACCTGGGCCTACAAGGTCGGAAAAGACGAAAAGTCCTAGTTCCTTGCCGATTTTACGGTGGTCGCGCTTCTTTGCTTCTTCTTGCTGTTTTTGATATGCATCAAGTTCTGCGCCATTTTCAAATGCAAGTCCATAGACGCGTGTTAACATTGTGTTTTTCTCATCTCCACGCCAATACGCGCCGGCTGTGTGCGTTATAACAAAACAGTCAGGGTCGATTTCTTTTGTACTCTCTACGTGACCGCCCATACAAAGATCTGTGAAGTCGCCAGTTTTGTAGATAGTTATTTTTTCGCCCTTCTTTTCGAGTTCTTCTATGAGCTCAATTTTGTACGGTTGACTCTTGAACATTTTCTTTGCGTCCGAAACAGAAATTTCACTGCCAACAAATTTTGTATCTTTGTTGGTCATTTTTTTCATCGCTTTTTGAAAACCTTTTAAATCCTCCGCAGAAGGAACATATCCCTTCGAAAATTCAAAGTCATAGTAAAACCCGTTATCAATAACGGGTCCGATGGCGAGTTTTGCGCCGGGGTCTTTTTCGAGTACAGCGATAGCTAGTAAGTGGGCGAGTGAGTGGCGGATATTATGGATATTTTCGTTTGTTTTTGTCATAGCTTAATCAGTATGACACCTTCAGGGGATTTTGACAATTTTCTACTTTTTTAGGTTTTTACGCTTGCTGGGTTGACTTTTTGGTACGTCGTGATAAAGTTTTGTCGGTTTATAAAAACTGCTCTTTTTAATAAGACCTTATATCTCTATTTCCTTTTCCCCCTGTAATCATGGAAAACATCGATCAAGATGTTCTCAATGAATGGGTTCAACGAGTGTCAGTGTGCTACTCTGTTGATGAAGCCCAAGGGGTTTGCTCTAAGATACCAAACCCCTACCTAATTCCTGTCTTGCGCGAACTATACGAAATTCGTTGCAAAAAAGACACAAGCAAATTCTTTTCGGACAAAGTTAAAGAATTTCGAAAAAAAGACCTGGAAAATCTTTTCGAGAAATACGACCAGTATGCTTTCAACGATGATCTTAAGCGGAAAGGAATTCGCATCGTATACTTCTCACCCAAAATTAACTATGTAGTTAAGTTGTGGGAAGATAAGATAAAAAGTTCCACCCATTTTTTCAGTCAGGTTGCGCTCTTTGTGGGTGTATGGGTTTACTGGTACTTCAGTTCTCATGTTAGATTGCCAAATGAGGGATTTGGAAAAACCGACATGAGTTCTCACTTCCCAGAGGGAGAAGCAAGACGACTTATGGGGCTTGCTCGAGAGAAGATGAAGACTTTGAAGCATCCCAGTAACCCAGAAGACACCAAAATTTGCAGACTTTGCTCGAAGCTAGAAAGCAAAGAAGAACAAGATTGGAAACCCGCTCTTATAGAGTTGGAGCGAATTATTCTTTCCAAATACTTCAATTCCTCGCCCGACGAAACAACTCAAGGCACCCTTGAGAAAATAAAAATTATCCTTGCTCAAGATAGTGATGATGCCTTTAGAAAAAGTAGAGAAAAAGTACACATAGAAGGCAACTACTACCCCCGTTATCGAAAATAATGGGGGTTTTGTTTGCCGAGCGCCGAGACAACGCCTCGATTGACTTTTGGGGTTTTTGTGATAGAGATATGTGTAGAAACCCGCACATTGTAAATAGTTTTATCTCCCCACTTCTCCCTCAATTCTTATGTCTTCTAGTATAACCCCAAAGAAAGCATTTTCTCATTGGAAAAAGAGGATAAATGAGAATAAAGATTTCTTTAAGGGCCTATTTTTTTACCTAGAATTATTTAGGCATCTCGATAAGAACAAAGAATACTCCTCGAAAGAGTTGTTTATCAAACTCGAAAAAATTGGACGCAATAGATTAGTTTGGCTTTCCAGAAAAACAGGGCCTATTCGTTCTCAAGAGCTTCCTAGAATTAGAAGGATTCTAGAAGAATATATCGGTTCGCACGAACACGATAAAAAACATAAATAGTTTTTTTTATTTCCTTTTCTTCCCCTCCCATTATGAAAAAGAAAACACTTTTTCAGATTGCTCTTTGGTCTACTGGCGTGATAGTGGTATTGGTCTTGGCAAGACGTCTTGTAGGCGGAATCGAGAAAAGCGTAGACGACACAGTCGGTGTTAAAAAGAAAAAGAAAGGCGAAAAGTGAAAATCGTAAAAATTCACTGAAATAATCTTTATCTTCTTCACCCAATTTTATGCCACCAATGTATCACGCTTACAAGTTTAAGCAGGTTGAAGTAGAACCAGCAAGCAAAAAAGAGAGTCTATTGACGAACATTGTCTTCGTGTTCCTCATCATCTTATTTCTCGCACTTGACGGCATCTTCGCGGTTGACTGGAGTGGTACAAATGGAAAAAAGGTTACCACCCACACAGACAGAGGAGAAATGTTCATTCGCGCGCCATCAAGCACAAAGCCGTAGTCGAGAATACTGGTTTCAAGACGCCCCGCTATCTGAATGGGGCGTTTTTTGTTGATATGGCTCTTTTCCTCGTTTTATGATAGAAATATATGGTATGAAAATCAAAAAATACTACAAGATACTCATCCCCGTCAGTATGGCCATCCTCGTGATTATAGGAATTTCTCTGATTTTAACTATTTCCGGATGGGTAAAGCTCTCTCCCGGGTGTGAACCTGGCGACAAGTATAGTCCGACAACAGGACTCAAGTGTATTCCGGGGTGTGACGTCGGTGATAATTTTGACAGCACAACCGGCAAGCCCTGCAAGTAGTATTTTTAAGTTCTAGAGATTATAAAAAAGTCCGGCTTTCTTCCCGAAGGCCGGATTTTTTTTAAAGCTCTTTCACCCTCTCCACAATTACGCTCTTGTCGCCATTTCGTTCGGAGATTTTGCCTTTGATTTTAATACAACGGTCTGGAGCTTCAAAAAATTCTTTGTGAGTAAAAAATACTTCTGGGAATAACACAAGTTCGATAGTACCGGTTTGGTCGGTGAGTTTTACAAACGCCATTTTGTCGCCTCTTTTTGTAAGTATTGCTCGGATATCTTCGACGATACCCCCAGCCACAACTGTCGCTCCCTCACGCAGTTTTTTTATATCTTCTATTGTTGTGCCGAGCGCAGTCAATTTTTCGCGATGCTCATCTAGCGGATGTCCCGACACAAACAATCCTAGAAGTTCTTTTTCCCAAACAAGTTTATCTCTTTTTTCCGCCGGTTTTGTTGGTTTAAGGCGCAGTGATGGTACAGTTTCCTGGTCTGCCATAGCTCCGAAAAGGGAAGTCTGTCCAGCCATTTCTTCGCCTTGTGATCTGTTGTAGGCAAGCGCCTCTTCGGTGTTTGCAAGCATTGATCCGCGTTCGCCCAGGTCATCCATCGCGCCTGATTTTACGAGCGACTCAAGAGATTTTTTATTTAAATTTTTGTGGCGGATACGTTCGAGGAAATCCGCGAAGGATTTGTATTTTCCGTGCTCTTCGCGCTCGGCAATTATTGCGTTTGAAATATCAGTGCCGAGATTTTTAATTGTGTAAAGCCCAAAACGGATTTCCTGTTGGTCTTTTCCGTCTTTCTTTGCATCGACAATAGTAAACCCTCCAAAACTTGCATTCACATTAGGAGGCAAGATTGGAATACCCATACGTTTTGATTCGGTAATAATTTCTGCAATTTTTTCGATGTCGCCCGATTCTGCGGTGAGTATCGCAGTCATATACTCGGAAGGATAATTTGCCTTCATATAAGCGGTTTGGTAGGCGAGACGACCGTAGCTTGCGGCGTGGGCTTTGTTGAATCCGTATGCGGCAAATGGTTCGATGAGGGTCCAGAGCTCGGTAGCTTTTTGCGGGGTCAAACCGCCCTGCACGAAACCTTTGAGGAGTTTTTCTTTTTGCGCCTGCATTTCTCTAGGGATTTTTTTGCCCATAGCTTTGCGCAGTTTGTCCGCGTCGAGCCATGAATATCCGGCAAGCTCAATCGCAATCATCATAACGTCGTCTTGGTAGGTGATAAGACCATACGAAGTAGAGAGGATGCTTTCCATGCGCGGATCAATATATGTCACAAGACTTGGTTTATGCTTGCGTTTGATGTATTCCGGAATGGATTCCATCGGACCCGGTCGATAAAGGGCGACCATCGCGTTTATGTCGTGGATGCTCGAGGGTTGGAGATCTTTGAGATACCTTGTCATTCCGCTTCCGTTTAATTGAAAAAGTCCCATTGTTTCTCCGAGGGCAAGCATTGAGAAAGTCTTTTTGTCATCCAGAGGAATTTTCTCGAGATCTATTTCTTTGTCATATCTTTCTTTTACGAGACGCACCGAATCGCTTAGTATGGAAAGGTTGCGGATTCCGAGAAAGTCGAATTTTAATAGCCCGGCATCTTCAACCGAGTGCATATCATATTGAGTAATAATTTTTCCGCCTTTTGGGTCAAGCTGGGTTGGCGTGAACTCGTATAGAGGAAGGGGAGCAATCACAACTCCCGCGGCATGCACTGAAATGTGCCTAACGCATCCTTCAAGGCGTTTTGCGAGATCAATAATTTCTGTGGCGATCCTGTCTTCTTTGTATAGTTTATTTAGATCGGGCTCAATGCGAAGAGCTTCATCTATTGTCATTGGAAAACCTTGTGAGCCTTCTGGAATAAGTTTGGAAATTTTGTCTCCAACAGCGTATGGATGACCCAATGCTCTCGCAACATCGCGAACCGCGCCACGCGCCATCATCGTACCGAATGTTCCAATCTGCGCCACATGATCTGCGCCATATTTTTCTTTTGCGTAATTTATAACTTCTTCACGACGAGTATCTGCATAATCCATATCTATATCTGGCGCGCTCGGACGCTCTGGGTTTAGGAAACGCTCAAATGGAAGTTTGTATTCGATGGGATTTACATTCGTAATTCCAAGAAGGTAGGTTGTGATAGAACCAGCGACAGACCCTCGGATGCAGGTCAAAATTCCGTGCTCTTTTGCAAAGTGTATAAGGTCGCTCACGACGAGAAAGTAAGGAGAGTATCCTTTGTTGCGAATAACCCCAAGTTCGTATTCAATACGATCAGTAAGTTCTTTATCTTTTGGGTTAAGCTCACGCACAGAAATTCCTTCATACACAAGCCGTCGAAGTTCATCATTATATGTTGTATCTGCGGGTATTTTGAAGTTGGGGAAAACCCAAGTGCCGAGCCTCAGTTCGATGTTGCATTTATCTGCAATCTTTTGGGTATTCCACACTGCTTCTGGCGCATCTTTGAAATACTGGAGCGCGGTTTCGGTGTCAATAAATGAATAATCATCAGATGCCATGGAAAAGCGATCCTCGTTACCAAGATCGACGCCGGTTTGAACAGCAAGAAGTGTTTCGTGGGCGCGCTGGTCTTCTTTGTGAAGATAATGTGAGTCCTGTGTGGCAACTAGCGGAATCTCGAGTTTTTTACTTAAAGCAATAATATTTCGTCGCACCTCCTCTATACCCTCTACTCCGGGGTGATGCATTATTTCCAGATAATAATTATCTTTGCCAAAAATATCTTGATGTTCGCGCGCAATTTTTTCCGCTCCTTCGATATCTCCACGACGAAGCGCCACAGAAAATTCACCACCGAAACAACCCGAAAGGCAAATAAGGCCTTCGCTATATTCTCGCAGAACTTTTTTATCAAGACGAGGTTTGTAGTAGTACCCCTCGAGTTGGGAAATGGTAACTAGGCGCACAAGATTTTTATACCCCTGCTCGTTTTTTGCGAGAAGGGTGAGATGAAAACGCTCGTTGTCTATGCCGGCGCGTTTATCATGAAGTGAACCGGCTGTGACGTATGCTTCCAAGCCGATGATTGGTTTGACGCCGGCTTCTTTACACTTTTTATAAAACTCTATTGCGCCGTACATATTGCCGTGGTCGGTGAGGCCAATGGCATTCATTCCATATTTTTTTGCGAGAAGAACCATTTCGTCAACCTTTGACAATCCATCAAGAAGGGAATAGTGAGAGTGTGTGTGGAGATGGATGAAAGTCGGTTCCGTATGCATGCCTCCATAATAGCAGATAATTCTCTGGCTCAAAAATTCTTCTATAATTTAATAATTTGATACAATAAAAAGGTGAAAAAACGCTTTGTCTACACTGTTGGAATTGATGAAGTTGGGCGCGGACCGCTTGCTGGGCCGGTTGCGGTTGGGGCTGTGCTAATAGACAAAAAGCACCAAAAACAAGTTGCCCGACTTTTCCCTGTGGTAAAAGATTCAAAAAAACTCTCGCACAAAAAAAGAGTTGAGTGGCTCGCAAAAATCAAAGGAGCGGAAGAGAAAGGATTCCTCGTTTCAGCGGTTGCTTTTGTTTCGTCTTCTGAAATCGACAGAGCTGGTCTCTCAAAAGCAATACGCAAGGCGCTTCAGAGAGCGCTCGTAGGGGTTCGGGGGAAAATGAAAGTAAATTCGCCGGACTCGGTGCTGGTTCTTCTCGACGGGGGACTTTACGCGCCCGAGCGATACAAAAATCAGAAAACTATCATCAAGGGTGATGAAAAAGAACTTTCAATCGCCCTTGCGTCTATCGTGGCGAAAGTTACTCGTGATGCGCTTATGGTAAAACTCGGCAAAAAATTCCCCCAATATGGATTTGAGAAGCACAAAGGGTACGGAACACACTTGCATTACAATATGATAAAAAAGCACGGGTTGACCCCGCACCACAGGAAGAGTTTTCTAAAGCACCTCGTCAGGGCTTGATTATTTACACCGCTTTTGGTATAGTGCTAGAACTATGGTAGTACGAATGAGACATACGCGGGCACATACCGCGAATCGCCGTTCTCACCACGCGCTCGATGGAGCCCGTCTTTCTAAGTGCGTTAAATGCTCGACTCTCCACGTGCGTCACCAGATTTGCACAAATTGTGGCACTTATCGTGGCAGAGCAATATTGAAAGTAGCAAAAAGCATGGCGAAGAAAGACAAGCGAGCTTCGGCAAAGACCGCAAAATAATATTTTGTAGTTTTGTTTTGGTTTTGTTTGTCACCTTCACCTTAAGTACATTTTTGAAATATCATAAATATGGCCAACCGACACCTTTCCAGAAGTATCGTAATGCAGACCCTCTATGAATGGGATTTCCGCGAAGGGAAATTAACCGATCTTCAGATTGAAGAATCCCTCTCTAGGAACGCCAACGAATTTGCTCCAGGAGTTCGCGATATTTCATTTATTCGAAAACTATTTCACGGAATTGTTGAGAAGTGCGAAAAACTCGACAACATTATTGAGAAAGCCGCTCCGGATTGGCCTATCGCAAAAATTGCGCTAGTAGACCGAAACATTCTTCGCATCGGGCTTTATGAACTTTTGTTTGAAGACCGCGGAGAAGTGCCCGCAAAGGTTGCCATCAACGAAGCCATTGAGCTCGCAAAAACTTTCGGCGGAGAAACAAGCGGGAAATTTGTAAACGGAGTTCTTGGCGCTGTGTACAAGGAGCTTGGTGAACCCGGCAAAGACGAGACAAGCAAGAAAAAAGTAAAATTTGGCGCGGTGGATAATACTCCGCTTCCAGTTGAAAAGCTTGGAGGCGCGGTAGTGTATGCTCGCGATGGAAACGACATATATTTGGGGCTCGTACACGATATTTTTGGCCACTGGACGCTTTCCAAAGGGCATTTTTTGGAAGGGGAGGAAGACAAGATGGCCATAGCGCGAATTGTGCTCGAAGAAATTGGAATGACCGTGGCCGCAAAAGAGCTCTTGGGCGAAAATGAGTACATTGCATCTCATCCAGAAAAAGGAAAGACCAGAAAACAGGTTGTATATTATCTTGCCGAATCGCCATACAAAGAAATTACTCTTCAAAAAGTTGGTGGCGGGCTTGACGATGCAAAATGGTTTAAACTTGCGGACATTGTCACTTTAAATATGTA
Organism: Minisyncoccota bacterium; assembly: GCA_028712595.1. Classification (GTDB taxonomy): domain Bacteria; phylum Patescibacteriota; class Minisyncoccia; order Phycocordibacterales; family UBA1550; genus UBA1550. The sequence goes on along the minus strand of JAQTPS010000001.1, from coordinate 57,236 downwards.
TGATGATATGTTGCCAATTATTACGAAGGCAGTAAATATTTTACTAGGGAAATAAAAATCAATTATGGAAAAGTTTGGAAAATTTGAAGAAAAGATAGGAGTAACTTTCAAGGACAAATCCGTGCTAAAGGAGGCGTTTACTCATCGGTCATACATCAACGAGACGAGAGAGCGAAACCTTTCTCACAACGAAAGACTTGAATTTCTCGGTGATGCAGTCGTGGAACTTTCGGTTACTAATTTTCTATACAAAAAATATAAAGATGCGACAGAGGGCGACCTTACAAGCTATCGCGCGGCGCTCGTCAATGCCGTAACTTTGGGTGGACTTGCGATAGAGATGGGGATGGAGGATTATCTACTCCTTTCAAAAGGTGAAGCGAAAGATAAAGGAACTAAAGCGCGCGAAGTCATTCTTGCAAACGCATTTGAAGCGCTCGTGGGAGCAATTTATCTTGACCAAGGATATGACGTTGCGGATGCTTTTCTAGTTCGACACCTTCTCGGCAAAACAGAAGAAATTGTGAAAAAAGAACTTTGGCGCGATGCAAAAAGTTTCTTCCAAGAAGAAGCGCAGGACTATGTCGGCATTACTCCGCAATATCGTGTACTTTATGATGTTGGGCCGGACCATGATAAGCAATTTGTGGTTGGAGTTTATCTCGACGAGGAACTTGTTGGCAAAGGAGAAGGGAAATCAAAACAAGAAGCCGAGCAAAATGCCGCCGCCAAAGCACTAGAGGCAAAAGGATGGGGAAAAGGAAAAAAGTAGCAAAAGATACCGAGCACCAAAAATGGTACTTGGTGTTTTTTTATTGATAGATAAGTGGTAGAATAGTGTAAATGCGCGTAAAAAGTTTGGAAATATCAGGTTTCAAGTCATTTGCTCGGAAGAGCATTTTTGAGTTTGATACACCTATTTCAGCAATTGTAGGACCAAACGGCTCGGGCAAATCAAACGTGGCGGAGGCGCTTCGTTTCGTGCTTGGAGAGCAGTCGCTCAAATCAATGCGTGGAAAACGAACAGAAGACCTCATTTGGAACGGGTCAAAAAGTGTGGAGCGTCAAAACCGCGCAAAAGTTACAATTACTTTTGATAACAGAGACCACACATTTCCAATTGACTACAACGAAGTTGCAATTGCTCGCGAAATTCACCGCGACGCGTCCAGCGAATACTTTTTGAATGATTCATCGGTGCGACTTAAGGATATTATTGAACTTTTGTCTTCAGTAAACATCGGCGCGTCTGGTCACCACATTATTTCCCAGGGTGAAGCTGATAGAATTTTGAATTCATCGCCACGAGACCGTCGAGAAATGATTGAAGATGCGCTCGGACTAAAAATTTATCACTGGAAAATTGCCGAGAGCGAGAGAAAACTCATAAAGACAGAAGAAAATGTCCGACAAAGCGAATCTCTTCGTCGTGAGATTGCTCCGCACATCAAATTTTTGAAAAAACAGGTGGAGAAAATCGAGCAAGCGAGAAGTTTCCGGGACGAGCTCGCAAGTCTCTACAACGAATATTTAAAACGCGAGGAAATATATTTAAGCTACACTCGAACAACACTGCATAAAGAAAAAAACGAGCTTGAAGCAGAGCTCAAAACCGCAGAGGAAGGACTTGCTCGCGCAGAAAGTATGCGTGGAGTGAACCACCAAGATAGCAAAGAAAGCGCGGAGCTTTTGCGAGTTCGCGGAGAGCTTGGAAATATGCGAAGGGAGCATACTGAACTCGGCAGAAAGCAAGGTCGCCTCGAAGGAATGATTGAATATGAAGAGCGTCGTTTGAGCGCGCCAGTGGAATCGGAAAATAAGATGATTCCTGTGGAGGAAAGTAAAAACCTTGCGGAAAATTTGTACGAGGAACTTGGTAAAGCAGAGAGAAGTGAAGACCTTTCTTACATTAGAGGCGTGATTAGCGCTGTGAGGGCTCGTGTAGGGCAGTTCCTGTCTAGTATCCGCGGAGATGCCGGAGTTGCAGAAAGAAATGACAATGCAAAACGTGAACTTGAGAAACTTCGAGACGAGCACTCTGCACTTTCGAAAGCACAAGGAGAATTAGAAAACTCTATGAACAAGTTGGACGCGCGAGCAAAGGAGCTTGAGCGTGTACTTGAGAGTAAACGCGCAGAAACTACTGACGCGGAACGAATATCTTTCGAGCTTCGCTCAAAAAAGCAGGAACTCACACTTCGTCTTTCGATGGTGCACGACAGAAACGAATATTTTGCTCGAGAAGAAGTCGCGTTTAAAGAGGAAATTCGCGAGGGAGGAATTTTGATTGGGCGACTCATACAGGATTATCCAAACTTTGCGCTTGACGAAGGTTCTGCTCTCGCTGAACCGCGTTCCGAACAGGAAGCACGCCGAAAGAAAATCGAACGTCTAAAAATTCGCCTAGAAGATATCATGGGCGGAGATGCCGGCTCGGATGTTGTGAAAGAGTACGAGGAAACTGTAGCTCGCGATGAATTTTTGGCTAAAGAACTTGAGGATTTGAAATCGAGCGCAGAGTCCTTGCGAAAACTTATGCAAGAGTTGAATGAAACTCTTGACGGACAGTTTAAAGAGGGAATTTTGAAAATAAATAAACAGTTTAGTGAATTTTTCACTTTGATGTTTGGTGGCGGTAGCGCATCACTCCAAGTATTTTATGAGAAAAAGAAAAAGCGGTCAGATACTGACCTAAATTTGGAAGAGGGTATTCCTACCGAGGAGGAAGAAGAAGCCGAGGAGGGGATTGAAGTCGCTATTTCGTTGCCACACAAGAAAATCCGCGGACTTCAAATGCTTTCTGGAGGAGAACGTGCCCTCACGTCCATCGCTCTGCTTTTTGCAATGTCTCAAGTCAATCCTCCTCCATTTTTGGTGCTTGATGAGACTGATGCCGCGCTCGATGAAGCAAACTCCAAAAAATATGGAGATATGGTTCAGAACCTCTCAAAATATTCTCAACTTATTGTCATAACGCACAACCGCGAAACTATGAGCCGAGCTGGCGTCATTTACGGAATCACCATGAGTGCTGACGCAATCTCAAAACTCCTATCTATCAAATTTGAAGAAGCAACACAGATTGCGAAGTAGTGCTATTAAAATCAAGGACTGTCCTTGATTTACTTGTGTGGGAGGACAGTCCTCCCCCAGAGCTAAGTTAGCAAAATAATCTAAAAAAGGGATTTTTTGTTTTCCAGATAATACTTCAGAGTATAAATCCAGTCCTCTTCATCTGCTTCGTTTTGCATTTTTTGTTCGAGAAGCCATTTTAGATACCCACGATCAGTTTTTGCAACTTCGGCTATTGTTTTGCCGTTGTATTTTCCAAAAGCAAACATATTGAGAAGAGAGGGGCGAGCGGAAATGGCGATCATTTGCTCCAAAGCTTTATCGTCGTCTCCAAATTCTTCCACCATCTTAATTTTTAGACGTTCAAAAAGAGCTTCAAGAACTTTCACATCACCCATTGCGTCGTGAGCTGTGGCTTCTATCTCCATATTTAGGTAGTAACGCAAGAATTGGAGGTTATATCTTGGAATTTTGTTTTCTTTGTCGAGATAGCGCGCGAGACGGAGTGTGCATATGAACTTTGGGAATTCAATGCCCTCCTTTTTTAACATATTGATATCAAACTTCGCATTGTGGGCGACTGGAATGAGCGAAGTGTCTTCGAAAAGAGATTTGATTGTCTTGTAATCCTTGCTGTCTTTGAACAAGGGCTTGTCAGCAATCATTTTGTTGGTGATGTGATGCACGGCGCTAGCTTCGGGTGGAATAGGAATAGAAGTTTTGTAAAGTTCCGAAAACTCCTCATCTCCGTGTTTGTAAGCAAGCTGGCACAGGAAGTCAGTTTCTTTGTTGCCGGTGGTCTCGGTGTCAAAAAATAGGAAATCTTTCATAGAGAAATTGTACCACAGATATTTATTTTTTCTCGACTAGCTCGTAATCAATAGTTTTCCTCTCGATATCAACGGCTTTCACTTTGATTTTAACTTTATCGCCCAGAGTAAAAGTTTTGTGGGAAGTTTTTCCTATGATGCGATAGTTTTCTTTTTCAAAAATATAAAAATCATCTCCGAGATTTGCAATGCGAATTAAGCCTTCGCATTTTGTCTCGTCTTCTTCAACAAAAACTCCCCATTCTGCAACGCCGGAGACCGTACCCTCGAAAGTTTGTCCTACTCGTTCGCTCATATATTCTGCCTGCTTGAACTTGATGGATGCGCGCTCGGCATCAGAGGCAAGTTTCTCCATTTCTGACGAGTGAGCGGAAAGTCGTTTGTATTCATCCATTTCTTCTTTTGTAACTTGTTCTCCGGCGAGGTAGTGCGCGAGGAGGCGATGAACCATAACGTCAGGATAACGACGGATAGGGGAGGTGAAGTGGGTGTAATAATCGAAAGCGAGACCATAATGGCCGATATTGTTCGTGGTGTAGATTGCCTTTGCCATACTGCGAATTGTCGCGGTATTTATCATTGATTCCTCGGGCTTGCCCTTGAGCGAATCAAGGAGTTTGTTTATATCCTGCGATTTCACACGACCGTCTTTCACCGGAAGTTTATAGCCGAGCCGTGCCAAGAACTTCTGAAGCATTTCGAGACGCTCTGGCTTTGGTTCATCGTGAATGCGGTATACGAAAAGTCCTTTTTCGTCGCTCTCGTCCTTTCCATCAGTCCCGTCGCCTATTTTTTTACCAACGAATTCTGCTACTTTCTTGTTTGCAAGAAGCATAAACATTTCGATGAGCTTGTTTGTGTCCTGAAGCGGTTTTCGGTAAACGCCAATTGGCTTTTTGTTTTCGTCGAGGACGAATTTCACTTCATCGCTCTTCATTTCGATTGCACCGGCATCACGGTTTTGTTTTTCGATTTTCTTTGCGAGCGTATTTAGAATATTTAGTTCACGGTAAAAATCGCCTTTCTTTTTATCTAGCACTTCTTGGGCTCCTTCGTAAGTAAAACGCTTGTTGGAGTGAATTACTGTGCGACCAAACCACTCGGTTTCTGGGTAGACTTCTTTTTTGGGGTCAGTAAATGCTTCCTTTGGAAATGTAAAGACAGCCGAGAAAGTAAGCTTGTCTTCCGCCTCGTTCAGAGAACAAAGGTCGTTTGAAAGGACTTCTGGGAACATTGGAATGACTCGGTCAACCAAATATATAGAAGTTGCGCGTCTTCGCGCTTCTTCGTCGATTGCCATATGCGGGCGAACGTATGCGGAAACATCCGCGATGTGAACGCCTATTTCGATTGTGCCGTCAGGAAGCTCCTGCAAAGAAAGCGCGTCATCAAAGTCCTTCGCATCGGCTGGGTCAATGGTGAATGTTGTGACATTTTGGAAATCTCGACGCAAAGGAATTTCTTTTAAGAGAAGGGCAGAGGCGGTTTTCTTTATTTGGTGCGCTTCTTGTTCTATTTCTTCTGGCAGTTCCATCGGAAGTCCTTTGTCTAGGACAATTGCGCGGATTTCTGTTTCGTTATCGCCGGCAATACCGATGATTTCCACAATTTCGCCTTCAGGGCTTTTCTTTGGGTCGGCCCACGGGAGTAATTTCACAAGGGCTTTCTTTTTGTCAGCATCTTTTGGAACTTTTTCTGTTGGGATTTTGATATCAACATAGACGCGGTTGTCTTGAGGAATTAAATAATATGCATCAGGAGCTTTTTCAAGAGTTCCGACGAAAGTCATTTTGGCGCGCTCGAGGATTTCTAAAACCTCGCCTGTCTGTTGCATCTCGGCAACACGAGGATTGAGGCGAATTTTAACGCGGTCTTTGGGAAGAGCAGTATTCAAAAACCCCGCTTCTATGCGGATGTCTTCTTCGCGTGGGCTATCTTCGCCTAGAGAAACAAAACCGAAACCCTTTCCTGTCGTCGTTATAATGCCCTCCAACGATGAAGATGGAGGCGTTTTTTGAGTATTCATGATGTTTGTAAAGATACCATAAAATGGCTTCCTTGACCATTTTTGCTCTTTCTGATAGGATGCTCTTCATGTTAGTAATCAGATTACAGCGTGTTGGACGCAAGAACGACCCTTCGTTCCGCGTTATCGTCACGGACTCAAAAATGAAAACAAAGACGGGGAATTTCCTCGAAATTTTGGGTTCCTATGACCCACGCAAAGGAAAGCCGGTTATCAATACCGAGCGCGCAAAGCACTGGATTTCAATGGGAGCAAAAGCTTCTGGAACTGTGAACAATTTACTCGTTGACTTGAAGGCTGTGGGAGGAAAGAAGATTAACGTTCTCGGAAGAAAGAAACCTATCGCCAAAGAAGCCGGAGCAGAAAAGAAAGCCGAAGGTGCTGAGGGTACCGAAGCAAAGAAACAAGTAACTCCAGAAGCAACCCCAGAAGTAGTCGCCTAAACTCTGTTTTTGTTGTAGACTATTAGTAGTGCAGGAAGTACAGATTATCGGTTTAGATATTAAGAATAAATACAATATGACACAGCAGGAACCAGATGTAGTTTTCCTTGAGTATGTGGTGAAAGCTCTAGTAGACCATCCGAGCGATATAAAACTAACACGAGTGGTTGATGAAATGGGAGTTCTGATTAGTTTGGATGTGAACCCCGGAGATATGGGCAAGATTATCGGGCGAACAGGAAATACAGCAAAGGCAATCCGCACACTTCTTCGCGTAGTTGGAATGAAGAACAATGCTCGTGTAAACTTGAAAATCAACGAGCCGGAAGGCAACAAGACCCCAAGCGCCCCAACAAGCACTCCAAAAACAAAGACGATTGACGAGGCGATTGATAGTATGAGAATTTAAGTTTGTTTGGTATAATATAAATATGCATGAGTTATAATAATTATGGAGCATTCTTAAATATGACTAAAATAATTGGTTGCTAATTGATATCTACAATGTCAGAGAAAACTTGCTAGTGTTTATTAAGGGGCGTTCGCTTTGCGAACGCCCCTTAATTCGTGTAGTGTATTGATTATGACCCGTTTCCACATTATCAGCATTTTCCCAGAAGTCGTGCGTACTTATATAGACGCGTCGATTTTGGGTCGCGCTCAAGAAAATGGGCTTATTTCTGTTACTTATGTAAATCCTCGTGATTTTGCGACCGACAAGCACCAAAAAGTGGATGACAGGCCTTATGGTGGAGGTCCCGGTATGGTGATGATGGCCCAGCCGCTACTTCGCGCTCTTGATAAAATTTCAAAAAGTATTGCTCGCAAAAAAAATTCCAAAACAAAAATAATAATGTTTTCTCCGTCGGGGAAGCAGTTCACAAACCCTTACGCAAAAAATTTGGTAAAAAAATACACCGACGTCATTTTAATCTGCGGACGATATGAGGGAATAGATGCTCGCGTAAAAAAAATATTTAAAGCTGAAGAAATTTCTGTGGGTCCGTTCGTGTTGACCGGCGGGGAAGTGCCAGCGATGCTCGTTGTAGATGCGTGCGCAAGGCAGATTGACGGCGTACTCGGCAAAAATGAATCGGTGGAAGAAAACCGCCTCGCTTCTCCGGAGGTCTACACTCGTCCAGAAATTTACAAATGGAAAGGCAAAAGATATCAAGTGCCGAAGGTTCTTCTGTCTGGTCATGCCAAAAATATTGAAGATTGGAGAACAAATAAACGCAAAAAAGCAAGCGATATTTAATCCTTTCAAAATAAGGGTTAAATTAGCATTTGACATCTGTATGCGAAGGAGGTATAGTGTACTACAACGGTAATTGATTGAGTTATTGGCACGCCGTAGAGAGAATACATTTATTATAAGAATTTAATTTGTGCGATACTACTTATTTGCATAAATTGAAGTATTTCAAATAACCTTAATCATCAGAAAGGTAATCTTTCCTTGCCTTTTTGTTTTTTGTTGTTTGGAATATTTCGTTAAGAGTTTAACTCGATATTCCCCCTATGAGAGAGAAGAAATATTTTTCGCGTTATAGCAAACCGCTCGTGCCCATGCCAAACCTCGTCGAGACACACTTGAAATCATACGAGTGGCTCCTCGAAGAAGGCCTCAAACAAGCATTTAAAGATTTTTCCCCAATCACTGACTACTCGGAGAAAAAGTTTGAACTGCAATTTACAGGTATTGAACTCTCAAAGCCAAAGTACGATGAGTACTATGCAAAGGAAAACAAGCTCTCCTACGAAGCACCTCTAAAGGCGCGCGTAAAACTTATTAATAAGACAATCAAGAGCGAGAAGGAGCAGGAAATCTTTATGGCAGATTTTCCTATGATGACTTCTCACGGCACGTTTATTGTAAATGGTGTCGAACGCGTTGTGGTCCCACAGATCTCACGTTCTTCCGGTGTATCATTCACAGTGGACGAACTCAAAGGACGACGCTATTTTGGCGCGAAAATCATCCCAGGTCGTGGCGCATGGGTAGAAATCGAGTCAGACCCAGACGGCGGTGTGTATGTAAGAATAGACAAAAAGCGCAAATTCCCGGTAACGGTTCTTTTGCGCGCTCTTGGCGTACAGAACAATGCGGGTATTTTGAAGCTATTTTCTGGTGATGAATTGGGGAAAAAGGCGATGGAAGTAACTCTTTCGAAGGACCCTGCACAAACTCCTAGCGACTCATATATAGAGATTCACAAAAAGCTCCGTGACGGTGACCTAGCTACTCCAGAAAACGCGAAAGGTTTCGTGGAGTCCATTTTTGCAAAAGAAAAATATGACCTATCGGAAGTTGGTCGTTTCAAATTCAACAAGCGTTTTAACAAGTCTCTAGAAAAAGACGAAATCGCGCGCCGTACTATTGATGCGAGCGATGTCGCATCTATTATTTCGCACATCGTAGAACTCAACAATACTCCAAACGCAGAAGCAGATGACATTGATCACTTAGGTTCTCGTCGTATTCGTTCAGTTGGTGAAATGCTCCAGCAAAAAATCCGCGTAGGTTTGACTCAAATGAAGCGAAACATTCAAGACAGAATGTCTACCATCGACACCGACGCAACGATGCCGGTTCAATTCATCAGCCCTCGTCCGCTCCAAGCTCGTCTTAAAGAGTTTTTTGCTACAAACCAGCTTTCACAGTTCATGACGCAGTACAACATTCTTTCTGAAATTGAAAGTTTGCGAACTTTCTCGGCTCTTGGTCCGGGAGGTCTCACAAAAGAGCGCGCCGGTGTAGAAGTCCGCGACGTTCATCATTCTCACTATGGTCGTCTTTGTCCTATTCACACCCCAGAAGGTCCGAACATCGGTCTTATTTTGCGTTTGTCTTGCTATGCTCGCATAAACGACTTCGGGATGATCGAAACACCTTATGTAAAAGTTAAGGACGGGAAAGTCACAAAGGAAATTGTTTATATGGATGCTCTTGAGGAAGAGCAATATAACATTGCTCACCGCGCTATAAAAATGGACGGTGATCAGATTGTTGAAGAAAAAGTAGAGGTGCGTCAATCCGGCCACCCAGCTTTAGTTTCCAGAAAAGATGTTCATTTTATGGACATTGCCGCAAACCAAGCTTACTCAATAGCAACATCAACCATTCCATTTCTTGAGCACGACAACACTGTTCGCGCGCTGATGGGTTCAAACATGCAGAAGCAAGCAATCCCTTGCGTTCTTCCTGAAGCTCCTCTTGTTGCAACCGGAATTGAGGAACTGATAGCTCACGACACGGGTCGTCTCTTGGTGGCGGATGTCAGCGGTACAGTTACAGAGTCAGACGCAAAGAAAATTACTGTAAAAGATGAAAAAGGCAAAGAGCACGAATACAAGCTCGTAAACTTTTCTCGCACCAACGGTTTTACTACTTTCCATCAGCGACCTATCGTCAACGTTGGTGACAAAGTAAAGAAAGGAGACACGCTCGCTGACACTTCCTCGTCAGACGGAGGACAGCTAGCTCTCGGACAAAATGCGCTCGTTGCATTTATGTCGTGGAACGGTTCAAACTACGAAGACGCCATTATTCTTTCGGAGCGTCTCGTTAAACAAAGCAAATTTACCTCGATTCATATGGACGAATTCGTTGTTAACGTTCGCGATACCAAACTTGGGCCTGAAGTCACGACACACGACATCCCAAACGTTGGAGAATTGAAATTGAAAGACCTCGACGAAGACGGAATTGTTCGAATCGGCGCCGAAGTTCACTCGGGAGATATTCTGGTCGGTAAAATTACGCCAAAAGGAGAGCAGGAACTCACCCCAGAGGAACGCCTTCTCCGCTCTATTTTCGGAGAAAAAGCTCGCGACGTAAAAGACACTTCGCTTCGAATGGAACACGGAAAGCGTGGACGCATAATCGGAGTAAAAGTATTTTCTCGCGAAAAAGGGGACAACCTCGATTCCGGAATCATCAAACGAATTCACATTGAGGTAGCTCAAGTTCGAAACATCTCTGTCGGAGACAAGCTCGCAGGTCGTCACGGAAACAAAGGTGTTATTTCAGTCATTCTTCCAGAAGAAGATATGCCTTACATGGCGGACGGAACTCCTGTTGATGTCATCTTGACTCCACTCGGCGTTCCTTCTCGTATGAACTTGGGGCAAATTTTGGAACTCCACTTGGGACTCGCCGCAAACACCCTAAACTATCAGGCAATCGTGCCTCCATTTATGGGCGCTTCTGTTGACGAAATCAAAGAGGAACTTGTAAAAGCAGGACATCGTCCAGATGGCAAGATGAAACTCTTTGATGGTCGCACCGGAGAAGCGTTTGATCAGGACATCGGAGTAGGGTATATGTACATTTTGAAGTTGAACCACATGGTGGAAGACAAAATTCATATGCGTTCAACAGGTCCTTACTCTCTCATCACCCAGCAACCGCTTGGTGGAAAGGCGCAAGGAGGAGGACAGCGTTTTGGGGAAATGGAAGTGTGGGCGCTCGAAGGATACGGCGCGTCGAACGTGCTTCGAGAAATGCTTACTGTGAAGTCGGACGATATTACAGGACGTTCAGCGGCATTTGACGCCCTAGTAAAAGGGAACGATGTGGTCGAAACCAACATCCCAGAATCATTCAACGTGCTCTTGAATTATCTCCGTGGACTCTCGCTAGATATTCAGCTTCTTAAGAAAGGAGAGATTAAATAAAAATTACTATCATGATAAAAACATTACGCGAACAACAGAATTTTGAATCGATCCTTCTCAAGCTTGCTTCTCCTGACCGCATAAAAGAGTGGTCATATGGTGAAGTCACTAGGCCGGAGACAATCAACTATCGCACCCAAAGAAGCGAGCGCGGAGGTCTTTTTGACGAACGCATTTTTGGTCCTGAGAGGGATTTTGAATGTTACTGCGGAAAGTACAAGCGCATTCGCTACAAAGGCATCATCTGCGAGAAATGCGGAGTTGAAGTAACACGTTCTATCGTGCGTCGCGAACGCATGGGCCACATTGAACTTGCAAGCCCAGTTGCTCACATCTGGTTCCTAAGGAGTATACCGTCTCGTATGGGACTTATTCTCAACCTTCCTATTGTAGACCTCGAAAAAGTTATTTACTTTGCTGGTTACATAATCACAAATGTAAATATTGCCGAGCGTGAAAAGCTTATGAAGGAGCTCGACAACGAGTACAAAAATAAATCAAAAACTCTTACTGACGAAAAAGGCAAAGAAAAGTTGAAAGAACTTCTCTTGACCGCAAAGCACGAAATTGAATCTCTTGTGGAGGGCAGAGTTTTGGACGAAATGAGCTATCACAAATTTGCGCTCAAATATGGCACAGCTTTTGAAGCTGGAATCGGAGCAGAGGCAATCTACAACATTTTTAAGAAGATCGACCTCGTCAAATTCCGCGACAAGTTGCAGGCTGAACTTGAAAAAGCTGGGTCTGTGGAGCGCGCAAAATTGAACAAGCGTTTGGGCATCGTAAAATCGATGTTGAATTCCGGCGTGCGTCCAGAGTGGATGTTTATGACAACCATTCCAATTATTCCTCCAGCGCTTCGCCCAATGGTTGCTCTTGAAGGTGGAAGACATGCAACGTCTGACCTAAACGACCTTTACCGTCGTGTCATCAATCGCAACAACCGTTTGAAGAAATTGAAGGACATTGGAGCTCCTGATGTAATTCTTCGCAACGAAAAACGCATTCTTCAGGAAGCTGTCGATTCACTTATCGACAACTCTATTCGTCGTGTTCAGTCGGTTGCGATGAATCAGGCGCAAAAGAGAACACTCAAATCCCTTGCCGATACTTTGAAAGGGAAGCAAGGACTTTTCCGTCAGAACCTCCTCGGTAAACGCGTTGACTACTCGGGTCGTTCCGTTATTATCGTCGGGCCGAAACTTCGTTTGGACCAGTGTGGACTTCCAAAACACATGGCCCTTGAACTCTTCCGTCCGTTTGTTGTTTCAAAGATTATTAGTCGCGAACTTGCATACAATATTCGTGGCGCCAACAAACTTATCGACGACCACGTTCCAGAAGTATGGGCAATCCTCGATGAAGTTATTAAGGGGAAATTTGTTCTCCTAAACCGCGCCCCTACTCTTCACAGACTTGGTATTCAAGCGTTCCACCCTGTACTTGTCGAAGGTAACGCTGTTCACGTTCACCCATTGGTTTGCAAGGCATTTAACGCCGACTTCGACGGAGACCAAATGGCAGTTCATGTTCCTCTTTCAATTGCTGCCCAAGGAGAAGCAAGCGAACTCATGGCTGCAAACAAAAACCTTTTGGGTCCGGGAAGCGGAAATCCAATAGTTAACCCGAAACTCGACATTCCTCTCGGATGTTACTCAATGACAAAAATCGTTGACGGAGCTTTGGGTGAAGGCAAAATATTCCCTACGCCAAACAGCGCTATTACAGCTTATGACTTTGGAGAAATTAGCTACCGCGCAAAGATAAAAGTACTTGGTAGCGATACGGAGAAATACGCGCAGTTTGAGGGCAAGGTATTTGAAACTACCGCAGGACGACTTCTCTTCAACAGTGTTCTTCCTTCAGATTATCCTTATGTCAACAAAGCAGTGGGAACAAAAGAGCTCGAAGGTCTCATTGACATACTCATCAATAAATACGGAATTGATGCAACTCCAAAGATTCTCGACAAGATAAAAGATTTCGGTTTCAAATATGCCACCAAGGCAGGAATCACTTGGGCAATTGATGAAATCAAAACACCAGAAGAGAAAAAAGAAATTGTAGAAAAAGCTCGCGGAGAGGCGGAACTCGTTCGCGGAGAATTTGATGAAGGTCTTCTCTCCGAAGACGAACGCTATCGTCGCACTATTGAAGTGTGGGAAGAGGCAAAAGACAAGATAATGAAGTTAATGCCGGGCACACTCGAAAAAAATGGTTCTGTGGAAGACATGGTAAAGTCGGGCGCCCGCGGTTCTTATGCGCAAATTCTCACAATGGGAGGAATGTATGGTCTTACAGTCAACACAGCGGGTCGTACAATCGACTTCCCAATTGTTCCTTCAAGCAAAGAAGGATTGTCGCCTGTGGAATATTTCGTCTCGACTCACGGCTCTAGAAAGGGTCTTGCCGACATCGCCCTCAAAACCGCAACGGCTGGATACCTCACTCGTCGTATCGTTGATGTGGCTCAAGATGCAATCATCACAGAAGAAGATTGTGGAGACAAAGATGGAAAAATTGTCAGCAAAGAAAACCTCGTTGGCTTTGACATTCCGCTTTCACGCAATCTCTACGGACGCACACTTGCGCGAGATCTTGTAACAGCTGATGGAACAGTGCTCTTCAAGAAGGGCCATTTGATGAATAAAATCGAAGCCGAAGAAGCAGAGGAAAAAGGCATAACAGAAGCGCTCGTGCGTTCACCTCTCTCATGCAAAACTTCACATGGAATTTGTCGCAAGTGCTACGGTCTTGATATCGGAAGAAACGAAATCGTGAAAATGGGAGAAGCAGTCGGAGTTATTGCGGCTCAAGCAATCGGTGAGCCGGGAACACAGCTCACAATGCGTACTTTCCACTCCGGAGGAGTTGCATCTGCCGGTGGAGACATCACAATGGGTCTTCCTCGCGTTGAAGAAATCTTTGAACGTCGCGAGCCGAAGAGTTTGGCTATCATCAGTCACACAGGAGGTGTCGTGACAGAAGTTATTCGCGATGAAAAAGAGCTAAAAATAACCGTTCTTCCAAATGAAGGAGAAGGAAAAAAGAAAGGCGAAGCAATTTCGTACGAAACTTCTCGCGTACGTACTCCGCTTGTAAAAGTCGGGGATGCGGTGGCAAAAGGAGCATTCCTCTCCGATGGTTCGGCTGATATTTCAGAAGTTTTCCAATATGCCGGAAAAGGTGTTGCAGAAAACTACATCATTATTGAATGTCTGAAGATTTACGAACTTCAAGGAGTAACAATTTCTCGAAAACACATCGAAGTTATTATTCGTCAGATGTTCTCTCGAAGAAAGGTCAAGGAATCTGGTGATACTAGATTCAACGTAGGCGATGTTGTTGAGCAAGGTGACCTAGAAGCAGAGAACGAAAAAGTAGAAAAGCTTGGAGGAGAAGGAGCAAAAGCAGAAACGGTAGTTTTGGGTATTTCTGAAGTTGCCCTAACTACAAAGAGTTGGTTGTCGGCGGCATCGTTCGAAAACACAACTCGCATTCTCATCAATACAGCTATCAAGGGTGGAGTAGACACTCTTCGCGGTCTCAAAGAAAATGTGGTCATCGGTCATCTTATTCCTGCAGGTACTGGGTTTGCTTCACGCAAGGGCGCGGACGAACTTCCCGGAACAAAAGAAGAGGAGGAAAATTAGTTCATAAAGTTAGTAAAGTTCTTAAAGTTAGCAAGGTTCTTAAAGTTTCAACTTAAATTATGTCCTCAGTAATTGAAGAAATAAAATCACGGTTGAACATAGTGGATATCGTTTCTGGATACCTCACGCTTCAAAAAGCAGGCGTGAATTTCAAGGCCTGCTGTCCATTTCACAACGAAAAAACGCCGTCCTTTATTGTATCTCCATCTCGACAGACATATCATTGTTTTGGGTGTAATCGCGGTGGAGATATGATTTCGTTCGTGGAAGAAATTGAAGGACTTGATTTTTCCGGTGCTCTAAAGATTTTAGCCGACCGCGCAGGAGTAGAACTAAAACGAGAAAGAATAATTTCAAAGGAAACCAAAGACGAACGCGAAGCGCTTTATGTGGCGCTCGAACTTGCAACAAAATTCTATCAAGCCGTCCTGCCCAAATTCCCTGAAGCAGTCAGCTATCTCACAAAGAGAGGACTAACAGAGGATACAGTAAAAAAGTTTCGAGTGGGTTTTGCGCCGGACGAATGGCGTTCGCTTTCTGATCTACTTCTGAAGAAAGGTATACAAGAAAAGATTTCTGAAACCGCTGGTCTCATTGTGCGTTCTCCAAAAGGTTTTTATGACCGTTTCCGCGGACGTGTGATGTTCCCTATAACAGACAGTTCCGGCAGAGTAGTCGCGTTTTCTGGGCGTATTCTCAAAGATGGAGAGAAGGGAAAAACTCTAGGTGTTACGGCAAACTCAAAATACGTAAATAGTCCAGAGACGGAGGTTTTTCACAAATCGCGAGCTCTGTTTGGTTTTTCTGAAGCAAAAGGGGCGATACGTAAGGAGGATTTTGCTGTGCTCGTGGAGGGTCAAATGGATCTCATCCTCTCTCATCAGGCAGGAGTTCAAAATACGGTTGCATCTTCCGGCACGGCGCTAACCTCGGGACACTTAAATCTCATCAAACGCTTCACGAAAAATCTAGTGCTTGCGTTTGACGCTGATAGCGCTGGACTTGCTGCGTCTCACCGCGCTGTTTCGCTTGCGCTTTCGGAGGATATGACAGTTCGTATTGCAAAATTGAAGCAAGGTTTAGACCCTGCTGACATGGCCCTAGAAAATCCGGAGGCATGGAGGACTGCTGTTATGGGGAGCAAACCGGTAATTGATTTTTATTTGGAACTTTTGCCTGAACTTTATCCTAAAAAAGACGAGCTTAGGAAAAAAGTTTCGGAGATCGTAGTACCTTTCATTGCCGAACAGAAAAGCGCCATTGACCAAGGTCACTATGTTGGTCAAGTCGCGAAGCTTCTCCACATCAAAGAAGAACCGGTGTGGGAAGAAGTAAAAAAGAAGAATGTGGCTGTTTTGATAGATCACACAAAAAAGCAAATTGAAACTACCACTCCACCACTATCTCGACGCGAACGCATCCTTCGCACTATACAAGGCGCGCTTTTGTGGCAAAAAGAATCAAAAAACTCAGTAATCAAAGATTTCGAGAAATATCAGGCTCGACTTTCAAAAATTCTCGGAGGATTGCCGACAAAAACAGAGACAAAACGAAACGAACTCATTTTTGAAGCTGAACTTCGATTCGAAGGCAACGAATTTTTCCTTGAGGAACTTGAATCCCTAATGAATAACCTCGCAGAAGAAGTTTTACGAGATAATTTTGCGGATAAGATGGAAAAACTAAAAGAAGCCGAATCAAGAGGGGATACAGAACTCGCTCAAAAACTTCTCATAGAATGTCAGACAATTTCAAAAGAACTTCACACATTTAAAAGTCCATAAGATAAAGCAAGGCAATAGCGCATCTAGGACTTTATAAATGTTTAATATATTTATCATATGTCAACAAAAAACCCCACCAAAAAAAAGAAAGCTACAAGCAAAAAATCTTCCTCCAGAAAAGGCAAGGCTACTCGCGGAGCAAAAAAATCTTCCAAAAAAGCAAAAGGCAAACTCTCAAAAAAGAGTTCTAAAAAAGTCTCTTCAAAACGAACAATAATCTCAAAAAAGATTCCCAGAGAATCCGTTCGCAATGCAAAAACCGCTGAACTTTGGGAAGAAAAAGCCAATCGGCTTATTGTAAAAGGACGTGGTCGCGGATTCATTACATACAATGAAATTTTAAAAGAATTTCCGGCAATCGATCAGGACGTAATGTTTCTTGACCAGCTTTACGAGAAACTTTCGGAGGTGGGTGTTGATGTTCTCGAAGGCGGAGGGCTTCTTGAGGTCGAGCCCGAGGAGATTCTTGCTCACAAAAAATATACATATAAAGGAGTTGATTCTTCATATGACTCTATCCAAATGTATCTAAAAGAGATTGGGCAATATTCGCTCATTTCAGCTCAAGAAGAACGAGACCTAGCAAAGCGAATAGAAGCCGGCGAGGAAGAAGCAAAAAATCTTCTCGCGCGCGCCAACCTTCGTCTTGTCGTGTCTATCGGCAAGAAATATGTAGGCCGTAGCGCCGACCTTACACTCCTTGACCTCATCCAGGAGGGGAACCTCGGTCTCTTCAAAGCGGTTGAAAAATTTGATTGGACCAAAGGGTACAAATTTTCGACATATGCGACATGGTGGATTCGTCAGGCAATAACGCGCGCCCTTGCTGACCAGTCAAGGACCATTCGTATTCCAGTGCACATGGTGGAAACAATATCAAAGTACAAACAAGTCGTAAGACGTTTGTCCCAAGACCTCGGGCGAGAACCGCTTCCGGGCGAAGTTGCGACAGAAATGGGTCTTGAGGTTGAAAAAATCTACAATATAAAAAATATTGACCAGGACACTGTATCTCTTGAGAAGCCAATCGGAGACGATGATGAAAAATCCACTTTAGGTGAGTTTATCCCAGATGATAAAATTTTATCTCCTGCGCAAGATTCAGCTCAACGTATCTTGTCCGATCAAGTCAAAGAAATTTTGAATGATCTCTCCGAAAAAGAGCGCAAAATACTCGAGCTTCGTCATGGGCTTGTTGATGGTATCGTCCACACGCTTGAGGAAGTAGGAAAAGAATTTGGCGTTACTCGTGAGCGTATTCGCCAAATTGAAGCAAAAGCCATCGAAAAGATTCGTAGTCACAACAAAGTAGGGAAGTTAAGAAATTACTAACCCATCGCCTAGAAACAGCAAAGACCGTCCTTTTAAATTTTAAAGGACGGTCCTTTGCGTTTGTTGTTTCTAGGCGCTGGGTTACTTAGCGAGAAGATTGTCAATAACAGCTTTTACGTATTCGTACGATTGGGCGCCCTTTATCACGCCTACAACTTTTTTATCTACGACAACAAAAGTATTTGGTGTGCCGAATCCTCCAGTTTTTTCGCCACTAATTATGTCTCTATCGACGCGCGCTTTCATTTCTCCGCTTGCGAGACACTTATTGAATGAATCTACGTCAAGGCCGATATCTTTGGCGATTTTTGGAAGCTCTGCTTCGTCAAGCCCATTGTTCGATGGTGTGATTTTGAAGACGTTATTTATGAAGTCCCAAAATTTTGTTTCTCCACCAAGCTTTGCCGCACATTCAGCAGCTTCTGCTTCGTGAGGAGCTTTTGGGTGGCGATCTGTAATTGGGAAGTTGCGATAGACCAAAGCTACTCGCGTATCTTTTTCATAATTTGTCATTATTTTGTTGATTGTTTCGTGGAACACCTTGCACCAAGGACACTCAAGGTCTGTATACACAACAAGAGTAACTTTTGCGTCAAGATTACCAATGATGTGGTCGTCCTTTGTTACTTGGTCAAGTGTGATTATTGTGTCGGTCGGTGTGACAGTTCCACCGTCCTTTTTCCAATTACTGAAATAAATTGCTCCAGCTATGGCAAGACCCGCTATTATAATTGCAACAGGCACCGTGAGCATGCTCTGTTTTGGCGGAAGACCGCTCTTTTCCTCTGTATTCACTTTTTCGCCATCCATGATGTTATATAAAAATTATTTGATAATCGCTCGTAGTATAGCATGCATACTGATTAGTTTGTAGTAGGAGTTGGCAGGTTGTAGAAAATATGGGCCTACCACTCACTACCAATTACAAACTACTTACTGTTTTTCTACCATCTAGCGCCCACGGTTAATTTATGCTTGAATAGACAAATGGAAATTAAAAGCGCGGAATTTGTAAAAGGTATAATAGGGAGTGATCCGATCTTAAGTGATAATATTCCACAAATTGCTTTTGTTGGGCGTTCCAACGTCGGAAAATCAAGCGTAATAAACTCGCTTGTTTTACGTAAAAATCTTGTAAAATCAAGTAGGACTCCCGGCAAGACTAAAGAAATAAACTTCTTTTTAATAAATCACAATTGTTATTTTGTAGATTTGCCTGGATATGGATTTGCCAGAATGGCGGTCAAAGGAGCTGAGAAACTGCGCAAGCTTATTCTCTGGTATTTAGGTGGAAGGGAGGTAAGACCCAAATTGGTGGTGCTTATTGTAGACGCGAGTGTAAAGCCAATGCCCTATGACAAAGAAATGGTGGATATCCTTCGCGCAGAAAATCTTCCGTTTGTGATAATGGGGAATAAAATGGATCGCTTGAATCAAACGGAGAAATCTCACAATCTTAAGGTAATTGAATCGGCGCTTGCCTTGCCGATCATTCCATACTCGGCTCATACAAAGGTTGGTCGCGAAGAACTTCTAGAAGTAATAGAAAATTCCCTCTAAAAATTTTTTGTGGTACAATAGGAAATTATGCAATTGGCGGAAACCTACATTGAGCTAAACAACGTTAGTTTTAAATACGACAAAGTTAATGTTATCGAAAATCTCACATTCACCGTACGCAGAGGCGAGTACCTGGGCATTATAGGACCAAATGGTGGAGGAAAAACAACATTGATTCGCATCATTTTAGGGCTCCTTCATCCAACAATGGGGTCAGTGCAACTTTTTGGCAAAGAAAGTCACGACTTTAAGGAGAGGTATCGTATTAGCTACGTACCACAACATTCCACACAATCCGAGCTTGGATTTCCAGCGACAGTGTTTGAGGTGGTTAGGAGCGGTCGTGTTGCCCGTCTGGGATTTTTCCAGAGCTTTTCTAGAAAGGACAACGACGCCGTCCTAAAAGCAATGGAGGTAGCCGGAGTTACGGAGCACAGAAATACATTGGTTGGGAAATTGTCTGGTGGCGAGCGTCAGCGTGTTTTCATTGCTCGCGCTCTTGCCAGCGAGCCCGAAATTCTCATTTTGGATGAGCCAACAGTTGGTATTGATATCGGAGCTCAAAAAACTTTTTATGAATTTCTCACGTCTCTCAACCGAAAGCACAACCTCACAATTATTTTTGTGTCCCACGATGTTGGCGTGATTTCAAAGGAAGTGAAAACAGTGCTTTGCCTAAATCACAACCTCGTATGCCACGGTTTCCCAGAAGACCTTTTGAGTGAAAGTGTCTTGAAAGAGCTTTATGGTGAAAATGTTGCTAAAATAAAACATCAACATGTTTGAAATTTTTCAATACGATTTTATGGTGCGAGCGTTTGAAGCCGGTATCACAATTGGCGTAGTTGCACCAATGATAGGAATGTTCCTCGTAGTTAGGAGATACTCGCTTATGGCAGATACACTAGCGCACGTTTCGCTTGCTGGAGTCGCTGTGGGGCTTTTGTTCTCCTTCAATCCAATTTTTTCCGCCATTGCTCTTTCTGTTTGTGCCGGAGTTGGTATGGAGAGCCTTCGAGGTTCAAAGCGAATATTTGGTGAATCAGTGCTTGCTCTCTTTTTATCTGGCTCCCTTGCCGTCGCAGTCGTTATTATCTCTATTGCTAAAGGGTTCAATTCGAGCTTGTTTAGTTATCTCTTTGGGAGTATTTCTACGGTTTCCCCAAGTGATGTTTGGATCGTTCTTTCCTTGGCTCTCATTGTTTTTTTGAATATATTCTTTCTCTATAAGGAACTTTTCCTTGTGTCTTTCGACGAAGAAGTGGCGCAGGCAAGCGGAGTTCCAGTTCGTCGACTCAATTTGGTGATTGTAGTGCTGGCGGCGCTCGCAGTTTCTTTGTCAATAAGGATTGTCGGAGTTCTACTTATAGGGGCGCTCATGGTTATACCGGTCATTTCTGGAATGCAATACGGAAAAGGATTTCGAACTACACTTTTTATCTCAATTATATTTTCGCTTATTTCCGTTATTGTTGGTCTATTTTCATCCTACTATTTCGACATAGCTTCGGGCGGAGCCATTGTTGCTGTAGCCCTCATTATTTTTATTTTGAGTCTTGCAATAAATCCAAAACGATAAATTCTTTTTACCTAACCACTGTTTTATCAGTAGCGGTAGATGTTGCTGTTGTTTCAGCAGGCGAAGAAACGGTCTCCGTATTCACAACAGTATTTCCAGGCTCGTTTATTTTGAGATGTAATTTTTTAGCGGTTAGTTTATACGCTTGAACATTAAGACCAGCAGGCTCTTGGATATTTTCCACATAAAAAACTTTGTTTATTGTTTTTGAAATGAACTGCGTTGTAAGGAAGAATGTCACCAAGACACCAAGGGAAAACAAAAGAAATATTCCTGGATAAATAAAATCCCGTGGCTTCATCTTTTTTAATGTTGCGGTAAATTTATTATCTTTAGTTTTATTATCTTTAGTTTCCATAATATTATTGTACTGTCTTTGTAAATAATGTTGCGCCAAAAGAAATTGCCGTGCTATGCTCCCAGCCATTTTTATCCTGCGAGGACATAAGGATGCTGTCAACCTTTGAGAAATAAGGAAGCTTCTCAAAGTCCGACAAATAACTTTTAAAAGTAGATACGTCTGTTATCATTTTTGTAGTGTAGCTAATGGAAGAGAGAGGGAAAGAAGAACTGACAGGAGAAGGCGCTGGGCTGTCAAACGAAAAAGTCTGAATAATTTTGTTTTTTGTCGCTATACCATCTAGACCGCTTATAAAATCCAAAATATTATCCGAACTTAGAAAGGCGTTCTCTATTAGTACATCGTTTTTGCCTATTATCGCTGCATTCTGCTTTAATTTTGAAAGAAGCTCGGTTTGCTGGTCAAAGTTGCTAGCTATTTGGCGATTTTTAATTATGCTACTTGCTGTTGAATCTATTTTCCCCACAAGAAACCAAATTGTAGCGACCGAAACTATAACAGCTCCAAACGCTACCAGGGTGTGGCGCAAAGCGAGTTTAATAAGATTTTTATTGGTAAACATATTATTTATAGTATATCGTACTTGGGTCACTTAAGCTGAACGAAACGGTGAACGGGACATTTCCTTTTTGCTCCAAGTTTGTAATTGGAAGATCGACACCAGTGAACATTGCGGATTCTTGAAGTGATTTTTTGAATTGATTAATAGCCAAACGGTCTCTTGCTATGCCCGTCAAGTCAATTTTCCCATTAATTGACGACGCAACAAAGCGTGAAATAGTTATACCGTCAACAGTTCGATTTGTAACTTCTGTTAACACAGTACTCCACATCGGCGTGGTAGAGAGTATGTTTTGGGCTGTTTCGCTTAAATCATTCGTGTGTGTTATCAGATTCTCTTTTTCTGTCAATTCTCCGAGCGGGGAGGTCTCGGAAAGAGTTGCGCTGGCCTTTGCAGAGCTCTCTGCCAAAGAAACCACAAAAAGATGAAATCCAAGAAATGCAATCATAAAAAATACTGATACGCCAATAGTCAAATTTCGCACAAGACCCATAAATGCTGCAGCTTTTTGGTAGGTGTATGCTTCCTCTGTACCCACAGGAAGGAGAGATATAATATTATCTTGACCTTCTTCAATTTGACCGCGAATGACCGCCCCCAAAGCAGGAAACCATCTTGATTTTTCCCCCTCTTGTTTCATCAACTCTGGATAATTTGCGTAGTCATCGCATACAGGCATATTTTCAAGGGATTCCTCCACCGCATTTTCTTCACCCTCCGCCTCAAAAGCGGTTTTAATACGGCGAATTTCTTCTGCAAGTTCCTTTTCCGAGACAACCCTGTTTGGAAGCATGCGCGAGAATCTCAATATGCCATCCTTCAGGATAAATACAGTCGTTGTGTCAGGAGTTTTTTTTGTAAAAATAGTCGCCTGTCCAGGTTTTAATTTTATTGCTCGCGCGATGCTTGAGAGATGTGTTTCGAGGGCAAGCGTTTTTATCCCAGCCACATCGAGAGCGTCGATATAACTTTCAGCAATTTTTTTTGGGATTGTGGATAATATGATTTGATTTGATGAGCGCGTGCTTGGTATCTGTTCCCAGTCGAGATAGGTAGACTCTATCTTCATGGGAAGTTGATAACTAACTGCAAGCTTCATAGCTTCAGTGAGTCGTTGGCCCGCAACGCTTTTAGGAAACGAGAAAATACGAGAGTATGTTGTGTCTCCTGGAATTGACACAATGGCATAATCGGCCTCAATGTGGGCCTTATTCCAAATAGACTTGAGACTCTTGCTTAAAAGCCCTGGGTCGGCAACCTGACCCTCCATGATGATATCGTCGTTGATGGGTTCTTCAACAAGGACAAGCTCTATGTCCGTTTTTTTTAAACGTTTGTTCTTGCGCTCTCGTAAAAATGCTATGCGAACAACTGCGTCGCTGACCTCGACTCCAGCAACGCGCTTTTCTTTTGTTAAGAGATTAAGAATATTCATTTGGGGAGGGAAACAGGAACTGTTAAGAATTTCAAAATACACTGCATAATGTTTCCTGTCATTATAGTATACCAAGTTTTTTATTTGCATGCTATACTTAAATAAATTTAGTTGAGAAAATGCAACTTAACTTCCGAATAACTAAAGATATTGCATATAAACATATACTTTTTGTACACCCTGCATGAAAATTCGCACAAAAGCTATTTTATTTTTTGGTACTCTCATTATTTTTCTTGCAACACTTATAGTTGTGTATCTTACGTACCATGTGCACGCAAGTTTTGAAAAACAGCTTATTACAAACTTACGCATTACAGCGTACAAAAATGAGAGAGCATACCTTGAATTTATTCAGAAGCTTAATGCACGAATTGCTGACTGGACTTCGGACAAATACACAAGAGATCTCGCAAGCAAAATCGTAGACCCAAAACTCTCACTTAAAAGTCATAAAGCGCTTATTGATGAGTTCATGGTTTATGTGAACCAAGAGAAAATAAAATATGATAATACAATTCTTTCTATTGATCTCGTTGACCCAGAGGGTGTCATACTAGCATCTAGCAGTTCGGATAGGGTTGGCGATAATGAAAAAAAGGGCGAAACTCTTTCCGACACAGATTCTTTCCCAAAAATCCTAAAAGGTGATTTCCAGGAAGCAATTACCGACCCATTTATTTTTGAAAATGGTCAAGATTCAGACCCAATATTTCGTACCACAGCGCGACTCTTTTCAAACATACTGGATTCGAAAGGTAAACCAGTGCCCCTCCCGGTCGTTTTTGTGGTTAATTCTAATTCACTCTCGGATCTCGTCAACATTTTTCGTGGCACATTGAAGGGCCGTAACGGCACCTTCAACGGAGGGTTTATTTCCATGTTCAATACATCGGAAATATATTTTATGAACAAAGACGGGTTTATAATCACACCAACTCGTTTTGTTAAAAAGGGTTTCTTTGAAAATCAAAAAGTAATACCAAAGCCAACCGGAGAATGTTTCCGAAGCAACAGGGATGTGGATGGAGAATACTCGGACTATAAAGGCACCCTTGTCGCCGGAGCGTCAGTATGCCTCGCAGGCGATGGAGTCGTGATTCTCACCGAGATAGAAACAAAAGAAGCATACTCAATCTATGACGATATGGTGCGCACTTCAATAATAATAATCATCACAATTTTTCTTGAGTCCCTGCTAATAATTTTCCTTGCAGTTCGCAGCCCCTTGGATCGCCTCGCCAATATAATTGAAACAGCAAAAAAGGTAGCGGAAGGAGACATAAAGGCACGGACATCCTCTGTCGGCAAAGATGAGATTAGTTACCTTGCTCGAGTTTTCAATAACATGCTCGACAATACAATGTGGACAGAACGAACACTTCGCCAGGTTAGTAAAGAACTTTCTGAAAAGAAAACTCAACTTGAGGCTGATATAGAGGAGCACAGAAAGCAAGAAAAATTCCTTGAGCAAACAAGTCGAGCAACTCAGAACCTCCTTGAAAACTCTTGGAAGGCGAAGGAACAACTCCAGATTCAAAGCGCGCGCCTCGAGACAATCATTGCATCCATTGGAGATGGACTCATTATTATTGATTCGGAGTACAAGATTGTGCTTGTAAATCCAAAAGCGGAAGAAATGCTCTGTCTTTCTTCGAATGAACTTCTTGGCAAAGATCTTCGTGAAGTTGTTAAGCTTAAGAGGAAAAAAATGCAGGAAACCTTAGACGAAGAATGGCCGACCAAAGAAGTACTTCTGGCAAAGTCCGTAGTAGTTACTCACCTCGAAGATGAACTCTCTATCACAACCGAAAAACGCCAATTCAAGCTCCCAATAGTATTTTCAATGGCGCCACTGGGAAAGGGACCATCTGGCGCGGTGATTGTAGTCCGCGATGTGTCGGAAGATCGCGAGCTTGACGAAGCGAAGTCCGGATTCATCTCAATTGCTTCCCATCAGCTTCGTACGCCACTTACCACGATACGCTGGTATTCAGAGATGCTCCTTTCTGACAACACAGAGGCACTCAACTTAACTCAACGCGATTTTTTGAATGAAATCCACGATGGAGCGGAACGGCTCTACCAGACCATAGACCTTCTTCTTGGTATATCTCGCATTGAGAGCGGGAAAATTAAATCTGAAAAAGAAGCCATAAACCTTAATTTGTTCACAGAGCAAATTTCCAAAGAACTTGCGCCGCAAGCCAGCGCGAGAAAATTAATTTTAAAAACCCTTCCGCCGGAAGGGGAGCCAATTGTTGTGTGGCTTGACGCCATTGGTCTACGACAGGTTATATTGAATTTGTTATCAAACGCTATCCGCTATACGAACGAAAACGGAATAATTGAAGCATCATGGAAACGAAGCGAGGGAAAACCCGAAGTTCTCTATTCAGTCAGCGATAACGGTATTGGAATTCCCGAGAACCAACGAGCGCACATCTTTTCAAAATTCTTCAGAGCAGATAACGCAATTACAAAAACACCAGATGGATCGGGTCTTGGCCTCGCCCTGGTGAAAGATCTCATTACTGCATGGGGAGGAAAGATATGGTTTGAAAGTCCAGAAGGCAAAGGAACTACTTTTTTCTTCACAATACCCACTACTTCGAAAATAGCTACTTCTATGGATAACAACACGGAAACGAAAGGGTCCTCCTAAAGATTGTTTGACAAAGGCTTTTTATGCTATAATTGTGCTGATATGGTCGAACAAAAAAAGATACTAATTGTGGAGGACGACGAGCACCACTCCCGTGCATATAATATAAAGCTTCAGAAGTTAGGTTTTCTGACGTTATTTGCGCGTGACGGTGGTGAAGCTTTGGAGATAATAACCGCTAACAGGCCCGATGTTATTATTCTAGACTTGATGCTTCCTAAGAGAGACGGCTTTTGGGTGCTAGAACAGTTAAAGAGAAACCCCGATTTTTCCAAAATTCCCGTTATCGTGCTTTCCAATTTGGGGCAAGAAGCTCACAAAGAAAAAGCTTTTGCGCTTGGCGCAAAAGAGTATCTGGTAAAGGTGGATTATGATTTAAATACATTAGTTGATAAGGTACTTTATTATGTAAAAGAAGGCGAGAAAAATGTGAGTTAAGATTTAAAACACCTTATCCCCACTCTTCGCTTGCAAGGGAGGCCAGGAACGGATTTTTCTTAAAAATATTATGGAAAAGCAGAAAAAAATATTGATTGTAGAGGACGATGAGCATATCTCCAAAATCTACAAAATAAAGCTTGCCAACGACGGTGTTTTGGTCTTAATTGCCCTAGATGGGGAAGAAGCTCTAGCAAAAATTATTGAAGAACGCCCAGACCTTGTTGTCTTGGATGTTATGCTCCCAAAAAAAGACGGCTTCTGGGTGTTGGAACAATTAAAGAAAAAGCCCGAACTCTCAAAGATTCCCGTTATTATGCTCTCCAATCTCGGACAAAAGGTTGACCAGGACCGAGCCATTGCCCTCGGCGCAAGAGAATACTTAGTAAAAGTAGATTCTCCAATACAAACTGTTATAGCAAAGATGAAAGCGTACATTGGAATGGCGCAACCATAAAAGACAAGGATAAAACGATTTAAGATTGACAGAGCGACATCCACAAAATACCCCATCAATACTTCAGAAGTTATACACAGGTAGTTATACACAATCATCCTTGCACTTCATAAACACCAGATGCTATAATATACCAGCATTATTAGTTATTAATTGTTTGCTAAGTTTTTACGAAAACATGACTTCATTTACAAATACGAAATTGAGGATGGAACGAGAGGCCGGCTTCACCCTCCTAGAACTTTTGATTGTTATTTCAATCATTGCTATTTTGTCGGTTGCCCTCGTGTTCTTGCTTAACCCAGCAGAGGCTCTCAAAAAGTCTCGTGATGCGCGACGCATTGCGGATCTAAAAACTCTCAAAACCGCCATCGGTGTGATGCTTACTTCAACATCCACCCCAAGTTTGGACAACTTTGCAGCAGCAGGTGGCGCTGGTAGCTGTTTGACAGTTGCGCCTGGAGGAGGAACATTGGCTTTAAACTCCACAGCAAAAATCGCCTACAGTACCACATCTGTCGCTTGCACAGGCGCAGCTCCTGCGGCAGGAACTGATGCGGCAACTACCTTCGGTGGAGCAGCAGCATGGTGCTCGGCTGGTACCGCAGCTATCGATGGAAACGGTTGGATTAAGATTGTATTTAAAAATCTAACTTCGGGGTCCCCAATTTCAAATCTTCCAGTTGACCCCACAAACACAGTGAATGCAACCACTCCCGCAAAAACAGATCTTGTATACCGTTATGCATGCCAGAACGCAACTTCTTCAACGGTTGGCTCAGGAAAGCCAGGGTTTGTATTTGAGGTTAACGCAGTTCTTGAAAGCAACGCATACACTGTCGATGACAACAGGATGACAAAAGACGGTGGAGACAATGACGACAAGTATGAAATTGGGAATAGCTTAAACCTATTGCCAATAACAGCAGCAGCATTCTAGCTCAATTTTGAGAATTCATTTCGAAAACAGCCCCTCCACTTCAAAAAGGAGGGGCTGTTTTTATTAGTAATCCTCTTTTTAGAGACTTACACACAGATATCCTTGCACTTCATAAACACCAGATGCTATAATATACCAGCATTATTAGTTATTAATTGTTTGCTAAGTTTTTACGAAAACATGACTTCATTTACAAATACGAAATTGAGGATGGAACGAGAGGCCGGCTTCACCCTCCTAGAACTTTTGATTGTTATTTCAATCATTGCTATTTTGTCGGTTGCCCTC
>JAQTPS010000001.1:0-29031 GCA_028712595.1 Minisyncoccota bacterium | reverse complement strand
GCTAAGTTTTTACGAAAACATGACTTCATTTACAAATACGAAATTGAGGATGGAACGAGAGGCCGGCTTCACCCTCCTAGAACTTTTGATTGTTATTTCAATCATTGCTATTTTGTCGGTTGCCCTCATCTTTGTTTTAAACCCGACAGAAACCCTCAGAAAGTCTCGTGATGCTCAACGCATCTCGGACATGGCTACAATAAAGACGGCTCTCGGAATTTATACAACCGGTACAACAACGCCCTACCTAGCCGGCGTTGCCTCAAACGCAGGATGCAAAACTGGGTCTGCCGGCGGTTCATACGGCTCTGGCAATAAAATTTATTATTCGCTCTCTAGCACAAGCGCAATTACAGACACAACGCTTGACGCAGGAACCGGTAGCGTTCCGGCTGCCCTACAGGTGACAGCAACAGCTCTTACGCTCACCGACGCTACCGGCTGGCTTCCAGTGAGTCTTGATTCACTAATTGGCGGTTCTCCAATTTCAAGTCTTCCTATTGACCCGGTCAACATCATTAGTGACCTGTCTGCAGTTTCTGGAATAACAGTAGGCACAAATCCTCCGGACTATGTTTACCGCTACGCCTGCAACTCAACAAGTTTGACATACGAAATTGACTCAGTTCTTGAAAGCACCACGTATACTACTACTGACAACAAAATGGCAAAAGACGGAGGCAACAATGCAAACTATTACGAAGTAGGCACAAACCTGAAGATTCTCGGTACTGGCACAGATTTCTAGTTCTTGGTTTATTGAAACAATTGACGGTGAATCAAAAATGCAGCGTGTTCTTCTTCGTGAAAAACTTTTACACAATCCTATTTGCGTAAAGCAAACGCAGGGTGTTATAATCAAAAGCAAGCAAGCAAGCAAACAAACAAAGCGTCCTATTACTAGTTAATTATTAATTGCCTGTTGAGTTTTGCCCAAAAACATGACTTCATTTACAAATACGAAATTGAGGATGGAACGAGAGGCCGGCTTCACCCTCCTAGAACTTTTGATTGTTATTTCAATCATTGCTATTTTGTCGGTTGCCCTCGTGTTCTTGCTTAACCCAGCAGAGGCTCTCAAAAAGTCTCGTGATGCGCGACGCATTGCGGATCTAAAAACTCTCAAAACCGCCATCGGTGTGATGCTTACTTCAACATCCACCCCAAGTTTGGACAACTTTGCAGCAGCAGGTGGCGCTGGTAGCTGTTTGACAGTTGCGCCTGGAGGAGGAACATTGGCTTTAAACTCCACAGCAAAAATCGCCTACAGTACCACATCTGTCGCTTGCACAGGCGCAGCTCCTGCGGCAGGAACTGATGCGGCAACTACCTTCGGTGGAGCAGCAGCATGGTGCTCGGCTGGTACCGCAGCTATCGATGGAAACGGTTGGATTAAGATTGTATTTAAAAATCTAACTTCGGGGTCCCCAATTTCAAATCTTCCAGTTGACCCCACAAACACAGTGAATGCAACCACTCCCGCAAAAACAGATCTTGTATACCGTTATGCATGCCAGAACGCAACTTCTTCAACGGTTGGCTCAGGAAAGCCAGGGTTTGTATTTGAGGTTAACGCAGTTCTTGAAAGCAACGCGTACACTGTCGATGACAACAGGATGGCAAAAGACGGTGGGGACAATGATAACAAATACGAAATTGGAAATAGTTTGAATCTATTACCAACCAAGGCAACTGACGACGCAACTCCGTTTTAACATTAAATCCTCTTTCTTTGTTTAGAAACAACCAAGCATCAAATTTGATGCTTGGTTGTTTTTTGTATATACTCTTTGTTATGCAACTTAATTTTATAATTATAAACTTAAATGTTATTGTGCTTGCAGTTTGGCTCCTCTTTTTTATTTTGGTCTCAATTCGATTTGTACGTCCAAGTTTAGTAAAAAATATTTCATACTCTACACTCCTTTTTCTTGCTTTCTCTCTTCATATTTTGTACGGAGGATTTACAACATGGGCTCAATACCATGCATGGTCGACTGGCGGACCTGAAACAAAGATTTTTGTTTCCGCGCCTCTTCCAGTGGAAGCCCCACTACCAGTTTTCCTTGGGTGGACAAGGTCCTATTTTGACCAACCTATGGGTTATTTTGCATATTATGTTTTCGGACATTTTTGGCTTAATATCCTCATACTTTTTCTGGTGGCAGGATTTTTCTATTCTGTATTGAAATTGTGGGATTTTTATCGTGGAAGATTTATTCCAAAAGGGCCTGAAATTCTTCTCATCCTTTTCCTTGTTTCCGGTTGGCCCGGGGTCCTTTTGCTTCTGCCAATAGCGCTTATTTTCTGGGCTATCTTTTTTGTGGTTTCTTTCTTTCGCGGAAAGCGACGCGTGCTTCTTGAGCCCGCATTTGTAATTGCAACTCCGATTGCGCTTATTCTTGGCACATATCTTTCTCAAAATATGATGAAATTTTTCATGGCTTAACGGAACGGGGATTCTGGCCGAAAAGATTTTAAGCACAGTGTATTTGCATCTACTTTATAAACTTTATGAACTTTTAACTTTAAGAACTCGTTTTGGGTATTTCCTATTTTAGTCGGCATGGTATAATAAACAGTGATGCACATAAAAGAGCAAAAGTTGAAAGAAATAGTAAAAGAATCGGGCCTTGTTTCCGAGGAAGATTTTATTGGAGCACACAACGAAGCAGAGCGTTCTGGTCAGACCATCATCAATGTTCTTATTGGAACCGGTAAAATTCCCGAAGATTATTTTACGGAGCTCTTGAGTCCTTACTACGGTGTGCCTGTGGTAAATCTAAAGAAAGAAAATATTGACCCCGCCACCCTTGAACTCATTCCTGAAGTTTACGCAAAGTCAAAAAACATTGTTTTGTTTGATTATGACAAGCAAAATGAGACTGCGAAACTCGCAATGCAGGACCCGTTTGATTACGATACTATCGAATTTGTCCGCGCAAAACTTAAAATTTGGCTACAGCCATACTTGAGTACTCAAACCAGTTTGCGGTACGGTCTTAAACACTACAAACAAAAAATCGGAATGGAATTTAGCGAGGCCATCTCGGATAACATTGAGCAGTCTCTTGTGGTCGCGGAAGAAAAAGACCTCTCCAAGACCGCCACTGCAATTCCTATTGTTGGCATATTAAATAATGTTCTTGAACATGCAGTCACGTTACTCGCTTCCGACATCCACTTTGAACCGCTTGAAAGGGGGCTCTTGGTTCGTTTTCGAATAGATGGAATTATGACCGAAATTTTGAGCTTGCCAAAAGAAATTGCCCCTATTCTTGTGGCTCGTGTAAAAATTCTTGCCAATCTGCAAATTGACGAGCACCGTGTTCCACAAGACGGACGTTTCCGTTTTGAAATGGATGATGGAGCCAACATTGACGTTCGTACAAACATTATGCCAGTTTTTAATGGAGAGAAAGTGGAAATGCGACTTTTGAGAAGCGCAGTTCGCCCGCTCTCGCTAAAAGATCTTGGCGTATCTGAACCAGATATTGAAATACTAAACGACGAAATTAAAAAACCTCACGGAATGATTTTGGTGACAGGCCCTACGGGACACGGTAAAACGACTACACTCTATGCAATTTTGCATATTTTGAATACTCCATCTGTTAACATTACCACCATTGAGGATCCTATTGAGTACGAATTCCCGCGCGTGAACCAAACTCAAGTGAACTTGAAAGCCGGCATTACATTTGCAAACGGCCTCCGAGCTCTTCTTCGCCAGAACCCAGACATCATCATGATCGGTGAAATTCGTGATAATGAAACTGTGGACATCGCTGTCCACGCAGCACTTACGGGACACCTTGTGCTCTCTTCACTTCACACCAACGACGCTCCTTCCGCCCTTCCGCGACTTCTTGATATGGGTGCGCCGGCATTCTTGCTTTCCTCCACTGTAAACCTTATTGTTGCCCAGCGTCTTGTTCGTCGTATTTGCACATCTTGCACAGAATCATACCGCGCCACACCAGAAGTAGTTCGACTCATCAAAGCGCAAATAGAGCTTGGTGGCGGAGGAAAAACATCTCAAATTCAAATTCCTGCGACACTATACCGCGGAAAAGGTTGTCAGGTTTGTGGAAATTCAGGCTTTACGGGACAGATAGGTATTTTTGAAGTTCTTCGTGTAAACGAAGAAATACGGGAACTCCTTCTTAAGGAAGTTCCTATTTCAGAGGTACGCAAAAAAGCAATCGAAAATGGAATGACAACTATGTTCGAAGATGGGCTGGACAAGGTTGAGAGAGGAGTTACCACCATAGAAGAAATAATCAGAGTGGTAAAAGAATAATATATAATTTATGTCAACTTTTATTTACGAAGCATATAATCGCGACGGTCGATTGGTAAAAGGGGAGTGGAGCGGAGAAAAACGCGAAGAAGCAGTAGAATATATTTCTAAACAAGGACTTACTCCCGTTACTGTTGAAAAGATTTCCGCGAAAAACGAAAATGGTGGAATGGCGCTTTTTGAGCGCATTGGCTCCGTAGATATTATGTTTCTTGTACGCAGTCTTGCGACGACAATCAAGGCAGGTCTTTCCATTGTGGAAGCCATTGATATTCTTCTTATGGACACGGAAAAGAAGTTGATGAAGAAAATTCTTCAAGACGTAAAAGCGTCGATTAAAAATGGCCAATCACTCTCCAGCTCGTTCGAAATTTATTCAAAAATTTTTCCTGCAGTTTTCATAGGGATGCTCAAAGCAGGAGAAGCGTCAGGACAGCTCGACAAAACGCTGGGAGAACTCGCCAAATATCTTGCCCGAGAATATTCGCTTCGAAGCAGAATCAAAGCAGCGTTGGCATACCCTGTTATTCTCATTGTGGCATCGATCCTTGTTGTAATGATGCTTTTGATTTTTGTTTTGCCACGAATGATCAAATCTTTCACTTCTGGGCACGTGGAACTTCCCCTAATTACTAAATTTTTTATTTGGCTTTCCAATGTTCTCACGTGGAGCTTCGTGGCTGACTCCATCGCATTTCTCTTTTTGATGTATTTTATTTTCTTTTTCAAAAGAACGGAGATAGGAAAAAAGTTTTTTGCATGGTTGATGTCAAATACTCCCGTTGTTAAAGACCTTGTGAAAAAAGTTTCCCTCGTGCGCTTTTCCAGAACATTCGGCAACCTAATGAGTAGCGGTCTCTCAGCAGTTGAGTCCTTGGAACTTTCGGGAGACTCCATAGGTAACGATATTTATTCCAAGGCTATAAAAGAAACTATTGTGGAGATAAAAAACGGTGCTACTATTTCAGATGCGCTTGCGAAATATCCAAAACTTTTTCCACGAATCCTCGTTAGCCTCATCATAGTCGGTGAACGCACAGGGACACTTCATGAAGTTCTAAATACGTTTGCAGAGTTCTATGATGAAGAGGTTGACAACAGTCTAAAGGCGCTCACTTCGATGTTGGAACCTATTCTTCTCCTCATAATGGGACTTGCTGTCGGCGCAATAGCGCTAGCTATTGTCCTTCCGATTTACAAGCTCGTGGGAAGTTATACTTAATTATGATAAACACAAAGCGTGGATTTTCTCTTCTAGAACTTCTCATCGTTGTTGCCATTCTTGCTATAATTGGCGCCGCGGGAGCAGGTTCTTATCGGGGTTTTTTCAAAAATGTTGATGTTCAATCAGCATCTAGGACAATAGTTTCAAATCTGAATCTCATGGTGGCAAGAGCTATGGCAGGAGAAGGCGGTTTAAAGTGGGGCGTTCATTTTGTAAGCGGAACTGCAGATAGTTACTATGAGCTTTTTTCAACGCCGACAACATATGGAGATGCTGGAAAAGAAATTGTTGAGACAGATTATCTGCCGAAAAGTATAATATTTTCTGACCCAAGCCCGGGAAACACAAAAGACATTATCTTTGACAGAATCACCGGCACAACTACTGCTTCGTCTATAACTATCACGTCAGAAGGGCTTACCCAGACAATCAATGTTACCGCCATTGGCACTGTATATTAAAAATTTATCAAATTTTACATACAGAGACATAGAGATGAAAACAATTTTTTTAAAATGGTATAATGAGACAATAAAAAAATGATTTCTCAATCTGTTGAATTCTTTAGTTTTCACAAAAGCAAGCAAGGGGGAGCCCTTTTGCTCGAGGTTTTAATAGCGATTTCTTTGCTCGCTATTATTCTCTCGATTGGAGCACAAGCGGTGTTCGTTGGAACTCAAAGCGGAAAAATATCTGGAGAACGTGACGTTGCCATTGGTTTATCGGAAGAAGCATCGGAAGCTGTGCGGGGAGTGACGGAAGAAAAATGGTCAAATATTTACACTCTCACAAAAGGGAGCCAGCATTATAAGATTGTACAGTCAGCCGGGAAATGGACACTCGTAGCAGGAGATGAAACCATTCCACTAAACTATACAACCTACACTCGCTATGTTGTCATCGATAACGTAAGTCGCGACCCAACCACTCGCGCTATTGAGACGACATATGTTTCCGGTAACGATGACCCAAACACGCAAAAGGCGACCATCACTGTTTCCTGGCCCGGCGGAAGCCCTGTTGTGACTAGTCAATATTTGCTTCGCTGGAGAAACAAAACATGTCCACAAACGAACTGGACCACCCCCACAACCCCTACAGACAATTTATCAACATGCGCTGGAGCTACATATTTTGAAGACGACGGAACCATCTCCACGAGCACTTCGGGTTCGATACAGCTAAAATAATAGGAGTTTTGTCGTGCAAACTCTTTCTTACTGTGTGGAAGAAAAAATGCCACAATATATTGTTGTGTAAATATAGTATTGTAAATAATAATAAGGTATAATATTGATAATATAAAAAATATTTATTTATGAAAACCTTTATTAAAATTTTTGGTGCTGTTGTTTTGGGTTTTGCAACTATTGCGTTTCTACTACCATCTTTTACGATAGCTGACGAGTATTCGGGTATAACTGCCACGGGTGGCACCATTACCACCGTCGGCGGAAAGACCATACATACTTTTACAAGTAGCGGAACTTTTAACGTCTCAAGCGTAACCGGAACCGGCAATATTGAAATTTTGGTTGTGGGTGGAGGAGGTGGAGGTGGAGGTTCGATAGGCGCTGGTGGTGGAGGTGGCGGTTTGATTTACAACAGCTCCTTCCATGTTACTACCCAGAGTTACACCGTTACCGTTGGTGCAGGTGGAAACGGAGGTGTTGGTCAACAAAATCCCGCCCCAACGAATGGTGGTAATTCTGTTTTCAGTACACTAACTGCTGTCGGTGGAGGCGCCGGCGGTGGCTATTATTATGTCCCCGGAGCTAACGGAGGTTCTGGAGGAGGAGGTGGCGCATATTATTCGGTTGGAGGAACAGGAACTTCCGGTCAAGGCAATGCCGGCGGAGCTAGCGATTCTAGTACCTGGAGGTCTGGTGGAGGAGGAGGAGCTGGAGCTGTCGGTAAGGTTGGTGGATATAGCGGTAACGGAGGACCCGGCGGTGACGGTCTAGCTTATTCAATTTCTGGGTCATCTGTTTACTATGCAGGCGGAGGTGGAGGAGGAGGTTACTCTGGAAGTTGTTCCGGAACTGCAGCTGGTGGTCAGGGCGGAGGTGGAACGGGTACTTGCGCCGACGGTAATGGTACGGCTGGTACAGCCAACACCGGCGGAGGTGGAGGAGGTGGTGGATACAACTCTAACACTGGCGTTGGTGGCGCTGGCGGTTCGGGTATAGTTATCATTAGCTATCAATCACAGCCTGTCCCAGTTCTCACTTCACCCACTGCAACTTCTGTCACAGCTACCACTGCAACCCTCGGTGCCACAATAACTTCTGACAGCGGTTATGCTATCACTGCTCGCGGAACCTGCTGGGCTACAACTCCTAACCCGACCACGAACTGTGTTGCTGAAGGTGGCACAGCGGTAGGAACATTTAGCCACGGGAGAAGTGGATTCACGGATGGCGTTACCTATTATTATAGAGGCTACGCAACAAACTCTATTGGAACTGGATATTCTCCCGATGGAACTTTTGTTCATGAAGCCGACCCAGGGGTAACTGCCACGGGTGGTACCATTACCACTGTCGGCGAAAACACTATACATACTTTTACAAGTAGCGGAACCTTTACCGTCTCAAGCGTAACTGGGAGTGGTAATATTAAAGTCTTGGTTGTAGGTGGAGGAGGTGGAGGTGGAGGTGCCATGGGAGGTGGAGGAGGAGCCGGCGGTTTGATTTACAACAACTCCTTCCATGTTACACCGCAGGGATATTCTGTTACTATAGGTGCGGGTGGAAACGGAGGCACCGGGATGTCTCCTTACGCTACGAATGGAGGTAATTCTATTTTTAGTACTCTAACTGCTGTCGGCGGAGGCGCCGGCGGTAACTATTATGCAGTCGCTGGGTTTAGCGGAGGGTCCGGTGGAGGAGGAGGTCCATATACTACAAACGGAGGAACAGCAACTTCCGGTCAAGGTAATGCCGGCGGAGCGAGCGCTAACGGTAATTATATGGCTGGTGGAGGAGGAGGTGCTGGCGCTGTCGGTAAAGTTGGTGGATTTGCCAGCAATGGAGGTCCCGGAGGTGATGGTCTAGCGTACTCTATCTCCGGATCCAGTGTCTACTATGCAGGTGGAGGTGGAGGAGGAGGATATTATGGAGTTTGTTCCGGAACCGCAGCTGGTGGTCAAGGTGGAGGTGGAACAGGTACTTGTGTTAGCAATGGAAATGGCACGGCTGGAACAGCTAATACCGGAGGAGGTGGAGGAGGAGGTGGATACAGCTCCGGCGTTGGTGGTGCCGGCGGTTCTGGTGTAGTTATTATTAGTTACAAGACATTGCCTGTTCCTACCCTTACGACTCCCACCGCAACTTCTATTACCGGAACCACGGCAACTCTCGGCGCTACAATAACTTCTGACAATGGCTATGCTGTTACAGCTCGCGGAACTTGCTGGGGAACTTCTCCTAATCCAACCACTAACTGTGTCGCGGAAGGTGGTACAGCAGTAGGAACATTTAGTCACGGAAGAAGTGGATTCACGGATGGCGTCACTTACTACTATAGAGGTTATGCAACGAACTCTATTGGGACTGGATATTCTCCTGACGGTACTTTTACTCATCAAGGCGACCCTGGGGTGGCTGCCACCGGTGGCACGATGACCACTTCAGGAGGTAGGACTATACATACTTTTACAAGTAGCGGAACCTTTACCGTCTCAAGCGTAACCGGAACTGGCAATATTGAAGTTTTGGTTGTAGGTGGAGGAGGTGGTGGAGGAGGATTCGTAGGAGGTGGAGGAGGAGCTGGTGGCTTGATTCATAACGATTACTTCCATGTCACCGCGCAGAGTTACACCGTTACCGTTGGCGCTGGTGGAACCGGAGGTGTCAGCACATCTCCTTACGCTACGAATGGAGGCAATTCTATTTTCAGTACTCTGACCGCTGTCGGCGGAGGCGCTGGCGGTAACTACTACGCAATCGCTGGATTCAGCGGAGGTTCAGGTGGTGGAGGAGGCGCATATACTACAGCCGGAGGAACGGCAACTTCTGGCCAAGGAAATGCTGGAGGAGCAAGCGGTAATAGTACTATGTTGTCGGGTGGTGGAGGAGGCGCTGGGGCAGTTGGTCAGACTGGCGGATATGGTGGCAAAGGTGGTCCTGGCGGTGACGGTCTAGCTTTTTCTACATCTGGAACAAGTGTTTACTATGCAGGCGGAGGAGGCGGAGGAGGCGACTATGCGCTTTGCTCTGGAACATCAGCCGGTGGTCAAGGCGGAGGAGGAACTGGTACTTGTGTTAGCAGTGGAACCGGAGGAGCTGGAACGGCTAATACCGGAGGAGGTGGAGGAGGAGGTGGATACGGTTCTGGCATCGGTGGTGCCGGCGGTTCGGGTGTAGTCATCATTAGTTATCCAACACCACCTATTCCCGTTCTCACAACCCCAACCGCAGTTTCCATCACTGCGACAACGGCAACTCTCGGCGCTACCATAACTTCTGATAGTGGTCTAACTATCACCGCTCGAGGTACTTGTTGGGCAACAACCCCAAACCCAACCACTAACTGTGTTGCTGAAGGTGGCACAGCAGTAGGAACATTTAGTCACAGCAGAAGTGGATTCACTGATGGCATTACCTACTATTACAGAGGTTATGCAACGAACAGCGCTGGCACCGGATATTCTCCCGACGAAACTTTTACTGCTGAAGGTGACCCAGGGATAACTGCCACCGGTGGCACCATTACCACTTCGGGGGGTAGAACTATACATACTTTTACAAGCGGTGGAACTTTTACTGTCTCAAGCGTAACTGGGACCGGAAATATTAGAGTTTTGGTTGTAGGTGGAGGAGGTGGAGGAGGAGGATTTACTGGAGGCGGAGGAGGAGCTGGCGGTTTGATTTACAACAGCTCCTTCCATGTTACTCCCCAGAGTTACACCGTTACCGTTGGTACCGGTGGAACCGGAGGTATTAATTCGTCTCCTTACGCTACGAATGGAGGTAATTCTACTTTCAGTACTCTAACTGCTGTCGGCGGAGGCGCCGGCGGTAACTATTATTATGTTGCTGGATTTAACGGAGGGTCCGGTGGAGGAGGAGGTCCATATACTACAAACGGAGGAACGGCGACTTCCGGCCAAGGCAACGCTGGCGGAATGAGCGGTAACGGTACTCTGTTGGGAGGTGGCGGAGGAGGCGCCGGCGCCGTTGGTAAAGTTGGCGGATATAGCGGGAAAGGGGGACCTGGTGGTGATGGCCTAGCATACTCCATCTCTGGGTCTAGTGTTTACTACGCAGGTGGTGGTGGAGGAGGAGGCGACTATGCGCTTTGCTCTGGAACATCAGCCGGTGGTCAAGGCGGAGGAGGAGCAGGTACATGCACCAGTGGCGGAACCGGTGGAGCTGGTACGGCTAATACCGGAGGAGGTGGAGGAGGAGGTGGATACGGTTCTGGCATCGGTGGTGCCGGCGGTTCAGGTGTAGTCATCATTAGTTACAGAACAGCACCTGTTCCAGTTCTCACTTCTCCAACCGCAACTTCCGTTACCGCAACCACGGCAACTCTCGGCGCTACCATAACTTCTGACAATGGTCTGGCTATTACAGCCCGCGGAACTTGCTGGGCTGTAACCCCTAATCCAACTACTAACTGTGTTGCGGAAGGAGGCACAGCAGTAGGAACATTTAGTCACGGTAGAAGTGGATTCACAGACGGTGTTACCTACTACTACAGAGGTTATGCCACCAACAGCGCGGGGACAGGATATTCCCCCGATGGAACTTTTGTCCACGACGGCGATCCGGGCGTGGTTGCCACCGGTGGTACGATTACCACTTCTGGCGGAAATACTATTCATACTTTTACAAGCAGTGGAACCTTTACCGTCTTGGGTGTAAACGGAACCGGCAATATTAAAGTTTTGGTTGTAGGTGGAGGTGGAGGAGGCGGTGGATTTGTTGGAGGTGGAGGAGGGGCTGGCGGTTTGATTTACAACAATCTTTTTCATACTACCCCCCAGAGTTACACCGTTACCATTGGTGCCGGTGGAACCGGAGGTGTTAATTCGTCCCCTTACGGTACGAATGGAGGCAGTTCTACTTTCAGTACCCTAACTGCTGTCGGCGGAGGAGCTGGGGGTAACTATTATGCAGTCGCCGGATTCAGCGGAGGCTCTGGTGGTGGAGGAGGTCCGTATAGTACTGCCGGAGGGGCGGCAACTTCTGGTCAAGGCAACGCTGGCGGAACGGCTAGTAGTTCTCTATTGGCGGGCGGTGGAGGAGGCGCTGGGGCAGTTGGTCAGGTTGGCGGATATGGTGGCAAAGGTGGTCCTGGCGGTGATGGTCTAGCATACTCTATCTCTGGATCTAGTGTTTATTATGCAGGCGGAGGAGGCGGAGGAGGCGACTATGCGCTTTGTTCCGGAACATCAGCCGGTGGTCAAGGCGGAGGTGGAACTGGTACTTGTGTTAGCAGTGGAACCGGAGGAGCTGGAACGGCTAATACCGGAGGAGGTGGAGGAGGAGGTGGATACGGTTCTGGCATCGGTGGTGCCGGCGGTTCGGGTGTAGTCATCATTAGTTACAAAACACCGCCTATCCCTGTCCTTGCTTCACCAACCGCAACATCTATTACAGCGACCACTGCAGCTTTGGGTGCGACGATAACTTCTGACAATGGACTAGCTATCACTGCTCGTGGAACTTGCTGGGGAACTTCTCCAAACCCAACCACTAACTGTGTTGCTGAAGGTGGCACAGCAGTAGGAACATTTAGTCACAGCAGGAGCGGATTCACGGATGGCGTTACTTACTATTACAATGGATATGCGACCAACAGCGCAGGAACTGGATATTCTCCAGATGGAACTTTTACTGCTGAAGGCGATCCGGGCGTGGTTGCCACCGGTGGCACGATGACCACTTCAGGAGCGTATACCATACATACTTTTACAAGTGGAGGAACCTTTACTGTCACAAGCGCAACTGGAACAGGCAATGTTAAAGTTTTAGTTGTGGGCGGTGGAGGAGGTGGAGGAGGAGCCATGGGAGGTGGAGGAGGAGCCGGCGGTTTGATTTATAACGGTTCCTTCCATGTTACTCCCCAGAGTTATACCGTTACAGTCGGTGCTGGAGGAAACGGAGGCACCGGTATGTCTACTTACGCCACGAACGGTTCTAGTTCCATCTTTAGTACCCTAACTGCTGTCGGCGGAGGAAGAGGTGGTAACTATTCTTCTGTCGCTGGATTAAGCGGAGGGTCGGGTGGTGGAGGAGGTCCATACCCAACAGCTGGAGGAACAGGAACCTCCGGTCAAGGTTATGCCGGTGGAGCAAGCGCCGCGAGTACTTATATGGCTGGTGGCGGAGGAGGTGCTGGCGCCGTTGGTAAAATTGGTGGGTATGCAAGTAACGGAGGTCCCGGCGGTGATGGTTTAGCTTATTCCATCTCTGGGTCATCTGTTTACTATGCAGGTGGAGGTGGAGGAGGAGGATATTATGGAGTTTGTTCTGGAACAGCATCTGGTGGTCAAGGCGGAGGCGGAACAGGTACGTGTGTTAGTGAGGGAAATGGTACGGCCGGTACGGCTAATACAGGAGGAGGTGGTGGAGGAGGAGGGTATAGTAATGGAACTGGAGGCGCGGGTGGTTCGGGCGTAGTTATTATTAGCTACAGAACATCGCCAGTTCCCGTTCTTACAACTCCAACCGCAACATCTATTACTGCAACTACCGCAACTCTTGGCGCTACAATAACTTCTGATAACGGCTATGCCGTTACAGCCCGCGGAACCTGCTGGGCCACAACTCCAAACCCAACAACTAACTGCGTTGCAGAAGGAGGTACGGGAACAGGAACATTTAGTCATGGGAGAAGCGGATTCACGGATGGCGTTACCTATTATTACAGAGGCTACGCGACAAACTCTATTGGTACTGGATATTCTCCTGATGGAACTTTTACCGCTGAAGGCGACCCAGGAGTGTCTGCTACTGGTGGTACAATAACCACTTCTGGCGGGAATACTATACATACTTTTACAAGTAGCGGAACCTTTACAGTCTCAAGCGTAACCGGAACCGGCAATATTAAAGTTTTGGTTATTGGTGGGGGAGGTGGAGGCGGAGGCGCGATGGGAGGTGGAGGAGGAGCTGGTGGTTTGATTGATA
Source organism: Minisyncoccota bacterium (assembly GCA_028712595.1). Lineage (GTDB taxonomy): Bacteria > Patescibacteriota > Minisyncoccia > Phycocordibacterales > UBA1550 > UBA1550. The sequence continues at coordinate 15,362 of JAQTPS010000001.1, read as the reverse complement.
ACGGTTCCTTCCATGTTACTCCGCAGGGCTATTCTGTCACTGTAGGTGCGGGTGGAACTGGAGGTGTTGGTTCGTCAACTCCTTACGCTACAAATGGCGACAATTCTACTTTCAGTACTCTAACTGCTGTCGGAGGAGGCGCTGGCGGTAGCTACTACGCAATCGCTGGATTCAATGGAGGTTCTGGTGGTGGAGGAGGCGCATATACCACAGCTGGAGGAACAGGAACTTCCGGTCAAGGGAATGCCGGAGGAGCGAGCGCTAACAGTATTTGGATGTCCGGTGGAGGAGGAGGCGCTGGCGCCGTTGGTAAAATTGGTGGATTTGCGGGGAACGGTGGTCCCGGTGGTGATGGTCTAGCATACTCTATCTCTGGGTCATCCGTTTACTATGCAGGTGGAGGAGGTGGAGGAGGTTACTCTGGAAGTTGTTCCGGAACCGCAGCTGGCGGTCAAGGTGGAGGAGGAACAGGTACGTGCGTTAACAATGGGAATGGCACGGCTGGAACAGCTAATACCGGAGGAGGTGGAGGAGGTGGTGGATACAGTTCTGGTATCGGTGGTGCCGGCGGTTCAGGAGTAGTCATCATTAGCTACAGAACACCACCCGTTCCCGTTCTTACAACTCCAACCGCAACTTCTATTACTGCAACTACCGCAACTCTTGGCGCTACAATAACTTCTGACAATGGCTATGCTGTTACAGCTCGCGGAACTTGCTGGGGAACTTCTCCAAGCCCTACCACTAACTGTGTTGCTGAAGGTGGTACGGGAACAGGAACATTTAGTCATGGGAGAAGCGGATTCACGGATGGCGTTACTTACTATTACAATGGTTATGCAACGAACTCTATTGGAACTGCATATTCTCCTGATGGAACTTTTACCGCTGAAGGCGACCCTGGAGTAACTGCCACCGGTGGTACAATTACCACTTCAGGAGCGTATACCATACATACTTTTACAAGTGGTGGAACTTTTACTGTCTCAAGCGTGACTGGGACTGGAAATATTAGAGTTTTGGTTGTTGGTGGAGGTGGAGGCGGAGGAGGTTCTATGGGCGGTGGAGGAGGAGCTGGCGGTTTGATTTATAACGGCTCCTTCCATGTTACTCCGCAGAGTTATACTGTTACCGTTGGCGCCGGTGGAACTGGAGGCACTGGTCAATCATCTCCCCACGCTACAAATGGCGCTAATTCTACCTTTAGTACCCTAACCGCTGTCGGTGGAGGAGGTGGCGGTAACTATTATGGAATTGCCGGATATAGTGGAGGTTCTGGCGGTGGAGGAGGCGCATATTATTCAGCCGGAGCAACAGGAACTTCCGGTCAAGGTAATGCCGGCGGGGCGAGCGATTCCAGTATTTGGAGATCTGGTGGAGGAGGAGGCGCTGGCGCTGTTGGTAAGGTTGGTGGATTTGCCGGTAATGGAGGTCCCGGTGGCGACGGTCTAGCATATTCTGTCTCTGGAGCATCCGTCTACTATGCAGGTGGAGGTGGAGGCGGAGGTTATTCTGGAACTTGTTCTGGAACAGCAGCTGGCGGTTTGGGTGGAGGCGGAACGGGTACTTGCGCCGACGCAAACGGTACCGCTGGCACGGCTAATACCGGAGGTGGCGGAGGAGGCGGAGGATACAATTCTAATAATGGTATCGGTGGTGCCGGCGGTTCGGGTGTGGTCATCATTAATTACAGAACACCAACTAGTGGCAATACAATCCTTGGTACTGGAACGGATCCTACGGCGACAACAATCGGTCCTGGAGCTTCTGTGGCCGACCTTGATAAATTCACATTCCAGACTGCTTCAGGCACCGATACGGTCACAGCACTTACTGTAACCTTAAGTCCATCCGGAGCATTCAATAACATAGGGCAGGTTGACATCACCGACAATAGCAATGTAGTTCGATGTACCGCAGTGACAAACCCTGGAAGTAATACTGTTACCTTCAGTACCTGCAATTCAAATGGTGGCATTCCGGTTACTACCTCTGCCACGACATATAAAGTTCGTGTTACACCAAAGTCCCATGCTCTCATGCCTGCGCCTCCTGGTGCAAGTTATGCAACAACGGGGACAGTTACCGCATTCACGAGCACCAACACTCCTTCCGGAAGCGATACTTGTCCTAATGCGCTGACTATAGACAACTTGTCGCCTTCGGGTGCAACAACTACGAGTGGGGTTGTAGGCGATACAAAAATAACCATCAACTGGACCACGTCAGCAAGTAGTGACTTCAATACTTCAAACGGGTCTGTCCTTCTAAGGTGGTCTGGATCTGCTGGTACTGAAGTGCCAGCCGAGGGTGTGACATATTCAGCTGGAAATACCATAAATTCTGCGACGGTAGCATGCGTTATCTCAAGTTCTGCTTCTACTGCGCAATCAAAGATTGATGGCACGGGCGGAAGCGCCAACTGCACAACCTCACCGCTTACCAATGGCGCAACATATTCGTATAAGATTTTCCAAGAAGACACCAATGGAAACTATGATGTTGGAACATCAATCGCTGGTTCGCCATTTACGTTGAGAGCTATCTCCGGGTCCCTAACATCTGCGATTTTTGACACGACCGTCGACGGGGCAGGATACAACTCGATAATGTGGAAAGGTTCGCTTGGCGCTGGCGGAACTGGGAAAGTGCGTTTCCAGCTTGGCGCTTCAGATTGCTTGAACGGAAAGACAAATCCTCCGTCTTGCAACGACGGCGGTTCGTGGAGTTACTACGGCGGAACAACATGCGGGTCTAGCGACTGGTTCGATCCAGGTGGTCCGGATATACCTATAGAACTCAAGGGCGCAACGTGCCAGTCTGCTTGGAAAAATAAAAGGTACTTCCGTTATAAAGTTCAGATTTGCTCGAACGATTGTGTGACAGTAGGCAATAGTACTCCTACAATAAATGATATTATTGTAAACTGGGCACCGTAAAAATAGTTCATAAGGTTTATAAAGTTATCAAGTAAAAAGTAAATACCGATACTTCTGCTTTACAGACTTTACAACCTTTAATAACTTTACAAACTAACCATGGAACAACGATCAAAAAAAACACTTTGGGCCTTTTGCGGGCTAATAATCGTCCTTGCTCTTGTCTTTGGCTGTTTCCTTTTTGAGCAAAAAGAGGAAGAACTAGGGGCTCTGTTCCTAGACAAGAAGCCGATTGTTGTGGAGGAAAATCTTGTAATACCTGACACAAAAAATGTTTCTGCAGTCGATGCGCGCACCATTAACAGCGCGCGAGATATTCTTCTTGTTCCAAAAGACGAAGGAGAACGAGCTATCGTCTCGAATGCAGTGCTTACCCTCAAAGGAAGTTACGAAAAAGCTCTTCCAGTTGCGACTTTGTGGGCAAAAGACGCAAAACTTGTTTTTGTGAAGTCTTTGGGTACTGTCAATTTGAATGGAATGTCCAGCCAATGGCAGGTGGTTTTTGGTTCGAAAATAAAGAAGAAAGGGTATGAAGTTATTTTCCAAGGGGACAAACAAGTTTCCGAAAAAGAAATCGATTCAAAGTTATACGGATATGATTTGCCGAAGAATTGGTATGAGGTCGGAGAAGCAGTAAAATCGCTCGGAACGCTTCCTCAATTTGCCGACGCAACTATTTCTGGAGTAAACTTTTCTTATAACACTGACGGAAAAATTTGGGTATACGGAATTGCAACTTCAAAAGGTGTAACCTCAATGCCCGTTCGGTAGAATCTAGGAAGAACAGTCCTTTTTGAGCCTAGGGCCAAGGACTGTCCTTGCCAGATTTCTACAAACCAATATGTTACAATCTAATAGAATATGAAATCCAACAAGAAATCATTTCTAACAAACTACCCACTACAAACTACCCACTACAAACTAGTTCGTGGTTTTAGCTTAATGGAGCTTTTGATTTATATTGCAATAGTCGCAGTCATTATGGTCATTACAACAGACACAGTCATATCTCTTTCAAGGGGTCGGGGACAATCTACGGCAAGGAGCGAGGTGGATACAGCCATTCGTTTTGCAATCGCGCGCATACAACAAGACTTAAAAAATGCTTCGTCGGTTACCACGCCTGCTTGGAATACTTCTTCCGCAACACTACAGGCGACTGTTTCTGGGGTGACGATTCTCTATGATGTATCTCTCGGACAATTGAGGAGGAAAGAAGGTGCTGCCTCGCCTATAGCTGTATCTGGTACAAATGTCTTTGTAGATACGCCCACTTTTACGCGTCTTGAAAATTACAATTCAAATCTAAACGCGACCACTACCGCTGTGCAAATATCAATGACATTCCGCTATAACTCGTCCAGCACGGATTGGTTGTATACTGGCAAGATGCAAACAACAGTAAGTTTGCGGTAAGTTATATTTAATATGAAAAGCATTCAAAAAACACGTGGTATAGCAACTCTCCCAATAGTACTTATAATCGGAGTACTTGCTCTTGCTATTGCCGTCGGGGTTTCTTCGATGTCGTACGTTGATTCAACAATTTCTCAATCTTCCACTCAATCAGCTCGCGCTCTCTTTTATGCTGAAGCAGGAGCTCGCGATGCTCTAGAAAAAATCGCTCGCAATAATACATATACATGCGCCTCTACGGATTGTTACTCCATTGATTTTGTTTCAAATGGGTGCTCTAGCAGTGCTGACTGCGCTAAGATTAGTGTAAGTGCTGGCACTGGTGTTACTGGAAACCCTAAAATTATTACATCAAAAGGAATAATGAGAACAAGCACGCGAACCGTTCAAGTAAGCGTAATTCTTGACAATGGCACTTCCGATGCTTCTCTGCAGTATGGCGCAATCACCGGTACTACTTGGACAGAACTCACGAGCTAGTTTGTAGTTCATATTTTCTACCGAATGTTCGCTACCAACTAGTTTATCTCATCGGCAGTCGCATTGTTATTAAAGTTCCTACTTCTTTTCCGCGCTCAACGGTGAACGTACCGCCGTGTTTTTCAATAATTTCTTTTGTGATATGAAGACCAAGGTTGGATCGATTTGAGCTCATGTCTGGCGCTTCTTTTGAGCGATCTGATTCAGTAAACAAAGAACCAAGTTTGTCAGGGCTAATACCCACTCCTGTATCGCTTACTGTAATCACAGCCCCTCTGTCTTTCTCTGACAAGCCGACAACTATCTTTCCGTCAGATGGGGTATATTCGATTGCGTTTCCAATCATATTTTTTAATGCAATTGTAATTTTTACGACATCGAAACTAAATTGAGCAAGCTCTGGAGCATTATTTTTAAATTCAACAAAAACTTTTTTGTCCTTTTTTAGTATCAACGAACTTCGAATCGACTCCTGTATAACTCGGGCAATATCGTCTTTGGTCTTCTTGTACCCAAGATCTCCCTCAATGCGGTTAATGGCGAGTAAGTCGTTAACAATGTCAATCAAGCTCCCATTAGCATCGTACATATTTTCCACGAGCGAATTTTCGTCTTTTGGCATTTCACCGAAATCTTTATCCAATATTGAATGCAATGCCCATTTTACGCCCGTAAGCGGAGTACGAAGCTGGTGGGCTGCAATTTTTATAAACTCGCTTTTGCTTCGATTTACGATATTTTCGTGAGTTACATCTCGGAGAAGTTTTACATAACGAAGGATTTCCTTTGCATCGAGACCCTTAATCGGAATGGTGATTATTTGGACCTCTCTTCTTGTGGGGCTTCTGAGAATCACAGAATTTTTTGATATTCCTTCTTCAAATTCTTCTGTTGCGCCCGTCTGCATGTCTTCTGTTTCGGTGCCGGGGTAGAGAACCGTAGATATTGATTCTAATTTTCTGTCACCCTTATCTTCTGGCTTGATTGTTCTTCCCACAATTTCCTCTCGTCCCATATTGAGAAGATTTTCTGCCGCTTGGTTAAGGCGAAGCACTTTGAAATTTTCGTCATATTCAACAACTCCAACGGTCAAGCTTTCGAGAAGGGTCTCACTGTGGGCCTCTGCTTCTGCCAGCTCCTTCGTTCTTTCAATTACTTTTTCTGCGAGGTTTGTGTGTAATGAGTCGAGTTCATCATTGAGTGCTTCAATTTCTTTCTTTCGTTCGGATTCCTTTAATATATTTGAAAGAAGTAAGCGAGCAACAACAACAAACGAAACAAAGATTATGGTTTTAACGGAAACCCCAGAAACTTCCGAGACAAATAAGTTTACAACGAGAACAAGCACTGCGGTACCAATGAATGTTTTGAAGAACACACTCTTTATCCCCATTTTTTTAAAGTTGAGGATTGAATAAGAAAGCAAAGCGAGGAAAGCGACGCTAGCCGTTGGCCATACAAGATATAAAGCGTATACATCTGCCTGCGGAAGAATAATACCGCCTATTAATACAGGGAAAAGACCGATAATCAGAGTTGAAAACACAGAGTCGAATTTGGCTTTATCCTCCGTTTTTATTTTTCTACGCTTCGTAAAAAGAACGTATATGGCAGAAATGTAGAAAAAGAATACAAAAATATCAAGAGCAAGGACTAAAGGACTAAAAGCCTGACCCCACCCTTCGATTTCGTTTTGGTATGTTATGTCCCCGAGGATTGGCGTAAAGAAAATCAAAAGAAGAAGAACTAAATTCTCGCAAGCTATTGCAATTGGGATATATTTTTTAGGACGAGCATTGTCCGGGAATATCAGAGTAAAGTAAAACAAGAGAGAAGCGCTTACTCCCGCCATAAAATACTGGAACTTGAATATAGGAATTACGAAATCTTCTACCGTGATGTGCTTAGATACACTAGCCAAGAGGTGTCCCATTTTTGTTACACTCGGATCTCCTATAGCCACAAGAATCACGAAAGATACTATCCAGAGCAAATGAAATACCATGAACGTTATAATAGAAAACAATGACCTATCTTTATCTCCAAATAGAAGAACAAACAAAAGGCTTAATTCTGTGGCTCCGGCGATAAGTATGATAGTAGAAATAATGTTCATGGTTTTTAAAAGACAATCTATCCTTGCGAATTTTTAACGTTGAGTGGCAGTTTGATCTCAACCTTAGCGCCCATACCGTCGCTTGAATCGACTCTTATCGTTCCTTGATGGCAGTCAACTATATATTTAGTAATATAGAGCCCTAAGCCCGACCTGTCGGTTTCCATGAGAAGAGCTTTTTTAGAGCGATAAAACTTTGTAAAGAGACGTTCCTCCTCTTCTTTTGGAATACCGATGCCACTGTCTTGAACAGTAACGATAGCATACCCTGGAGTGCCTCCTTTTAGAGTTACTGTGACCGAACCTTTTACTGGCGTGTAATCTATTGCGTTATGTATTATGTTTCTAATAGCCAATCTTATTTTTTCAGCGTCAAACAAGAAATTTGGAACTGGCTCTCCGTCGTTTTCAAGCAGGAGAGCAATATTTTTTTTCTCGGCAGATTTTTTGAAATGATTAACCAACTCAATAAGTACATTCTCCAAACTAGAGGACTCTAACTTCATATTGAATTCGCCATTGTCAATGCGTGACGTATTTAAGAGATCAGTAGTTATTTGAATTAAGTTCTCGTTTGAAGAGCGTATTCTATTGAGCATTTCCTTAGGGCGTTCAAGTTTTTCATCGGAAAGGATTTTTTCTAAGGACCACTCTATGGCTTCAAGGGGAGCATTCAACTGATGAGCCACAATCGCAATAAAATTGCTTTTCTCTCGATCAATATCTCGTTCGCGGGTTATATCACGGAGAAGTTTAACAAAACCCGAGATTTTTATAGAACCCCCTTTTCGGATTGGAATAGTAGAAATTTGGAGTATTCGTTTTTTGGGGTATTCGACGTTAATTTCATTGTATGTAATACCGCGAAGGTCTTCTTTTGAAACAGCGCTTGTTTTGCCGTCATAGATTACTTGCGAGAAAGATGAAAGAATGCCGCTCCTCTCTACGCCTAAGATGGTTTTCCCGACCACATCCTCTTTGTTTACCCCCAAAAGTCTTTCTGCGGCTTCATTCAACTGGAGTATCAGAAACGAGGAAGAATATTCAATAATGCCCATAGTGATATTTTGCAGAATAGCTTCAATATGTTTTTTTGATACATTAAGTTTTAATTCACGCTCCTTTACTTTCTCTTCAAGCTCTGCGTTTACAAGTGTGAGTTCTTTGTTAACTTTTTCAATTTTTTCTTTTTGCTCAGTCTCTCTCAAAATGTTTGAAACAATAACGTACCCAACAAAGAAGAAAGAGAGAAATACAGCTGCCCTTAGCACTCCCTCCGGCGAGAAGAAAGTGTCTTTTGCCGTTACGTCTCGAATAAAGATGTTTACAAAAAGAATCGCGGTTGACGCGAAAATAATAATTTTAGTAACAAACGCGCTTATGGCTGTTTCGTAATGCTCAACAATTGCAAACATGAGCACGAAAGAAAGAGCGAAAGTTGTTATTGGTCCGATCCAACTAAAATTGAAAAAATTGAAAAAAAATGGAAGAACAACACTAAAAATAAAAACTGGAAGTATGCTTATGAGCACACCCCAGAATATAATTCCTAAATTGCGCCTGACCTTGCCGTTTGAACCAACGTATTTACTATAGATTCTGAATAATCCTGCTCCAAAAAATAATGCGAAAACAAGAGGAGAAATAAACCATAATTGGCCCTGGCTCCAGCCCCAAAACTCTGGTATGGTAGTGGTCTTGTAAGCGTTACCTACAATTAATCCGCTTGCATAAAGCGGTAAAAGGAAAATATCAAATAACACCAAGCCAACGAGGACCCTTTTCTTTTGGAGAAACGAATCACCAAACGTATAGATTGTTTTTATTTCATTTGAAAAGACAACAACAAAATAGAAAAATACACTAGCCACAACTCCTCCAAAATAGTGCAAAAAGGGGATAAGAAGATTTGCCACCTCTCCACTTGTTGTTTCGTGAAAGACGGCCTCGGCTGATAGCCATATCGTATGGAGGAAAAGAAATGTTGCAAAAGCTCGAGTCAAGGTTCGTTTCCCCTCGAGCATCATTGCGGTTGCGAAACTTAATTCGACGACAACAATAAGAAATGTTGCTATGAAATAAAAAGTAATATCCACAAGCTTAATTATATCGTCAAACGAGCGCGCAAGCAAATGTTAATGTATTTGGTTGGCGCGAGCGCCGACGATATATAGTAACCCCCTATATATCGTCAAACGAGCGCGCAAGCAAATGTTAATGTATTTGGTTGGCGCGAGCGCCGACGATGTATGTAATCCTATAACACATTAATTAGTAGTGAATAGTTGGTAGAAATACAAATTTACAATTTATAATTTTCACTAATTCTAATTTTGACAGAGACAATCCTTTTTGAACCTCAAACCAAGAATTGTCTTTGGCGGATTTCCCAAAAAATCGCCAATTGATAAGGGGAATTTTCAATAAAGTGGGTCCCTGTGGATAAGTATTGTTGTGAGGTGGGTTGAAGTGCTATACAATGTAGTCTAAGTGGGATAAAGTGGTATAAATTATTTTAATCCACGCACAATATGCTTATCGGACAATACATTCATACTCTCGATCCAAAAAAGCGTATAGCGCTTCCCGCTAAGTTTAGAAGCGAGCTCGGGAAAAAAGTAGTCATAACGCGCGGTTTGGATAACTGTTTGGTCATCTATCCTATGAAGACATGGCAGAAGATGACCGAAAAGCTCGGAGAGCTTCCTATTGGGCAAGCAGACACGCGCGGATTTGGTCGCTTTGTTCTCGCGGGCGCAGTAGAGGGAGACATCGATTCAATCGGACGCATTTTGGTCCCAGATTTTTTGAAAGATTTTGCGGGACTGGAAGTACAAGTGGCGATTATCGGTGTTCATGACCGTGTCGAGCTTTGGAACGAAAAGATTTGGGCCGAATACAAGGGTCGCATCGAAAAACAAGCAGATGCCCTTGCAGAAAAGCTTGGCCAAATTGGCGTTTTGTAAGATATGCCAACAAAGCACATACCTGTTCTTTTACAAGAGACGCTTGAAGGGTTAGATCTCCACCCCGGGGACCGTGTTTTTGAAGGAACGGTTGGTCTTGGAGGGCACACAGAAGAAATTTTGAAACGAATTGGCGAGAAAGGAATTTATATCGGTGTTGACCAAGATTCACAAGCCCTAGCCCAAGCAGAGAAGAGATTGAAATCGTACAAAGTGGCGAAAATTTTTCGCGAGGAAAATTTTCGCAACCTTGATCGAGTTCTCGACGAAACACAGACTCCACTCGTAGATAAAATTCTTTTCGATATTGGTCTCTCGAATCTTCAGCTTGAAGAATCGGGAAGGGGATTTTCCTTCAAGCGCGATGAGCCCTTGCTCATGACGTTCAAAACTTCTCCAAAAGGGGACGACCTTACTGCCAAGGAGATTGTGAACGAATGGGGGAAGGATAGCTTGGCGGATATCATTCGTGGTTACGGAGAAGACAGATTTGCAGATCGCATAGCAAATGCCATCGTGGCGGAAAGGGAAATAAAGCCGATCGAAACAACAAATGAGCTTGCTTCGATTGTAACCACGGCGCTACCTCCATCACTTCGTCACGGAAGAATTCATCCTGCCACAAAAACATTTCAAGCCCTCCGCATTGCCGTGAACGACGAACTAGGCGCGCTAAGGCAGGCTCTTGCCAAAGGATTTGAGCGTCTCGCTCCCAGAGGAAGAATGGCAGTCGTCTCCTTTCACAGCTTAGAAGATCGCATCGTCAAAAACTTTTTTAAAGATTTAGCAACAAGAGGTCTCGGAATAACCACCACAAAAAAGCCTATTTCGCCAGGAGAAGAAGAATTAGAGAAAAATCCAAAATCTAGAAGCGCAAAACTGCGAATTATCAAGAAGAATTAATTATTAACATTAACAACATAAAATATCATGACCACCAAAATACTTGATTTAAATAATATCGAACGGAAATTATTTTGGATCTTGATATCCTTTATCGCTTTTTGCGTTTCTGTCTATGTTTGCTTGGTATTTTCCTTCACTATGAGTGGAGCAAAGATAGAAAGTACCGCAAATACAATTAGGGAACTTACGACAAAGTCCACAGTACTTGAGAGCGAATACCTTGCTCTACAGAATTCCATTACCCTATCTTATGCCAAGAGCTTGGGGCTAGAAGAGGTCAAGGTAAAATTTGCAAATACAGAAACGGCGCCTAAACTTTCAATGGCAAGATAATGAAAGGAAAAGCCGGACATCTTTCAAAGATTTGGTTTTTAAATATCGGGATACTCCTTTTCGCGATTATTTTGGTGGCGAAGCTTGGGTATATTCAAATTGAAAAGGGGGAAATGTATCGCGACATTGCCCTTAGCCAGTACACGCTTCCCTCGGACGGGGCTTTTGACCGAGGAACAATTTTTTTTGAAGAAAAAACGGGCCGTAGAATTTCTGCGGCAACAGTTATCCCGGACTACACTCTCTCAATTGATCCCTCAAAGATTACGAACGCAAACGCTCTCGCCGACAAACTCGCACCGATCGTTTCGTTTGACAGGGAAGAATTTCTTGTCAAAGCATCAAACCCAAAAGACAGAGACAAAGAAATAGCGAAACACTTGACCGATGAACAAGTTGCTTCCGCCACAGATCTTATAGACGAAGGAGAAAAGGCTATCTTTTTGAAGAAAGATAAAATGCGATTTTATCCAGGAGGCAAAACAGCAGCAAACGTTTTGGGTTTCGTGGGGTCAAATGGCACAATAATTACAGGACAGTATGGGCTGGAACGTTATTACAATGGAACTCTCAAAAGGAGTGACAGTGATAATTCCTCTACATTTTTTGCCGATCTTTTTATGAAAGCCGGGAAAACCATCATCTCTGATAGCGGGGAAGAAGGTGACATTGTGACAACAATTGAGCCGACCGTCCAAGGGATGCTCGAACGAGTTCTCACTGATGAAGTTTACAAAAAATACAGCGCTGCCGGCGCAATGGGCATCATTATGAATCCGCAAAACGGAGAAATTTACGCGATGGCGACGACTCCAACCTTTGACCCGAACAATTTTTCAAAAGAAAAAAGTCCGAGCGTGTTTGTGAACCCACTTGTTGAGGGAGTTTACGAAATGGGTTCTATTATAAAACCACTCACCATTGCGGCTGGGCTTGACGCTGGAGTAATCACGGCAAGCACCACATATGACGACCAAGGATTTCGTGTTTTTAATGGTTATCGCATTTCTAACTGGGACGGGAAAGGACACGGAATTATTCCAATACAGGAAGTGTTGAATCAGTCTCTCAACACCGGGACAGTTTTTACAATGGAACGACTTGGTCACCAGAGTTTCAAGGACTATTTTAAAGCTTATGGTTTCGATCAAGAAACCGGGATAGATCTTCCAAACGAGGGAGTAGGTGATATGGAGAATCTAAACAGTCCGCAAGACATCGGCTATGCCACAGCATCCTTCGGGCAGGGTATTTCTACAACACCAATTGCGACAATCCGAGCTCTATCCGCCCTGGGAAATGGTGGAATATTGGTCACGCCCCACATAGTGAAAGAGACCGATTATGGACTTGGCATTTCGCATACTTTTGTTTTAGGCGGAGAACGGCGGGTCATAAAAAAAGAAACATCTCAAGAAATATCCCGTATGCTTACCGTTGTTGTTGACAAGGCGCTTCTTGGTGGTTCAGTAAAACAAGAGCATTATTCTATCGCCGCGAAAACAGGTACTGCTCAAGAAGTAGTTGACGGAAAATATTCCGACACTGATTTCTTGCACACTTTTTTCGGCTACTTCCCGTCATACAATCCTAAATTTATTATTTTACTCATCGCAAAAAATCCACGCGGGGAAGAGTTTGGTTCACACACACTTACCGCGCCGTTTATAGAAATAACAAAGTTCTTGCTGAACTACTACGAAGTTCCGCCAGACAGATAAAAAACCACTATGAAAGTATTTCTACAAAATATTATGAGAGTGATGCTTGAAGCGGAAGCAAAGCTCGTGCTACGGAAATACAAACCAAAAATAATCGCGGTCATAGGCACTGTCGGCAAAACAGGAGCAAAAGATGCTATTTTTTCTGTTACCAAAGAAGCGCTTGTCGCGGACAAAAGCAAAAAAAGTTTTGACAATGAGGCTGGGCTTGGAGGAAGTATTTTGGGGCACGACAAAGGAGCGCCCACGTTCTTTTTTTACGTGAGAAATCTCATTCGAGGGTTGGTACTTCTCGCAACACGCGAGCATTATCCCAAATGGCTTGTTCTTGATATCGGCGCCGACAAGCCGGGCAACATTTCTCGTATCGCAAAGTGGCTTCACCCTGAAATTGTTATTTTTACTTCATTTTCACCTGTGCCAACCCACATTGAATTTTTTGAATCCGCAGAAGGACTTCTAGAAGAAAAGGCAATTTTTGTTAAAGCCCTCAAATCTTCCGGAGTATTAATTTTGAATGCAGATGACGAACAAGTGCTTTCGATGCAAGCGAGGACAAAAGCGACATCCATTACGTATGGCTTCTCCGAGCGCGCAATGTTTCGCGCTTCAAATATGAATATTGTTTATGAAGACAATAAGCCAACCGGCGTAACATTTAAATTTGAATATGAAGGCAATGTTTTCCCAGTCACTATGCCGGGAGTATTGGGAATCCAGCCGGTTTATAGCGCCCTATCGGCTTTGTCTTTGGGGGTATATTTGAAATTGAATATTGTTGAAATGATAAATGCTCTTTCGGGGCACGACAGCGCTCCGGGGCGAATGAGAATACTCACTGGCATAAAGGGGGCTACAGTTATTGACGATAGCTCAAATTCTTCGCCGATTTCAGCACTTAGCGCGCTTCAAGCCCTAAGTAGTATTAAAACGATCGGAAGAAAAATAACAGTTTTGGGAGATATGCTTGAACTTGGCAAATTTACAATTGAAGAACACAGAAAAATAGGAATTATTGTGGGACAAGAATCCGATATTCTAGTCGCAGTTGGCCCGCGCGCAAAATATATTGTGGAGGGAGCTCTCGAAAGTGGTATGAAAAAGAAAAATATTATCGAGTTTGACAATTCGCTTTCAGCAGGAAAGTACCTCGAGGGTATAATTAAAAAAGATGACATTGTTCTCGTAAACGGGTCTGCATCTATGCGCCTGGAGAATGTTGTAAAAGAAATTATGTGGAACCAAGAAGATGCGTCGAGATTGCTGGTGAGACAAGGGGAATAATAAAAAAGTCACAAGGAATTTTGATTTTTGTCAAAAATAAGGTAGAATCTCCAATATTAATTGAGCAAAAAAGTAAATAGAAAATGGCCTTATCGTCTAATGGTTAGGACAGGAGCTTCTCAAGCTCTAAATCGGGGTCCGATTCCCCGTAAGGTCACAAAATTAAAAAATCGCTCATCCGAGCGGTTTTTAATTTTGTGACCTTAAGCAAGCAATCTGCATTGCTTGCGTCGGGGAATCGGATGCCGGAGCTATGTTTTTTCAGTAGGAAAAACAAGCGAGGTAGTGCCCAGACAAACTTTTTTGACGAAAAAAGTTTAGTCGCGGGAGATTCTCCTTAGTATCTTGTGACCTAGTGGCAAAGCAATCGTCTGCTCTGCATTTCGCGAGATTCCCGTTTCTCAAAATCCATGCTAAAATCTACAATATGAACCCCGTTAGAGGCCGCGGCCGCTTAAATACAATAAAAAAAATGAAAAATCAAAACAACCAAAAAGAAATAGAATCTAATGAAACAAGGCAACCGCGACCTGCCTCTAACGGGGTGAAAAAAATATTACTGTCATTTATCGCACTAGCTGTGCTTTTGCCAACCATGTCTTTTGCTTCAATTGATGCCAACCTTGGTTTTGGTGCTCGAGGAACGGCAGTTACCGAACTTCAGCAGTTCCTAATCAACAAAGGATTTCTAAGTGTCGAAGCCACCGGCAACTTTTTTGGACTAACCAAAACCGCCGTCATCGCTTATCAAGGTTCAAAAGGATTACCTACGACCGGTTTTGTTGGTCCACTAACTAGAACTGCAATAGCAAGTGATTTAGAAACAACTATAGTTCCAACAGTAGCCACAGCCTGCGCTTCGGGTGTCGCTTACAGCTATCTGACAGGGGAGCCGTGCATAGCGTCGGTGCCAGCAGTCGTAGACATATGCAAGAACATCGACGGTGTTCAGTCCGCAGTTCCATCTGGTATGTCCGTAGACGGAAATGCTAATTGCTCTCTTCCTATTACGCTTCCAAGTGTTTCTTTGGAGGTAGTAGCGACGACGACAGTTCCAGTCCCTAGTTCTCCACAGTTTGTTGCCTCTGGGAATGGAGCCGTGGATGGTTCAAGGGCAACTTTTAATATCATTTCTGATGGAGGTACGGGCACAATTACTGAACTTACGTTCGCATTTCTAGGTACGCCTAACGTAGTTTCT
>JAQTPS010000032.1 GCA_028712595.1 Minisyncoccota bacterium | reverse complement strand
TGCTCTTTTGGCTAGCGGGAGCGAACTCCAACAAATGTCTAATATGTGAGTGCAGCCGCTAGCCAAAAGAAGACAGGAGCTTCGTATAGTATATAAAATGTATAAAAAAATACCACCTTCAGTCGGCGAGACGCCTCCTTAGAAACCCACGGTTTCTAACGTTCGCTTCGCTCACTGTTTTCCTCCACAGGGAACTACCGTTCCCCGACCCCCTCCCGGCCGCGCTCCATGCTCGGCCAAAAGCGATAGAGTATTAAATCTCCTATTTAAAAAGTTTTGTAGTTTACCCAGATACGCAAATCCCCGCTTTCACGGGGGCTTACGCAGACATTCGTTTATTGAAATATGCTCAAAAGTTGCCTTTTGCGCACTCACACGCGTACACTATAGCAAATCCACGTAAAAAGTCAAGCCGAACACCATTTAACACAGGTTAAACGTAGCGACTTCATTAAAACAACACACACGATAGATTTATGCATGGAAGCGGAAAGAACGGTATGGTGCTCGGTTATTTACTAATCTTTTCTATGTATGCCTCACCGTCAGTTTTAAAGTCATTATTCAATTCTATTGCCCGATTGACTTCCCTTATAGCATCCTTCAAACGACCCATATTAGCATAAACTTCGCCAAGAATAACATGCATTGCATAGTTATTTTCGCTTTGTGCTATACCAGCAAGCGCAATTTTCTCTGCCTCGGCAAAATTTTTATTTTGCACAAGAGTGCGAACATATGAAAGAATCGCCGACCCAAATTTTGGTTCGAGTTCGTAGGCTTCTTTGTAGGCCACCTCTGCATTTTTAAAATCGTTTTTGTTTTTATATGCCTCTCCGAGCGCAAAAAGTATTGTTTGCTTTTTAGGAGAAAGTTCTTGCGCAGTTTTCAGATATTTTATTGCTACATCTGCTTCGCCTACGTATGAAAGAAGGTTGCCCAAGAAAAGTTGATAGCGTGCGTTTGTGGGGGTTTCAATGGTTTGTTTGTCGAGCTCCTGAAGCGCAAGCATAACGTACTGCCTTCGTATTTGAGTAGGATTATTTGTGTCAACTCCGGCAACTGCAGTGGAGACAAGCTGTTCGCGCACTTCCGAGGTGCCATAAGAATTGTATTCTATAGCTTTTTGAAATAATGCAAGATTCTCTGCTGTTGGGCCATTCGTATCGTTATCAACAAGAGCTTTGTAAAGTGTCGTGTTTTGCATATAACCCGCATAGTTTATTCCGTACACAAGAGCACAACATAAAAGTACCGCCCCAGTCGATACAATATATTGCGTCTTTTTTGACGCTTTTTGCAAATATCTCTCTTCTGCTTCGACCAAAGACAAGCTGGCAACATAACCAAGAATTGTAAAGAAATATACGAGACTTGTTATGTTGTCGAATACGAATAAATTCTGAAAAAAATAACCGAAGAGTAGGCCCACCAGTACGCTTTTTTCTGTGATAGATATTTTAGTGCGTTTCCAAATGATATAAATGGCTAAACAGAATATCCCAAGATACGACAAAAGTCCCAGCGCGCCCGAGGCAACAAGCCAATCAAATACAACATTATGCGCGCGATCGAACCACTGCTCTTGTTCGTACATTCCGGGATTGTAATATTTGTTAAATACGTAATTAAAATTTTCCTGACCCCATCCAAGAATAGGTCGTTCTTTGAATCCATCTATCGCCATCCCCCAGACCATAAAACGCGCTTTAGTGGTTTGCTCTGTGGGAGAAATTGACGAGAAACGGGATAGCACGGAATTTTGGGTCACGAAATCTGTATTTTTGAGTGCAACAAAACCGCCTACAAGAAAAATCACGCCGAGCAAAATAGAGTAAGCCACCATACGTAAGAATTTTCTTTCACGTTCAAAAATTACCACAAGAATAGTGGCAGTGAGTACCCCCGCAATAAGTCCGAGCACTCCTCCACGTGTTGCCGTGTGGTAAAGCACAAATGTTTGGAGTAAAACAATGGCAGAGTATATGAAAACTTTGAACTGTTCTTTTTTTGTCGTAAATTTGGAGCGCGCAAGAAAAAATAAAGCTAAGAAAATATTGAAAAGCGCGTATGTGGCTAGATATGCAGGATTCCCAAGAGATCCTTCTATTCGAGTGCCGCCCGACACATTCTGAATCCTCCCCATCCATTGAAGAACTCCTTCAATTCCCATTATCACGCCAGCAAACAAATGGAGGTTGAGGTATGGCTCCCACATTCGGCGTACTGTAAGCACTGCACTTGCGACAACAAAATAAACAAAGAGGTGAAGATATGTCACTACTCCCTCCATTCGCTCAAAGTTGCTCCAAAAACTTTTTGCAGGGTTTTCGCCAAAAATTCCTGCAAGTATGATGACCACTAGAAACAGTACAATGGAAATTAGTAGATAATTTTTTCTTGGTCTATATACCGGATCAATGACTGCAAGCACCAAGTATGCGGAAAGCATTATTTCGACTAGCACTCGAAATGCAAAATTTTTCCCAACAACCAAATAGAAAAACGTTCCTGATGACAAGACGATAAATGAAGTGAATGGAATTGCAATAAAACACACAGTCACAAGCGCGTTCGCCAGAAGTTTTTGGGAGCTCATAATTTCGTATAATACCACAAATAACCCATAAAGAATTGGGTCGTTCTTTATGGTAGAATGGGCCATATAAAGAAGTCCGGGAATTGTGTATATGAAATTACTCGTTATAACTCAAAAAATCGACAGAGAGGACGGCGTTCTCGGGTTTTTCCACGGTTGGGTTGAGTTGATGGCAAGTAAATTCACTGAAGTAAGAGTCATCTGCTTGGAGAAAGGTTCTTACAATTTGCCGTCGAATGTTTCTGTTTATTCTCTCGGCAAAGAAAATGGCGCATCGAGAGTAAAATATATTATAAATTTTTATCGCTACATATGGCGTAATAGAAACTCTTATGATGCTGTGTTTGTTCATATGAACCAGGAGTATGTCTTGCTTGGCTTCCCTCTCTGGAAAATCTTGGGCAAGAAAATTTTTCTTTGGCGAGTTCATCCTTTGGGCACATTTCTTACAGATATTTCTGTCGCTTTATCGCATAAGGTATTTTCTACCTCACCTTATGCTTATGTAGGACGCCACAAAAAAACTGAAATCATGCCAGCCGGAGTTGACATTGAAAAATTCAGCCCGTCTGGCGAAAATCGTCAAAATGCAATTCTCTTTTTAGGCAGAGTAGCGCCAATCAAAAGACCAGAAGTGCTTATTGATGCAATGCAAAATTTGGTGTTACATAAAAGATTCTGCCCAAATGTGGTGTTTGTTGGCAATGTTAGCGAGAAAGATGAGGAATATTTTAAATCCCTAAAAAAATACGTTAAGGAACGCAAAATTTCGAAATATATTTCATTTCAGTCAGCGGTACCTCATACAGAGGTTCCATCCATATTGAGGAATTATGAATTCTATGTTAATGCCACACCAACGGGCAGTTTAGATAAAACTATTTTTGAGGCTATGGCTTGTGGAACTATTGTTATTACTTCAAACAAAGCTCTCAAAAACATCCTGCCCAACAAACTTATTTTCGAGGAGGGCGATATGCATAGCTTGACTCGTTCGTTAATAGCCGTATTTTCTATGAGCCAAGCCGAGCGAAACGACCTGGGGAATACTCTTCGAAAATATGTTGTGGAGCACAATGGACTTACTGCGCTTATAGACAAACTCTATCTGACTATTTCAAAATCAATATGAAATCTTTAATCAAATCTTGCGCTCTGGACTTTCTTCGCCTAATATCGCCTCATCTCAATAATCAATCGAGTATTTTGATGTATCATTCCATTGGGAATAACCCTGTCTTTTTTACCGTAAGACCAGAAACGTTTGAAGCACAAATGAAGTATCTAATAGAGTCCAAATTTAATTTAGTAAAATTAAGCGAGCTGATCCGTAAATTAAAGTCGAACGAAAATATTGCAAACCACGTAGTCGTTACATTTGACGATGGATATGAAGACAATTTCCTTACCGCATTCCCAGTTTTAAAAAAATACAACATACCAGCGACAATTTTTATTCCAACGGGCCTTATTGGAAAAACAAACACAACTTCAGCTGGAGAAAAACTTCCAATTATGACAAACGAGATGATGAAAGAAATGATGATGAGTCCCCTTGTGGAGTTTATGCCACATGGCGTTACCCACAACGAACTAACCTCGCTTGGACGAGAGAAAATTAAGTCCGAACTTGCCGATTCGCAACAATTTTTGGGATCATTTGGTGGTAACGTATCGGTTGTCGCATATCCTCGGGGTAAATACAATAAAGATATCGTCTCTCTCGCGACAGAATACTATCAAGCTGGTGTAACTGTCGAAGAAGGGCTTGTCAGTCCAAAAAACAACCTGTATTTACTGCCAAGAAACTCAATTGATTCGTCCACCACGTTCAACCAATTCAAAGCAAAAGTTTCTGGCGCGATAGGTTTGTATCAAAAGATTAAAAAAATTAGATTTTCATGAAAATTTTTTACATCGCAAATTCACGAATACCAACAG
>JAQTPS010000031.1 GCA_028712595.1 Minisyncoccota bacterium | reverse complement strand
TGCTAAATCAAAAAAGATAAGGAAAACAAGGAAAAAATGGACGTTATATTGGTTTGAAACCATTATACCACAAGGAGTTTGATGCGCAACAAAGTTATCAACAGGCCTTCTTTATTTTGAGCTCCCTGACCGAGAGGAACATGAAGAAGCCCAAAAGGATAAAGGTGTTCAAAGGAACGAGCCAGAAAGGATATTCGTTTCCGAAGCTCTCCAAAACCATCATCATGCCCAAAAGGCCGATTGAATACATTGCCCCGTTCTTCAAGTAGGCATATTTGCTGATAGTGTCTATTCCTTTAAGAGTCAGTTCCCTGACGATAATGGCGCCCAAGCCGTTTCCCAGAATAATCAAAGGAATGGACATGGTAAAAGCGAAAGCTCCGATAACCCCGTCTATACTAAAAGAAGCGTCCAAAACTTCCAAATAAAGAATCTTGCTCCAGGCGCTCATATGCCCGGACATCAATTCCTTTTCTTTTTCTTCCGCGTTCTTTTTAAAGCCATCTGTGATGAAGAAAGCCGAAACGCCGATAGTTGCGGCCAAAGCCAAGATCGGATTAATCTTCAAGGTAAAATAAACGATAGCCGTGGTAAAGATTGAAGCGATGGCGTAGAACCAAACTCCCTGGCGAGTAATAAATCTCTCCACCCGAAAAACGCACTTTTTCTCTTCCAAAAACAGCCAGGCCAAAAATACAAGGAAAAGATAGGAACCTCCGCCTAAAAGAAGTAAAGGTTTGGAAGCGTCCAGAGAATCCTTGACCATTCCGTTGTCGGAAGAAAAAGCCGAAGAAAATACTTGAACAATGGATAATGATGGGTCGGTTACCCAGATGATTAAAAACGGCAATAATCCCCTCACCACAAATACGGCAAAGATAATGCCCCAGAACAAAAATATCTTTCTAAACCTCTCAGGCATCGTCTTTAAGACATGGGCGTTGATTATCGCATTGTCCACGCTGCTGATAACCTCAAAAACGCACAGTCCCAAAACAACAACCAATATTTCTAAAATCATCATATATAAATATTATACTCAAAATAAAAAATAAAAAAAGAGTCAACTGTTTCTTAGTTGGCAAAGGGTATTTTTCCATCCATAACCCTTATCCAATTAAGCATAGCAATTGACTCACCGGGATCAAAGCGCTTCTTGCTAAGCATTATTAGCGGAAACGCGATTCCGTTCACGACAGCTTCGGAAAAAATATTAAAAGCTTTGTCTTCGGAAAGGTTTTTGTTAATCGAATACTCTTTCAAGTAAGTCGAGAATACTCCTTCCGAAAAAACATCGACAACCGCCCCTTCAACGGACTTGGGCAAGTCCTTCTCCCGGATAAACTTCTTAGCCATCAACGATGCTAGTCCTTTTTTAAGGACATCCAAGCCGTCATCAGCTAAAAAAATTCTGCGGCTTTTATCCACAACAACCACCGAATCGCACATCCTGTAGAAGAGCTCGCGATAAAGCATTGCCTTAAACAATCCTTCCTCTACTTTATGCAAGCACTCATCTTTCGTTCCGTTGATTGTTCGTTCAACAACAATACCTTTCAAAAACCTCGACGAATACTTCGCTTTCTTTCCCTTAGGAACAACATGGATCAAACCAGAAGGAAGGTCCATTATCTTGCTCCTATTTAAAGCCTTCATATCACCTATCGCCTGGTTTTTGACTTGTTCTATAATCACCCCCTCTGGCTCGGTTTTAAACCGCTCGTCCTGTAATGCCAGGACCCCCTCTTTAGGGGAAAAATTGAGCATAGTATTGAGCTTAAGGCACATGTCGTCATAACCGACATAATAGCCCTCAGGGTGCATATTATAGAACAATACTCTTCCAAAATAGAGCAGTGTACGCATTTTTTCCTCTCAAATAACTTTTTCTAGTTAAACACATTTTATCTGATTTGTCAAAAAGCCACAGATTTTTTCCACAAACTTTTTGTTCGTTTTATTATTCTACAATTCCAAATTTTAACCGCATAAAAAAATTACGGGGGTAGAATACCTCCGTTGTCGTCGATTTTGAGAGCGATTGACTCGCCTGGATTTCTCATATCAACGACCTCTTCAGTCCTGCCGGACCAGTATTTTCTCCAATCGACAAGACCTCGTTTAAAACCGAACCTTTTAGACCACCTGTAGCAATCCTTAAGGGCAATAGAATTGTCCCCTACTGCCCAGCCAAATAAAGCCACTAAATCGTTCTTACACCCTCGGAAAAGATGAACCATCATTCCATGAGAGTTGGCTGCGTTGAATGGAAACCATCCGGTTCGCACGTGTAAATGTTCCCCGTTGGTGAAGTTAACACTCCAATCAGTGTTTCCATCCTTTTTTGTAATATTTTCAATGCGCTTTATTTCAACCATGCTGTTTCACCCCTCTGAGGAAGAAATACCACGCTATAAATATCTTGTCAAACAAAAAAACACACCCCTGAGGATGTTTCTTGCAGACCAAAACTTTGCAAGTTTTTGGATAAAAAAATCACTCGTAACAAAAATATAGTAAAAAAATAGTTCGCCAGCTACTGTAGCGAACCTTTGTAAATTGGGATGAGAGTTATCGGACACCAAGCGTTGTGCCAGAATACTCCAGATCCTTCGGCTCAATGATGACCCTTTTTTCGCTGCTCCGTTCAATGTGTCCAGCGCGAAGCGCGTTGAAATTGTGCGAAGCGGCGATCTTGATAACCTCGTTGACGTCGTCTTCCGAAACATAGAGTGCAAAACCCGCACCCATGTTTAAGTTACCGTACGCCTCCGTGTCGTCCACCGGGCCTTTCTTCTGTAAAAAGTCGAATATCGGAAGTTGCTTTGGCAGTTGCTCGATAATATACGCAAATGGCTGCGCCGCCCGCATGAGCTTGCGCCAGCCGTGACCCGTAATATTCACGGCATAGTGAATGCTCATGTCACGACTGAGGCAATCCTCAACTAGACCGACATAGATGTGCGTAGCGTCGAGAAGCGCCTCGCCATACATTCGCCCATCGCCGAGATGAGTGAGGTAGCCGTTAGGCAGCTTGTCGGCAATCTTTCGAGCCATCGTGAGGCCGTTTGCATGAATGCCGGAACTCCCGATGAAAACGATCGCGTCACCTTGCTTAATGTTCTCCGCCGTAATGAGTCGATTCTTCGGCTTAATGAGGCCCATTGCCGAACCGGAAAGCACAACCGTTCCTGGCATGACAATATCCCTGAGTGTCGGGGTTTCACCGCCGCCCCAGACGCAACGGGAGAGATTGCAAGCATTCTTCCAGCCCTCAATGAGGTCGTTGCACCGCTTCTTGTCATTAAACCACTCAGAATCAGCGACGGCAAGATGCATCGCTACCGAGAGAGGAAGCGCGCCGAGCGTAATCATATCGTTCACGATCATCGCCACGGCACATTGTGCAACTTGGTCATAGTACGATTTGCCGGTAAGGCGGTACATCGCGTCAGCGACGAGATTCTTCGTACCGAGTCCCTCTTCGACATGGGCTAAATATCCCCAAGGCGTTTGGATAAGGTACACGCTCTCGCCGCGGCTCTCTCCGACTTCTTGGAACGAACCGTTGTTAAACCGCCCAATGTTGCCTGCGGTCTCACGGCCAGCAAATTGCGCCCTTATCTTAAATGGATCCATCGCGCCGTAGTTTACTCCGGCGCCAGCATAGGTCATGTTGTTTTTCATCGTCAACTCACTCCCCTTGTTGGAAATGAACGTATTAAGCCGGATACTCCAGCTTGAATACCAAAATCACTTTACCAGAATGCCACTAAAAATCAAGTTCACAACGAAAAACACCCTCTCGGGTGCTTTCTCTTGTGGACCAATGGGGACTTGAACCCCAAACCTCCTCATTGCAAATGAGGCGCTCTGCCAAATTGAGCTATTGGCCCTCACTGCGGTGGGTATGCCTGGACTCGAACCAGGGACCTCGTCATTATCAGTGACGCGCTCTAACCAGCTGAGCTACACACCCCTCTTTAAAACATATAACTGCTCCTTCATGGGATTGAACCATGAAGAAACTTTCTTTGAATATACGACTTCCAATTTCAACTCTTCAAATGTCTTTTTCCATTCCTTGTCTTTGAAAAACTTCCCCCGGTTTGAATTCTTCTGAAAGAAAAAAGCAAAGGAAATCCCGTGTAAAAAACAAAATAATCTGCTCAATATTCCTTCGGGAAGATTTTCATAAATAATTACGAAATCCTTTGAAACCCTCTTAGATTCTTTTAGCAGTTCTATCGGATTTTGGCAATGGTGCAAAACGAAATTAATCAAAACCGCATCAAAGGAATTGTCTTTAAAAGAGGATAATTTGTTCCCGTCGAATTTTATAAAAGGAATCGGAACGACCCGGTTGTCGATAATGTCCAATCCCAATACTTCGGAATTGAAAAACTTGGAAAATTCATTGCTCACTATTCCCGAACCGCAGCCCAAATCAAGGATTTGCGAATTCAAAGGAATGAATTTTTCGCAATCCCTGCACATTTCTCTCCCCGCCTTTTCGTAAACCTTGCGAAAAAGACGATACTGAAAAGGTCCAATGCTTTTCATTAAGGATTTTAGTTAGTTTCTTAGAGTTGTCCCGCTCAAGATAGTCTTTTGTTCAGGTAGAAAGACCAATACCT
>JAQTPS010000030.1 GCA_028712595.1 Minisyncoccota bacterium | reverse complement strand
ACCAGCGAGTTCTTTAGCTTTACTACCTTCTCGGGCGTCGAAGAAAGCATTTCTGGCTGCTTGCTGGGTTGTACAGCGTTCTGCTCGCTGATACGCAAGCCTATCCCAAGTCTTTCTAAAATCGCGCACTGCAGGATCTCCCGACTTTCTTGCTTTCTCGTAATCCTTTCTAGCATTGTTAACAGCCGTTTCAAGGTCAGCATTTGACAGTGAGTCCATAGAGAATTGTGGGAAAATGAAGTAAAAGATCAGTTCCTAGTCGTAATCTACAATAATTGTGGCAAAAGTCAACCCAGCGCCATAGATGACGCTGGGTTTATCCCCACTCTATTTTCTCTCAAAAATCAAACAGCCAAACAGCTGTCTTTGAAATTGTACTTCTCGCACATTTCACGAGCTTTTTTCTCGGCAGGGCCTCCCTTTGGGGCTAACCCTAATGAGATTACTGCTTCTCCGTGACTTCGCGAATTTTGAGCCAGCTTAAGCGCGAGCCTCTCTATTTCTTGCGGGGTTTCTGTTTCTACAAAACTACTTGAAACTCTCCTAGTTTTTTTCGCCTTCTCTAACTTTACTGAAAGTCTTTCCCACTCTTTTGGGGATAACGAAAACATATTATTGGGGGGAAAAGATAAGGGTTTCTAAAAAGAAATCGACAAAATTGAAAGAACAAGCTCTTCTAGTACCTACCCTACAATAAAAATTATTAAAGTCAAACAAAAGAAAACAGGCATCTTGAACATTAGGGTTTCAAGATGCCTGCTGCTTGTCTTACTTTTCCTTCCCTAAATCGCCATTGCCATCTGGGGTTTTTGAATAGGAGCTGGTGGAGGAGGTTCTGGGCGAGGAAGAACCGGAAGGGTCTTATTGTACTTGCGGATTTTATTTGCAGTTGCAACTTCTTCGGAGTGTACTTTCCTCCATATCTTGCAAAGAACTCTCCACGGAGGACTCAGCCGCGTAGGTTCGTTATAGATTTCCCAGCTCTCCTCTTGGACGAACTCGGACATCTCGGCGATAAACCTATTTACTTCTTTCGTGTTATCGCGAAAGCCTGAAAGTTTTAGCAAGAGCTTAACACATTCAAGAAGTGTGCTATTTCTGAGCTCCCAAGACCCTGTTCCCGAGTGGTCTTTGTAGAACTGAGCATGCCGTAGAATATCCCTAGGAAGTTTCTTTCGCCTTTCCTCTCTAATCCTGTATTGGATCACTGGGTCAGCTAATTCTGCTAAATGTTTTTCGAGACCGTAATCTCGAGGAGTATGTGTTTCCGGTTTTTCCAAGAGTGCCTCTGCTTGAGCTGTAGGGTTCATGGGTGGTGGGTGGAAAGGGTAAGAAAAGAATCAATGTGCAAATATGGTCAACTTCTGTTCTGGTGTATATTATCGCATATTTGCAAAAAAAGTCAAGGCATAAAAAAGGGCCAGTTTTATGGTATAAAACTGGCTTTGGCTATTTCCTTAGACAACCCTCTAATCCCAACGATCATCATCCTTTGCTTCGTCGATATACCATTGAGTGGAATTGGGCATTCTTTTAAGAGCTTCTTTCACCCTTTGAAAAAAATTTTTTGGTGAATGTGTGAGTGTTGGTTTAACGGCCGGTGGTGTTTCTACTGGTTCCATAGTGATGGTATGGGTAGAGGGGTTAATAAAAACTATAAAAAAGATTGTAAAATTTTTGAAAAGAACGAACTTTTTGACCTGTCTGCGTATATTCACAAGCAAGTATGTACTGCACAGACAGAAAAATTATTTTTGCTTCCCTATTACAGAACGTATCACACCGCTAGATAAGAAGTCAAATTAATACAAGAAAAGCCCCGCCGTAAAATCACGGCGAGGCTTTTCCAAAGAAGTTCTATTCTGTTTTAGGCGCTTCGTTTACTGCTGGTTTGTTCGGGTGTCGGCGACCATTGTTTGACGATCTCCTGTTTCCACCGCGGAAACCCATTAGATACTTGCGTTGGTCGTCGCACATATCAATAAAGTCGTCTGCCGCTTCTCGCAACTTGCTTGAAGCCGAGCGACCAAAAGTAATGATTTCTACCTGTGTCCCCATGAACTTCAAATATTCGACGAGAGGAACAAAGTCCCCATCGCCAGAAGCGAGGATAACTGCGTCTACTTTGGACGCGATACGGATTGCGTCTACCGCAAGCCCCACGTCCCAGTCGCCTTTCTTTGCGCCTCCGAAAAATACTTGGAGATCTTTCGTCTTTGTTTCGATGCCGAGCGTGTTTAACGCTTCAAAAAAACTCTTTTCGTCTTCTTTCTCTGTTGTTATAACATACGCAACTGCGCGTATGAGATGTCGTCCGGCTACTGCTTCTTTTAAAACTGCGCCGAAGTTTACCTTTGCGCCGTAGAGATTTCTAGCGGTGTGGTAAAGGTTTTGCGTGTCAATGAGCATTGCAACACGCTGCTCTTTCTGCTTAATTACTGCCATATTCGATTGTATTATTTGCACATATTGTGCTCGGGGAAAAACTCCTCCGATTGTCCCTCGTAGTTATACTCGGGACTTCTATTAAAAAATGATAACGACTCTTTACAAAGAAACCCCTATTACGGGGATTCTCAGCGAAAATTACTTTAACCCAGTCTTTTTTACAAGCGTATCGTATCGTGGCTTGCTCTTGCGCTTGAGATAGTTCAAATGTGTTCGGCGATCTGCCACCATTTGCAAAAGTCCTCGGCGGGAAGCATTGTCTTTGACGTTTTTCTTCAAATGCGCTGCGAGTTCATCGATGCGCACAGAAAGAATAGCGACTTGTACCTCTGGGGAGCCCGAATCCTTTGTGTGAATTTGGGATTTCTTGATAATATTCTGCTTTCTCTTCGTCGTAATCATTGACACTACCCTAGCACAGAACGCCTAAAATTGCAAGCTTTTACTGGCGTAAGCGGAGAATTATGCGAAAAATAGGCCGATAAATAGGATGACGGCAAGAAGCACCATATAGGCGATGGATTTGATGAGCTTCACATCGAAAGCTTGGTATTTTGCGATGAGATAACCCAAAAATGCGAGGAGAATAGGCATGCCGAGTAAGCTATACAAGTCAATTTTGTAAACGTAGGCATTTGACGCAAGGCCAAAGAGATTAATGGAAATAACAAAACCTACTACCACCAAGATAACAAGATAAATAAAAAGAAATACTGCAACGCCGGTACCAGCAAGCGCTATCTTCTTTTTACTGACAACATCCTCCGCTTTCAGGTATTCTTTGACGGAAAAAATGATAATAAGAAGTATAAAGAGAGAATACAAAATTGCATAATACGGCACGATAATTTGATTTTCCAGTCCTGTTACTTGGGGCGCGGAAAAAGCATTGATGTTCGCGCTTGACACTGTTAGCGCAAGAGTGGGCAAAAGCGTGCAGGCAGTCAGAACTTTTTGCCAAAAAGGCAAATCATATCCTTTCACAAAAGAGTAGAGGAACCAATATGAAAGTATAAAGAAAATTACACTGAACACATCCAACAAAGACCACGACCACATTTCAACAACTCCATTCGGAAACCACGTCAACAAATCAAGAATGGCGTAAAAGGCAAAAATATAACAGAGTAGCAGCAAATAAAAACTACTTAGTTTTTTTGTTTTTAAATACAAAAATGTACCAAAAACAAAAGCTAAAATCGCTGGCACACCGAGGGAATAAATCAAAAAAGAAATCGATATTTGATTTATGACTATAACCCAAAAATACGGACTTACAATGTTGTCGAATAAGTTCATTTTTAAATTACAATAATCACTACACCAGAAAAAACTAAGTAAAGAACATACCTGCGAACAAAATTGCCATCAAGACAACCATCAGAACTATCGATTTAATGAGTCTTATATCAAATGCCTGGTATTTTGCGATGAGGTACCCGAGAAGTCCTAGGAGGATTGGCATTCCGAACAAGCTGTATAAGTCAATTGTGTAAACGTAGGCATTGGACCCAAGCCCCCAGAGATCGATAGCGATAATAAAATTAGACACCACTAAATTGATACAAAAAACAAAAAGGAATATTGTAACGCCAGCACCAGCGAGCGCAATTTTCTTTTTATTGACAAAATCTATAGCAACAACATATTCTCTAATAGAAAAAATAACGACAAGGAGAATAATTGTAAGAAACAGGATTGAATTGTAATTTGTGACCGACAAATTTTCCAAACTTGAAACTTGAGGCGCGGAAAAAGTATCAATGTTTATGCTCCTCGCAGTTATAACAAGAGTTGGGAGAAGCGCGCATCCTGTCAAAACTTTTTGCCACAAGGGCAGGTCGTGGTCTTTTATGAATGAATACAAGAACCAATACGATAGGATGAAGAAACTCACACTGAAGATGTCCAAGAAAGACCAAGTGCCGAGAGCTATCGGCGCGTTTGGGAACCATGTCAACAAATCAAGAATTGCATAAAGTGCAAAGAATAAAGATAGCAACAGTAGATAAAAACTACTAAGTTTTCTTGTTTTTATATAGAGGAATGACCCGAAAGCAACAGCCAAAACTGCTGGCACAAGCATAGAGTAAACCAAAAAAGAAATTGATATCTGTCGTACGACAATGTTCCAGAAGTATGGACTTATAATAATGTTTCCAAATGTATTCATATATTAATTTGTAGAAGGAATCTCAGTGGTGGTTGTTTCTGTTGCTCCGGTTGCTTCTTCTGTTTCTGGGGTCGCGCACACCTCCCCGTCTTCTACGTTGCCGGGGTTTGCCTCGTCTAGATAAGGTTCACAGGTGGTTATGATGCAGGTCTCATCACCTGCTACACAGATTTGTGAAGCTTCATCTGGTGTACAATTCTCTTCAATCAAACAATTAGGAGCCTTTGCATAAGGAAGTTCAATCTTC
>JAQTPS010000029.1 GCA_028712595.1 Minisyncoccota bacterium | reverse complement strand
GCGTTCGGCAGAAAGCGGCTGATCTGCTTGTTGGTCATATTAAAATCGGCCGTACCTTTGTGGTTCAACTGCTTGGAACGGGAAGACTTGGCGTTGAAGTGGTTCTGGCCCGGCTTGCGTCCCAGGATCTTGCCCTTCTTCGTCACTTTCAGTCTTTTGGTGTA
This sequence comes from Minisyncoccota bacterium, assembly GCA_028712595.1. GTDB lineage: Bacteria > Patescibacteriota > Minisyncoccia > Phycocordibacterales > UBA1550 > UBA1550. The sequence continues at coordinate 4,717 of JAQTPS010000029.1, read as the reverse complement.
TGACTTATTCGTTTTCATCTAATTAAATTATGCTTTTGGTATTGTTTCGGCTTCAACCGCCTTTTTGCCAACTTGGCGCTCGATCACTGTGGTCAAGCCCTTCGGACTCTTTTTGGCCGGATCGGCGATCTTGAAGTCTTCAGTGATCAAACGCAGGATGCGATCCAAGCGTTCCTGCAAGAATTGGAAATTGAAGTACTTGGATCGGCCGGGCAGGAAGAGGTCGATCTTGACGCGATGGCCTTCTTTGAGGAAGGCGGACGCTTTTTTCGCTTTGATCTCGAGATCCTTGTCGCCGGTGCCAATTTTGACTTGCAGCGATTTGGTTTCGGTCGAGTGGCTCTTGGCGCGCGCTTCTTTTTCTTTTTTCTGTTCCTTATACTGAAATTTGCCGTAATCCATGATCTTTGCCACTGGGGGAACAGCATTCGGCGAGATCTCGATCAAATCTTGGCCCAGTTCATCGGCTTTCTTCAGGGCCTCGTCTAAGGTGATAACGCCCAGGTTGTCGCCGTCATCGGTGACGACGCGCAGTTCCTTGGCTCTTATCTGATGATTGATGCGGACTTGGACTTTCAAGTATATATTTCAACCTTTCTTAAGATGAAAGGTTAATGCCAGCATAATAAGCTATTTAGGGGGAAAAGTCAACAGAAATGGTAGATAGATTTAGTAGTCCGCCGGCTGGCGGAATAGTTCGTATAAAATGTAGATTGGGGGCCCTAAAAATCGCCCCTTTGGAACGATTTTTAGGGCTAATACTATATACTATCTGCGAAATACGATATACTAATTCCATGTCCTTAGTCGACAGCAAAAAGGCCGGTTTTAACTATGAACTGGGCGAAAAATATGAGGCCGGCATCGAACTGCTGGGCCACGAGGTAAAAAGCGTGCGGGCCGGGCACGGGATTTTGGCTGGCGCCTATGTGAAAATTCGCGGGGGAGAAGCCTATCTTGTTGGAGCGGCTATTCCGCCCTATCAGCCGGGCAATACTCCCGTGGGCTATGATCCGGAGCGTTCCCGCCGACTGCTTTTGACCAAACACGAAATTAAGGTGCTGGCCGATCTGGACCGCCGACAGGGTTTGACATTAGTGCCACTAGCGTTGTATAATAAGGGAAGGGTGATCAAATTGTCGTTCGCGCTGGCCAAGCACAAGAAGAAATCGGACAAGCGCGAGGCGATCAAGAAGAAAGATGTTGCCCGCGATATCGAGCGATCGTTGAAAAGTCAGCAATAAGCAATAAGCAATAAGTACCAAGCGGATCCAAATCAAATCCGCTTAATGCTTTACTGCTTAATGCTTACTGCTTTATAACTGGGGGTGATTGGCCTAGACAGGTAGTTCACCTTTTGCGTGCGTGCCGAAGATTCTAGTAAGATTCGTTAAAATTGCTAGAAAAAAAGAAGTGCCAAAACTTCGAAGGGGATAGCATCTCCTTATATGCCGGCTTTCGCTTTAGCTTAAGTCGACAGTTTGTCCTTTTGTAAGCTCGTTAGAACTGGACAAGCTTAATACACATCGAGCTAGAATTGAGGACCGTTTCGACCTCAATTCGAATCCCGTAGGGGAATAGAAACTCGGTATCATAGGATTTTGCTGATTTTCGACCTACGATACTTAAAAACAATGAAACCTTCTACGCATGTAGACTCGCAAAAGTTCGCTATTTGCACCCGGGTTCGATTCCCGGCATCTCCACCAGTTGTAAATTTGAGGTGCCAGAATGCTGAAAAAGCGTTACTGGTAAAGATAGTTTAGCGGTTTCAACGCCAGTCTTTCTGTCATAAGAAGGATACGACGAAAATACCATTCTAAGCACCAATCTTTTATCTTCAAAAATACCATTTACCCATACATTGTATGGGTTTTTAATGTATGTAAGCACCTCTTCAAGAGCGGTTTCAAAGTTTATGCCAGAGTGTTCTGTTGGCTTATTTATTTTCTCATCAAGAAGAAGCTTTTTATGTGTGAGTTCTTCAATCTTCTTCTCGTAAGCAGTAGCAACTGTCTCGCTTGTGGTTTTAGTAATTCTTTCAAGGTAAAGAGCTATTTCTGATTCTAATTTATTGGCATCCTTTTTTGTCTGCTCGTCAAAGCGTCCAGAATCCATTTTACGCTCCTTCCAAATATCAAGAGATATTTCTTGAGCCAAAGCCAACACTTCTTCACTAGCACGAGCATTTTTGAGTAATTTACCTACGCCTTTTTCTACATCCTCTTTCGGAATACTTTTATTTTTATAAGCACATCTAGGTTGATTACAACGATAGTATGCTCTTCTGTACCCCTTACGCTTTGTCGTCCAACTAGCGGTAAATGGTTTACCACATTCAGAACACAGAACAAAACCTCTCGCTGGAAAATCCAAATGCAAATCTTTTCTGGCTAGACTCTTACTATTTCCATTAAGTTTGTCTTGTATTTTTTCATACGTCGCCAAACTTATAAGCCCTTGGTGGTGTCCTTCTCTTCTTGTAACACCCCACGGCTTATATTCTACATAGCCAGCATAAATAATTTGAGTAAGTATTCTTCTCACTTGCGCTAAATAAACTCTCTTATGTTTCTTTCTGTAAAAGAAACCCCTACTCTCCAAAAAATCTTGTACATCCGTTTGGTTTGGAAGTTTATCAGAAGCAAAACCTTCAAGCGCCTCTCTAATAATGCTACCCATTACTTCATCGGGAGCTAATAGTTTTCCATAAACAGGACTGTTTATATATTTCATTCCAGGTGGAAAATCAAAACACCACAAGCCACGCTCCAGGCGAGCTTTCATTTTCTGAATAACTTGCCGTCGGTTTTGTTGTCGTTCTAGTTGCCCCTGAGCCGCCATAATAGTTTCAGCAAATTCACCTTCGGGAGAGTCCTCAAAATTAAAATTTAAGCATTCAACTTTAACACCACGGCTTCTAAATTCTTTTCTTAATCTAATATGAAATTCTGTATCACGAGCAAATCTTTTTAGGTCATCAAAAATTACTACATATTTTTTATCTGGATGTGCATCTATGTAGTCCAGCATTCTTCTCATTTGGGGACGATTCCAAAAATCTCCACCACCTGTGAATTTATCTGGAAAAATTTCCTCAACCTCATAACCCTTCTCTAGTGCTCGTTGTTTGCATCTATGTACTTGGCTATTTGAGTCTTGAGACGAGGTTGAAACTCTGGCATATATCAAAGCCACTAGCTCTTCTTCTTTAGGTTCTAAGTTTTTTTCTGTGTAACTCATATTTTTTTATTCAAAACTAAAGAATCGACTGCATTCCGTAAATCAACACTATTGATATGCAAATAGCGACGAGTCGTTTCTAATTTTTTATGTCCTAAAAGTTCTTGGATGACTACGATATTAACCCCATTGTTCATCAAAGTAGTTCCAAAGGTATGGCGCAAGGAATGAACAGCCACTCTTTTTTTCTTAATACCTGTTGCTTTCAGATATTTTTTAATAAGACCGTATACACCACGTACTTGAAGTTCATCACCAAGACGACTTATAAAAAGATGATTACTGCGAACATCTGGACGAGTTTTCAAATACTGTTCAAGGACGGTTACTACTTCATCAGTAAGTGGTATTGTCCGCTCTTTGTCTCCTTTTCCACGTACTTTAATACTTCTGCCACTGTGTTCTAGGTTAACTCTATCAAGGGTTAGACCGACAAGCTCTGATAGACGAACACCTGTACCAAGCAAGAGTACGACAATCGCTAAGTCGCGATAAAGATAAAACGGTGTAGCCTTTTGTCTTACAGTAGTAATAAGAGTTTGATATTCAGTTTGAGTTAAAAAAGCAGGTTGTGTTTCTGGAAGTTTGGGTGCTTCAATATCGCTTATAGGGTTTGCCTGTATGATACCTTCACGTCCAAGATATTTGAAAAGTGATTTTATAGCAGATAATTTGCGAGCTTGAGTAACGGCACCGTTATTTTTTTCTAGTGAACAAATGAACTCGCGCACGTCAGCTTTAGTTACTGTAAGAATATCTTTTTTACCGACAGACTCCAGAAAATAAACAAACTTATTTAAGTCGTGTTTATAGGCTTCGGCAGTACGCACAGAAAAATGTCTCTCTGCGGTAAGGTAATTAAGAAAATTTTGTATCAATAATGTTTCCATAATTATTTCGCTTGCTTCCTATGAGACCACCAGGATTTGCCAGCATAAATAAGCAATATGCCTACTGATATTAAAGTTGCCTGTCCAAAAGTTATAGGTTTTTGACAAATAATAGATAGTTGCCAGATTCCAAGAATCATCACAAATGCAAGAGATAAGTATCCCAACAATGTATTGATAGAATTTTTTATTTCCTTCGAACTTTCTCTCACTTTTTCCCAATTATCTTGGTTGTGTTCTTTTTCCATAATAGTTTTTAATTATTTATTTTTTTATTTATAAAATTATCAAAATCAACTCTGCGGATTAACCACTTACTACCAATGCGGAAAAAGCCCTCAATTTTCTGTGCGCTAATCCAACGCAAAACCGTTGCCCGCGATACACCAAGAGACTTTGATACAGCTTTGACTCCAAGTGTTTCGACCTCACTTGGTGCCGTTATAGATTCTGAATTTGTTTGTTTATGTTCATCCATAATTTTTTTGTTAATCTTTTAATAGACATTTTGTTTCGTTCGCACGATTCAAATGCAAACATTCACTAACAATTCAATCATATCAAAACCACTAACCTAGTCAAGG
>JAQTPS010000011.1 GCA_028712595.1 Minisyncoccota bacterium | reverse complement strand
AAATGCGCAAAAACTAATGGACGTGACCGAAAAAGCGCTTAATGTTGGCATTTCTGTTGCTCAAGCGGGGAATACTGTCGGCGACATCGGGTATGCTATCGAAAAATATGTAAAAAAGAATAATTTTGTGGTTGTTGAGGAACTCGGTGGTCACGGAGTTGGTTATCATCAGCACGAAGACCCGCATATTGCCAACTATGGAACACGCGGTGAAGGTAAAAAGTTGGTTCCGGGAATGGTGCTTGCTCTTGAACCAATTGTGAACGAAGGAACACGCTTTATTAAGCTTCTCTCGGACGAATACACTTTCGTTACAAAAGACCACAAACGCTCGGCTCACTTTGAGCACACTATTTTAATCACTGAAGGCCAGCCGGAAATCTTGACCAAGATATAGCCAAAAAGGTCTGACCTTTTTGGCGCGAGATTGCCCGTACCGGTCTTTTCTGGTAGTATAATCCAACATTAATATAAAATTTATGGCACATCCAAAAGAAGAACAGACCCTAATTATCATAAAACCAGACGCAATCAACCGCGGTTTATTGGGTGAGATCGTTGCTCGTTTTGAAAAGAAGGGTCTTAAAATTGTTGGTATGAAAATGATCCAACTTGAGGATGCTTTACTCGAAGCTCACTATTCACACATAAAAGACAAGCCTTTTTTCGCTGGAATCAAGAATTTTATGAAATCTTCGCCTGTTGTAGTGATGGCGCTTTCCGGAATAAACGCTGTATCTGCAACGAGAATTTTGGTTGGTCCAACAAAGAGTTATGAAGCCGACGCGGGGAGCATTCGTGGCGACCTCGCAATCTCGATGCAGTCAAATGTTGTTCACGCATCTGACTCTGTAGAAAATGGAACACAAGAAGTTGCGCGATTTTTCAAAAAATCAGAACTTTTTGACTACAAGAAAAATGATTTTAACTTCGTGTACGCTGACCAAGTTTTTTAAAAGCCATTTTTGTTGTTTATTTTAAAAAAATTTTTGCTCGTTTCCTTTTTTTGTTTTTTGATTTAAAAATCTCTTGCCAAAAAAGTAACCAAGCGTATAATTAGTGTAGGGTTGTTTGAAGTACTGACTCCTAAATTATTGGCAAGGGAGCCTTACATTGTCCTGCGCCTTGGCGTATGATTGCGGGCACCCACCTAGAGTTTTAAACCCTAGAGCCAGTACTCTCAAATGACCCTAAGAAAAGATCCCTTCACCCCTGTGCAGGGATTTTTTCTAATCCTCTCCATTTTTACGTTCACGTTTGCCGTATTTACTGTGCCACTGTATACTTGAGTGAATGTTCTTTAGAGCCTGTCCATAATCTAACCGCAAAAGATGGTTTAAAATACAGCTTGCCTGCTAAAACCTTCAAATTTCTGCTACAAATTGTGAATTTCTCGTCAGCGTATATGTATATGCTTTCTCAAAATTCACAATTTTCGCAACGAAATTTGAAAGTTTTATCTAGGCATTAGATTATGAACAGGCTCTTAGCCCAGAAAAAGCAATTTAATTCAGAATTTACCCTAATATAACTATGAAAATTGGATTTTACGGAGCGGTGGGCGAAGTAACGGGTTCAAACTTTATTCTGGAAGGCGCCGGAGTGAAAATTATGGTGGATTGTGGCTTTTTTCAAGGTGTTAAAGTGTGCGACGAGAAAAATAAAAAGCCATTTCCGTACGATTTGGGAAGTATAAATGCAGTTTTTGTAACCCACTCGCATCTTGACCACATAGGCCGTATTCCAAAACTTTTTAAAGAGGGATTTAAAGGAAAAGTATATTCCACTCCTCCTACTCGAGAAATTTCACAACTTATGTTTGATGACACTGTGCGTGTTTTGGGTCGTGAAGCCAGAGAAGACAACCATGAACCGCTCTATAGGACAGAAGATGTTCAGCAGACTATGGAGAATTGGGAGACAGTCTTGTATGAAGAGACCGTCGTTATTGGAGAATTTCATATTCGTTTTCGAAATGCCGGCCACATTCTTGGTTCGGCGATGCTTGAGGTAACACACAAAGACAAGAAGCTGGTTTTCTCCGGAGACTTGGGCAATTCTCCAGCGCCACTACTTCCCGATACGGCGGTTTTGTCGGATGTTGACTATTTGGTTATGGAAGCAGTGTACGGCGACCGCTTGCACGAAGACCGCGAACAAAGAGTAGCGCTTCTCGAAGAAATAGTAAAAGACACAATAGCTCGCGGAGGTACTCTTATGGTCCCAGCTTTTTCTATAGACCGCACCCAAGACCTTATTGTTGAATTAAACAATTTGGTTGAAAGCAAAAAAATTCCGGAAATACCGGTGTTTGTGGATTCTCCTCTCGCCATTAAGGTAACCGGAGTGTACGACGAAAACCAGTCCTATTTTAACAAGGAAACAAAGGACGAAATAGCCGGAGGCGACGACATTTTTAAATTCCCATTGTTGCGATTTACCTCTCATTCTTCAGAATCAATCGCGATAAAAGATGTGCCCAACCCAAAAATCATTATTGCCGGTTCCGGAATGTCCAATGGAGGTCGCATAATGCATCACGAAGCCAACTATTTGGGAGACCCGAATTCGACACTTCTCCTAATTGGTTACCAAGCAGTCAACACTATGGGTCGCGCCCTTCAAGACGGGGCAACATCAGTGAATATTTTTGACAAAGAAGTTCCCGTGCGGGCAAAAGTTGTATCTATACACGGATATTCTGCCCACAAAGATATGAATGCGCTCATGGAGTTTGTTTCATCGATGCAGAGTTCTCTGAAATCTGTTTTTGTAGTACACGCCGAGCTTGGAGTAGGACTTTTCTTTGCTCAACGAGTAAAAGATTATCTCGGAATCAATGCGCGTGTTCCGAAAGAGGGCGAAATCATAGAAATTGATTTCTAGTGTGATACAATGAGGGTGTAAAAGCGTATTTATTTTTTAAAAATGTCTATTAAAGCCAGCGTAGGTATATCGAGCGGAGAAGACCCATACTTGGTGGGTGTTAATGCTTGTCATGAAGCCATTAGTGGTCTCGGAGAAGGCAAAAAAGCAGACCTCGTGCTCGTTTTTTCCTCGGCTAAACTCGATCAAGAGAAAATGTTGTCTGGCGTTCGCTCTGTAAGTGACGGAGCTATGCTCATTGGTTCTTCGACGGCGGGAGAAATTACCACCGCAGGACCAGCAAGAAGAAATTCTGTGGCGGTAATGGCTATTTCTTCGCCAGAAATCAAATTTTCTGCTAGTTCTCACGACATATCAGCCGACGCTACGCTTGCTGGCAAAAAAGTAGCCGAAGAAATCAAGTCAAAAGCTGGGAACGACTTAAAAGTTTTGACTATGTTCTCGGACGTGCTATCTGGGAACGGAGCCGATACCGTATCTGCGATATTTGAGACGCTAGGCCAGAATTTTCTCATAGCCGGGGGCTCTTCTGGCGATGATTTTGAATTTAAAAAGACATACCAATATCTCAACGATAAAGTTTATTCCAATTCTGTGGTTGCGCTCGGTATGTCGGGCAATTTTAAAGTCGGGGTGGGCGTAAAACACGGCTGGACCTCAATCGGACTTTCAAAAAAAGTTACAAAGTCAAAAGGATCTACCGTTTACGAGATAGACGGTAAGCCGGCTATAGATATTTACAAAGGTTATTTTACTGACGAAGAATTGTCTGACTTTGACCTAGGGTCTTTTGCAAAAATTGCCATTACATATCCAATCGGAATGAAAATAGGCGAAGGTGGCGAATTTTTGATAAGAAGCCCAATTTCTTCGAACAAAGATGGCTCCATAACCTTTGCCGCCAGCGTGCCAGAAGGAAATGACGTGCGTCTTATGATAGGGAATATTGATGTTGCAATAGCAAGCGGAAAAAGCGCCGCAGAAGATGCGGTAAGGGAGCTTGGTGGGTCGGAGCCAAAAGCGGTTATAATTTTTAATTCCATAGCTCGAAGCAAACTTCTCGGAGAGCGAAAAGAAGAGGGCATTAAAGCTATTCAAGAAGCCGTGGGTTTTGATACTCCGCTCATTGGTTTTTATACATATGGCGAACAAGCGCTTCCTAATGGAAAGGTGTGTGATTCAGATAAATGTAACGGAGCTTTTCACAATGAAACCGTGGTAGTGTTTGTGATAGGGGAATAAAAATATTATGGAAAACAATTCTGATTCTCAAAAACTTATTGATGCAAATAATGAACTTGATAAAGTTTCAAAGATGCTCGTGCGTCGAGACAGGGAACTCTCCCTCGTTAAAGAGCAAGCACTCCAAGTTGATGAATTAAAATCCGAGTTTGTTTCTACTGTTGCGCACCAGCTTCGCACCCCTCTCGCTGGCAACAAATGGATATTGAGCATGCTTTCCCACGGAGAGGTTGGACCTGTCAACGAAGAACAAAAAGCTTTTCTCGTAAAAGTTTACAACAGCAACGAAAGAATGGTAACTCTTGTTTCGGAGCTTCTTGATATCGACCGTGTTACCACGAATAGAATAAAATATACATTCGTTGAAGCAGATATTTTCACTTTGATAAACAAAGCCCTCGCAGAACTTTCTCCTTCTGTTGAAATGAAGGGAATTAGGATTTTTGTAGAAGGAAGAGACAGTGGAATACCAAAAGTGTTTATTGACGCCGACAAAATTGCCGCGGTGTTACAGAACCTGATTGACAACGCTACGAAATATACCCTAGGAAGCGGGGATGTGATTATCAAAGTAGAAAAAAATGATGGTCATGTCAAATTATCCGTGAAAGATAACGGCATAGGAATACCAAAAAATGTTCAAAATAAAATATTTACCCTTTTCTATCGCGCTCCTAACGCAACACAAGTAGAAATAGACGGTTCAGGTGCAGGACTTTATCTTTCCAAAAAAATCTTAAACAAACACGGCACGGACATATGGTTTGAAAGCGAAGAAGGGAAGGGGTCAACATTTTATGTGACTCTCCCGACTAAGCCATTCAAAGGAGTAGCTTAAAAACTTACCAAAAAGCTCGGCCTTTTTGAGAATTTGGGGGTTTTAAAATAGCAAAAATAATGCTATCATGTCGAAACAAAAACGTTAATTTTATATAAATTTTTTATGGATTCTGTTAAAAACATTGACCAACATCAGCACGCCAAGATAAGCATCTGCGTATCCGGTTCAGCGGACTTAGCTCCTTTTGATCCGGGTGTCGCGGAAATTGCAAAAGAACTCGGACGCGAAATTGCGCGCAACGGTATTATTTTGCTTACCGGAGCAACCACAGGATTTCCTTTTTATGTAGCAATGGGAGCAAAAGAGGCAGGAGGCGTTTCCATTGGTTTTTCTCCAGCATCGAGCGAAAAAGAGCACGCGGAGGTCTACAAACTTCCGATGGATTATTTTGATACCATTGTCTATACAGGATTCGGATATTCAGGACGCAACCTCCTGCTTACTCGCGCTGCAGATGCTGTTATCGTCGGTTGTGGGCGTATCGGAACAATGAATGAGTTTACTATCGCGTTTGAAGACCACAAGCCAATCGGGGTACTCCGCGGTTCGTGGAGTATGGACGAAATAATTGAAACTATGGTCAACGAAAGTTTCCGCAAAGAAGAAGGAACTGTCGCTTGGAACGACACCCCAAAAGGTATTGTCACCGACGTACTGAAACTTATTAAAGAAAGAAAAGTTTGCGAACTCGGTGGTAAATGCCCGGTTTTTACTTACGAAAACAATGACGGCGTTGGTGGAAAAATAGGGGAGAGGGTTCTATAATATAAATGCATAAAAATAGGGGCGACTGCGTACGCAGTCGCCCCTATTTTATTTCTTGTTATTTTACCTCACTTACAATATTCGCAAATGTTTCAGGATTAAACTCGGCAAGATTTGCCAAAATTTTTCGGTCAATAATAATCTTATTTTTCTTGAGAGCGCCGATAAACTTTGAATAAGAAAATCCAAGAGGACGAAGTCCTGCGTTTATCTTTACCGTCCAAAGCTGACGAAATACATTTTTCTTGTCGCGACGATGAGCGAAAGCGTATGCTCCAGCGTGGGAGATAGCGTCATTTGCTTGCGCTTCTTTTTTGCTACGCCCAAAGCGGTAACCCTTTACTTGGGCCAGTGTATTTCGGCGGGCTTTTAATGCTGTTGTTCCTCGTTTTACTCTTGTCATATTTTTTTATTTTAACATTCCCCCTAAAAATCGCGCTTTTTCCTTGTTGCTCATAGGGAAGTGAGCCGAGCGTTTTTGAGCTAATTGTTTTGAGCGCTTTGCTTTTGCATTGAAATGGTTCTGACCCGGTTTTCGGGCAAGGATTTTTCCGTTCCTAGTGATACGGAGTCTTTTGGTAAATGATTTGTTCGTTTTCATGTGATTATTTTTTATTTCTTTGGCGCTCGTTCGATGAGGATTGTGAGACCTTTGAGAGTTTTCATTGGTTCTCCTGATATTCGATATTCTTCGCTGATGAGATGTAGCACTCTCTCCAAACGCTCTTTTTTAAAATCCATTTCTGCGTATTTTGAGCGTCCAACAAGGAATAAGTTGATTCTCACGCGATGGCCTTCCTTGAGCCACTTGGAAGCATTTTTCGCTTTGAGTTCCAAATCATGCTCCGAGGTTCCGATTTTAATTTGCAACGATTTTGTTTCAGTAACATGCGAACGAGCTTTGGCTTCTTTTTGCTTCTTGCTCTGCTGGTATTGAAACTTACCATAATCCATGATTTTCGCAACCGGCGGTATAGCCGTTGGTGAAATCTCGATAAGATCCATACCCATTTGTTCGGCTTTAACTAGCGCTTCTCCAAGAGAAATTACTCCCAGGTTTTCGCCTGTGTCCGTAAGGACACGTAGCTCTTTAGCACGAATTTGATGGTTTATTTTTGTTCTCGGAATCAATGGATTAACAAAACCGCAAGCAATTGCGGAATCCAGAAGATTGTACACTAATAGGGGAGAAAAATCAAGTGTTTTGCATAACGCGTTTTTGCACCAAAATAGTCAAAAGTATTCCCCGTATTGATGTTTATTCTCTTTGGGAGTAGTATCTGCTGAGCGAAGAACAATACCATTTAACCACTTCCAAATCATTCTATGAATGAAAAAGAGCCCTATTACAGGACTAATTGCGGAATTTTGGCATCGATGCTTCAAAATAGACGAGTTCCCGATCCGGAAAACCGAGTTCATCTTGCAAAAGTTGAACTCGATTCAGCTGTGAGAGATAGTAAATTATCTCATGAAGTCCGGATGGAATTAGAGCACTTGCTCGAACGCGCTATGGCTCTTTCGGGCGGGTAGTGTCAATAACATAATGACGACCTTTCACACGGGTCGTCATTTTTGTATTTGTTAAAAAATTTTCAAAAAGTGCTATAGTACAGCCAGAGTACTTTTCCCCCAACCTATATGATCCTCTCTCTCATCGTTGCCTACGACAGGAATCGCGTTATTGGAAATGACAAAAAAATTCCTTGGCATCTACCGGCAGATTTTGCGTATTTCAAAAAAACAACAATGGGGCATCCGGTCATTATGGGACGCACAACATTTGAGTCCATTGGCAAACCGCTCCCTGGACGGAGAAACATTATTCTCACGAGACATCCTTTTCCAATTAAAGGAGTCGAAGTCTTTGACTCGCTCGAAAAAGCGCTTGAACGCTTGAAAGACGAACAAGAAGTCTTCGTGATAGGAGGGGAGCAGGTCTATGCTCTCGCTCTTCCTCTCGCGGACAAACTTTACGTCACCTTCATAAAAGGGGATTTCGCAGGAGACAAATTTTTTCCCAAAATAGATGAAAACCTATGGAAGAAAGTGTCGGTTCAGGAACGGGATGCTGACGAAGAAAATGTATATGGGATGAAGTTTGTCGTTTTTGAGCGCATCACATAAACCAAAAATATACACATGTTGACTCTGTGTTGTTGTGGTATACTAAAAACGGAAAAGGAAAAAAAGTTCATTTTAGCTACCCAATTCCGTAAACACCTATGCTACGCTTCTTTAGGACTCTCAAAGAATTCTACAGAAACTTCATGGAATACAGAAGGCAGGAGAAACAGATGGATAGAGAAATTGAGGAAAAAGGCATTGCGAAATTTCTCTCGGAACATTCAGAGGAATATAAAAATTAAGACAAATTAAATCACCGTCTTTATATCTTCACTTATTTTCCCCCATCTCCCATGAACACAACAGCATTTGAACACGCCCCAGAAATGGCACGGCTTTTGGAGCCAGATTCCCAGAGAGAAACACAAGGCGAACTCCGCGAACCTGGCGCTGACCAGCAAGCTCTTTTCCCAGAGCATGTTCTCAAGGCCATTGAGGCCCCCGAAGCAGGTGACGCTTCCACTAGACGCATCGAAGGAGAAACCGACGAGCGTCTCAAGCAAACTCTGCGATTAGAAGGAGCTGGAATAGCGGCATGACTCTCCAAAGAGTCAAAGGAAGAAATTTAGAAATGGCAGGCCCGCGCGTCTGCCATTTTTCTTTTTTTGCCCAGCGGAGTTAGGGCTCTCCACCAAGCATTAAAAACAAGGTCTGTCCTTAAGAATTCAAAAAGGACAGTCCTTGTTTTTGTAGTTACCTATAGGAAATTTTTCGGTCTTGTGTCCGTTAGTGCCACCAAGAGCCCGACACCCCAGCTTGGGTTGATTTATTTTATAGATACTGTATAACGAAAAAAGAGTACCTTCTATTTTCTTTCCCCAACCCAACCATGCTTCCTGAAAATGAAAAACATGCGGATAAAGCCCTAATAAGACATAAACAATATCTTGGTATTGTTCGTCAACAAGTAAAACACCCAGAGTTTCAAGCAAGGGCTACACAGGTGGTCTTGGATTCTCACAATGTCGTGCGAAGGCGAATTGTTAAGGGATTTCATGCAGATGAACTATGTTAGTCCCGAGTTAACCGATAACGGCAGACAAAAAGTTTGCCGTTGTTTTTTGCTTGTAGGGGCTTGATTTATTTTAGATATGTTGTATAGTATAAAAAACACAGTTCATTTTATCCATTTTCCCCAAACACTTATGTCTGACGCTGTTAACGATGATGTTCTCTGTAATCGAGTTTTAGAACACCTTGGCGCAGAACTTGGAGATGCGGCTAAGGAAACAATAGACCCGAAATGTCGCTTGGGATTGGTGGCGAGATTTAGAGAGGATCTTGCGGGAGCTTATAAGGGGCTCTCTGAAAAAAGCAAGAGACTAGTGATGGAAATTCTGGATGTTGCAGAAGAAGAAATCAGAAGAGAACTTGCTTTACTTCTTTCCCCACATCCTTCCAATGTCTCCGCTACTGCACCAGCCGTCCCCGACCCAGAGTCAGTCCTTGCTTGATCCTCTCGAGAGGCACGAAAAAGAAAGGTTAAGAGTTTTGGAGATAGTTACTCATCGGGCCTCTGGTGAACGAGAAGCGAGAAAGTTTCGTCGAATAGTAAATATTTCTTTCGACGAAACGAGGAAAAGGCTTGAGGCGGAATTAGGGATGGGTGAAGAAGGAGTGAGGCGAGTGGCGTGAGTGATACTCGGAGAGTTGATAGCGGCATCGCAAGGTGCCGCTTTTTTGTGGAAGCGGGTTCGTCGGCCAAGAACATTTTTCTTTGCCGTCGGGTTCGATGGAGAGGAATCTCCTTCGCCTTAATATTTTTTCGACAAAAAATATTAGGCTAGGCACCGGCTCATGGAAATTTTCTGGTAAAAATTTCACATTCCGCCGTTCGATTCCCCCACGCAAGGTGTGCAGACACCTTGCTCATCTCCACTCAAAAAACAAAAAGCGCCCGGGAAGGGCGCTAATGTTTTTGCGAGTGGAGATGGGGGGAATCGAACCCCCGTGCAGAAGATTTTCATAAAGGAATCTACAAAGTGTATCCTGTTTTATTTTCCAGTGAAGGAAATTTCAATAACATAAATATTAAACAGGCAACGCTTTATGTTATCTATCCTCTAAGTTTCAAAAGGGGAGCGAGGCAATCCCTTTTCTATCCCGAAATTTATATCACCCGTCCTTAATATCGGGAGTCATAAGGACGAATGCGGCTTAGGCTAAAGCGCAAACCGGAGCAAGAGTGCCCGACATACCGAAGTATGGAGAGACAATACTCTTTGCTTTTGCAAGTACTGTATTTGCAGACTTGTCACTCGAGAGTTAACGAGTTCTCGAGTATGCTCGACTTTGCACCTCATATGAGTTGACCAACTGTCTAGGCCGATCATCCCCATGGTGTGTTGCACTCTCTCCCAAAAAATTTTTTGTGAGAGAGGAATATTTAACTTTCAAATAACTATCTTTGCGATTTTATGTCTCGCAAAATATCTCTTTCGGACTCTCGTTTCTTAATGGTCTCGCGTTTGTCGCCCGATTTTTTCTTTCGCGCGACACCCACCTCAACCTTTAACTTACGTCCTTTATTATACACCGTAATTGGCACTATTGTCAAGCCCTTCTTGGATTCTTGCGACGCAAGTTCTCCTATCTGCTCTTTCGTCAAGAGTAATCTGCGATGACGAGTAGGCTCGTAGGCGGAAGAAGCATTCCCGGGCTGGTATGGATTTATGGTTGCGCCTATCAAATATGCTTCACCCCCGCGTACTGTCACATGCGCTCCCTCGAGTGAACCCATTTTTGCGCGGACTGCTTTTACTTCTGCACCCAAAAGCTCGATACCTGCTTCGTATCGCTCAAGAATTTCGTAATTAAAATATACTTTTTTGTTTTCGATAAGAGACATTGCTTTAGTATACAGTATTTATACTGTTCATACTTTCGTGTATACTACCCATATTATGGATATGTTCAAGGACAAAAAGAAAAATAGCAGGAAAAATAAGGGAAAATCCAAGCTTCCAGAGGACAAAAAGGGAGGTTCTCTTGGTGGTTTGCCAAACAAAATTTTAAAGATGCCCAAAGGCGGACAGCTCCTTTCGAATATTGCCACAGCGCTCTTGATATTTCTTATCATCGCAACTCTTTACTCAATGATAGCCGGAGGGAGTGTGCAAGTTACGGAAGTTCCGATTTCAAAAATTGCGCAAGATGTTTCAGCAGGTCAGGTCAAGTCGATATCCGTTGAAGGTGGAACAATCAATGCCGAATATTTTGATGGCACCAAAAAAACTTCTAAAAAAGAAGTTGATACTTCTCTCTCGCAAACTCTCGTGAACTATGGTGTTACAAAAGAAGAATTTGCAAAAGTTGCAGTTGAAATAAAAAACGAAAGCGGGTGGGTCTTTTGGGTAATCAACCTTCTTCCATATTTGTTGCCGGTTTTCCTAATTTTATTTTTCTTTTGGTTTATTTCGCGCCAAGTAAAAGGCTCCGGGATGCAGGCGTTCTCTTTCGGACAGTCAAAAGCTCGCATCATTGACCCGAACGATACCAGTAAGAAAGTTACTTTCAAAGATGTTGCTGGATGTAAAGAAGCAAAAGAAGAACTAATTGAAATTGTGGATTTTCTCCGCAATCCACAAAAATTCCTCGACATAGGAGCACAAATTCCAAAAGGCGTGCTTTTGATGGGCGCGCCGGGAACGGGGAAGACATTGCTTGCTCGCGCTGTTGCAGGAGAAGCAGGTGTGCCATTTTTCCATTTGTCTGGTTCTGAATTCGTAGAAATGTTTGTTGGTGTAGGCGCATCGCGTGTTCGCGACCTCTTCAAAATGGCGAAGAAAACCGCGCCTGCGATTATTTTCGTGGACGAGATTGATGCAGTTGGACGCGTGCGTGGAGGGGGAACAGGCGGTGGCAATGACGAACGAGAGCAAACATTAAACCAAATTCTCGTTGAAATGGATGGTTTTGAACCGACCGAAAAAGTTATCGTGATGGCTGCGACAAACCGCCCTGATGTTTTGGATCCAGCTCTCTTGCGACCGGGACGTTTTGACCGTCGCGTAACACTCGAACTTCCTGACAGGGAAGGACGTGAAGAAATTTTGAGGATTCATGCTCGCAGAAAACCACTTGGCGAAGATGTAAATCTAAAAATAGTTGCAGAACGCACGCCGGGATTTTCTGGCGCAGACCTTTACTCTCTTATGAACGAAGGCGCGATTTTGGCGGCGCGTGAAAACCGAAAACTTGTGGCGCAATTTGACTTTATTCGCGCTATTGAAAAAGTAATGCTCGGCCCCGAAAGGAAAAGTCACGTACTGTCGGCTGAAGAAAAGAAAATTACTGCTTACCACGAAGGTGGCCACGCTCTTGTGGCATCTGTCTTGCCTCACGCAGACCCAGTGCACAAAATTTCAATCATTGCGCGCAGTCATACTGGCGGATATACACTAAAACTTCCGCTCGAAGAAAGTCACATGCAGTCAAAAAAGGAATTTCTAGATGACATCGCGGTGCTTTTGGGCGGATATGTAGTTGAGGAGATGGTGTTCGGAGATGTGAGCACAGGTCCATCAAATGACCTCCAAGTAGCAAGCGCTCTCGCTCGCGATATGGTTACAAAATATGGAATGTCAGAAAATCTCGGACCAATTGCCCTCGAAGGAATGGGTGGACGCACTCTTTATGGCGCTCGTGGCGTAGACAGTCGCGAATATTCAGAAGATATGTCGGCAAAAATTGACGCCGAAGTTTCAAAAATAATAAATGAAGCATTTGCGCGAGCTCGCGAAGTTTGTACGACAAATAGAAAAACGCTTGATGCAATAGCAGATGAGCTTGTGGTCGTGGAATCTTTGGAACGAGAAGAATTCGAGAAAATCCTTATTGCGAATGGCATTTTACCAAAGAGGAAGAAAGAAATCGCCTAATATTTATAGTTTTTTGTAATAACCACCCAATTCTCGCGTCTTACATTTGGGTGGTTTTTGCGTTTCTAGTGTATAATGGAAAATAAGTAAGAAGCTCAACTTCTTTAGTTATTTTTATGAGCAGTTAGTAAAAAATTTTATCTATATGACAAAAAAGAAAATATTCGTTGTTGGAAGCAGTGTAATAGGTGTTATGTTTGCAAGCATGACAGTTGCCCTCGCGCAAACTGGGATTGCTCCGTCTGCTACAGCAGAGGTAAAGGTGGAGGCAAAGGCGCAAGCTCAAAAAGATTTTCAGGAAAAAGTAAAAGATGCGAAGACAGAAATGCAAACCAATCGGATCAATGTTATAAACACAATAAAAGATGCAAGAACAGATGCAAAAGCAGACGTAAAAACGTTTCGTACGGACATGAAAGCTGCAATCAAAATAGAAAGAGATAATTTTAACAAAGATTTGCAAGCAAAAAAAGCAGAATTGAAAAACGCCACAACAACAGCCCAAAGAGCGGAAATAAAAGCAGAGATAGAAGCTGAATTATCAAATATGAAGCAAAGCGTAGAATTGAAACGTCAGGAGATGCAACTAGAAATCAAGGCAAAAGTGGCGTCAACAACGGCAACCATTGCTTTGAAAGTTTCAGAATTAAAAGCTGGTGTAGCAAAAAAACGAGGAGAAGTTATTCAGGCATATTTTGAGAGAGCTGCCGCATTGTTTAATGATAGAATAAACAAAATTGAAACTCTAACCAATAGTACCGAAGAAAAAGTTGTAAAGCTTGAAGCAAATGGAGCAAACTTAACACAAGCTCACACCCTCATAGCAGAAACTCGCACAGAAATAGCTACTGCTCAAACGAAAATAAGTGCTCTCAATGATTTAGCTGTAGTGGCGGTCGGAGCAAGCGCCTCAATAGATACGAAACCAACAATATCTACCTCGGCTTCCGATGCTCTTAAGGTGGCAAGAAAAGACGTAGAAGATGCTATCAACTCGGCGCATAAATCACTTACAAACATCATAAAATTGATTGCTCCTGTAAAATCGGTCGGAGCATCTGCGACAGTCACAACTTCTGTAACGTCGGCGACGACAACTACAACGCAATAATTATTGGTAGTTTAATTTATAAAAAATATGGAAAACAACACAATGATGAATGAGGAGAAATCTATAGGACCAACTATTGCTATTGTGATTATTGCTGTAATTATTATTACTGGTGCCACATACTTTTGGAATAAAAATGAAGTAAAAGAGACACCTCCTCCACCTCCTGTTCTACAAGATCAGTCTGAGCAATTAAACTCCATAGATTTGAGTAGCGACAAACAACTTGACGATTTGGAGAAGCAATTCTAGAAAATTATAGTGGCTAAAAGAAAAAAGGCGCCTCTCGGCGTCTTTTTCTTTTGAAATATATTCTATTAGTTACTTTTGAAAACTATAAATAGATATGCTTACAGATGGTTTCTCGGATGTTTGGAAGAAGTTGTTTACATTATTAATATCGCTCTGAAGCGTATTGTTAATTGTAGAAATTGATTGGCTTAAAAGAAGAATTTTTGCTGGCGAGCGCTCTTCTTTAAGAGCTTTTGTAAATATCTGCAACTGCAGAGTATCTGCCGAAACAATTTGCATCATGTTTATACAAGATGAATAAGATGAATATCCGCCGTATTGAGGTTGACTGCCATCGGTATAGTTATAGCTGGTGTCCATTCCTCCGGAACTTTTTACCTTAGCTGACAATTCGGTCAGGAATTCACTTGCAGGTTTATCAAAAACTACAGTAATACTTGCGCTGTCTTGCGAGTAGGAGTCAGGAGTTGAACCTGGGTAACTATTGAACGAATCTGATATTACTCGTCCTTCATACTTTGTAGCCAAAGCCTTTACCTCGTCGCGCATTTTGGATACGTTTGGCGCGTTGAAAGAAATTGATACTGGGGAATTGGCTGTTGTGTCTTTTACAGAAGAACAATCTGATTTTAAGAGCTCAGGAATGCCGAGGTCAGCAAGGGAGTAATTTCTTTCTTTATGGGAAACATAAAAGAAACCTACGGCCAAAATGACGACAACAACTAAAACTGCGACAATAACGTTTTTTTGTTTTTTTGTGATTTTCATGTTATCTAATATAACCTTAATAGTTAGCCAATATTAAATGTTTTGTCGGAAATAAGCAAACAGAAAGAATGCACTCTTGGACTCTCCCGCGACTCAAAATTTTTCGTCAAAAATTTTGGTCTGGGCACTGCCTCGTGGTCTCGCAAGCTTGCTCGGCATCACTCCGGCATTCGAGCCCCGATGCGAGCTGTCACTCGCATTTGCCGGGGCTCGAACCAAGGACCGCAGAGATATATGAGTACATATAATCTCGTCGTTCGCTCGGAATTTCTAAATACTGTCCACCCTCTTGGACTCGAACCAAGGACCGCAGAGATATAAGCTCTGTGCTCTAACCAACTGAGCTAAGGGTGGACACTATTTATAAATTCCTCGCTCTCTTGAGATTATAAGCCAAGTGCTCTAATTCAATTAAGCTAAGGGTGGATTTCAAACGACTCGGAATTATAGTATAGCAAAGTTCGCATAGGAGCAAGCGCTATTCCCAATGCGTATCTTGTCTCGTGCTTTCGATGTGGCGTTTTAATAGTGGGTAGCTTTCGAAGTTGGGGTCGACATGTATAATATTTTCCGCTTCTTTTCGCGCGGCTTCCACCATTTTAATATTCTGTATCGCTTCCATCCCGATGTCCGAGATACCCCACTGTTTTCCTCCACCGAGTTCGCCGGCTCCGCGAAGCAAAAGATCTTGCTCGGCAAGTTCAAATCCATTTTTTGCCGTCACTAAAGCTTTAAGACGCTTTCTTGATGTCTCGCTTGAAGTGTCGGCGTACAAATAACAGTATGGCTGATGAGTGCTTCGCATAACTCGTCCACGAAGTTGGTGCAAAGTTGCAAGCCCAAAACGTTCAGCTCCTTCAATAACGATGACGGTTGCATTTGGAACATTCACCCCCACTTCAACGACGGACGTTGCAACTAAAATATCTGTTTGACCACCCGCAAACTTTTTCATCACTTCTTCTTTTTCCGTTGGCTTCATTTTGCCGTGAAGAACAGTAATATCAAATTCTGAAAATACATCTTTTTTTAGACGCTTTGCTTCTTCGGTTACTGATTTTGCGTTTAGTGCTAGCTCTTTGAGGGGATCTGGCTCATCAATGCGAGGACAAATTATAAATGCTTGTCTGCCAGCTCGAAGCTCGTGACGAATTTCTTCTTCCATTTTTCCGCGAGTGCTTTTTGTTACAAGCTCTGTTTTTACCGGTAGACGTCCGGTAGGCATTTGGTCGAGCAAAGTTAAGTCGAGATTTCCATAAATAGTGAGAGCAAGTGTGCGCGGAATTGGCGTTGCGGTCATTGAGAGAAAGTGGGGAAGTATCAAATCCTTTTTTGTAAGTTTGCCTCGTTGCGCGGTGCCAAAACGGTGCTGTTCGTCAACGATTGCGAGGGCAAGATTTTTGAACTTCACACTTTTTTGAACGAGTGCGTGCGTACCGATGAGGATTGGAAGCGTTCCGTCGGATGCCCACTTCAAAAGTTGAGCTCGCGATACTTTTGTTGCGCCGGAGGGGTCAACTTTTGAAGGGAATTTCTTCGCGCCAGAGCCGGTGAGAAGTCCGATATCTATCGGCATATGACGAAAATATTCTATAAAACTTTTGAAGTGCTGTTCGGCGAGAATTTCTGTTGGAGCCATATAGACCGCCTGCAATTTTCCAAATTTATTATCACGCGGAGCGCTTTTAACGACCGCATAAGCGGAAACTGCTGCAACAAATGTTTTTCCTGACCCAACATCGCCCTCAAGAAGTCGCGACATTGGCTGGCCTTTTTTAAAATCAGAAAAAATATCATCAAGTGCGCGTCTTTGTCCGTCAGTTGGAGTAAATGGAAACTTCGAAATGAATTGTTCGACGCCGGATTGGTCGGGGTCGACGATAAAAGCATCATGTTTTTTAAAATCAGCGCGCTCTCTCATTCGAGCGAGCTGAATTATAAAAACTTTTTGAAATGCAAATCTTTTTCGCGCTGACCTTGCGTCGTCTTCTTTTTGTGGCGTGTGAATCCACACGAACGCTGTCTTCAAAGAGGGAAGGTGGTATTGTTCCAGAATTTTTTCTGGAATTATTTCTTCAATATGCTCGAGAATTCCCCACGAAAAAACTTTTTGAATGTGATGATAGAGAAAACGTGAAGTAATGCCTCGTGTTTCTGGGTAAACCGGATAAAATGATGCGGATTTTTCACTACCAAAAAGACCTGATTCTCCCGGAATGTCATCAATAATTTCGAATTGCGGGTTTGCGATGTAGGGAGTTCCTTTTTTATTTTCTATTTTCCCAGAAATTTTTACGAGCGACTTTGGTTTTAGCATCTTCGCGATATATGCTTGATGAAACCAAAGCGCTTTTAGTCGTCCTGTGCCGTCCTCGATAATTGCCTCGGTCATCGGTATTTTTGAACGGAAACCTTTCGCCGTTTTTGCGGACACCACACGTCCATACACGATTGCATCTTCGCCGTGAACGAGGTCTTTGATTTGTCGCACATCGGCAATGCTTTGATAACGAGCGGGGAAGTAATACAAAAGGTCGTTCGCTGTCTCTATTTTGATTTTGCGAAGCGCTATTTTTTGTACCGGAGTTAAACGAAAAATATCCGCAAGTAAAGTAGACGGCAAAACAGTGGGCTTGGTCTTCATTTCAACTGATTTTAGCACTTTTTAAGAAGCTCTGATACCTCTGCAAAAATGGCAAAAGAGTGCTAAATATGATAAGGTATTTTTGTTGTTGGGAACGTGTCAACGAAATAAATGGAGACGTGTCAGAGTGGTCTAACGTACCTCTTTGCTAAAGAGGCAGGGGCTTTATCTCCCCTCGATGGTTCGAATCCATCCGTCTCCGCGAGTACAAAAAAGAGACCCGATTTTTCGGGTCTTTTTTGTTTCGCAGAGACGAGCAAAGTGGGAACTTTGCGTGATGGATTCGAATGGCGGAGCTATGTCGAGCAAACTTGCGAGACCGCGAGCCAGTGCCCAGACAAACTTTTTTGACGAAAAAAGTTTAGTCGAGGGAGAGTCCATCCGTTCCTAAAACTAGTAACCACTCCCAATTTGATATTTAGATTTTGGCATGTTATAATTATTGCAGGGAAGTAATAGACAACGAAGACAAAACAAGGGGGTTATACGAGACCAAAATAGCCTACGGTAACCATTTAGCCACCCCCGGTACCAAACTCCAACAAAAATAGTTGAGCCAAAGCCTGAGGTCGGCATCCCATAAAGATGTAACTTCGGGCTTTTGCTTTTCTTGGTCGAGATTATCAGAAAAAACCAGATTAAACAAAATGGATGTCGTTATAAAAAATTTCGAATCTTTCTTTGGGGAACATGGGCGCCATTACAGTGAATTTTATGTTGGAATAGCCACTGACCCAAAGAGTACTTTGTTTGAAAGGCATGCAGTCAATGAGATTAATGATGCGTGGATTCACTCTACAAATGCTTTTGCTTCTTCCGTCGTTCGTGCAGCAGAAAAATTTTTTCTAGACAAAGGGGCAAGGGGTGGTGAAGGAGGTGGGGATAATAATACGTGTTATATCTATGCGTATAAAATTACACCTTCAACACGGCAATAAATATCATGAATGCATTGGCTTATAGAGAGCTTGAGGAGAAAGAGAAAAGATTGAGTTTTTGTATTCACCGACGGCGCTAGAAAGATGCATTCTTAATAAAACAGCCATACTTGTGTATGTCTGTTTTTATTATTTATAGTTTATGGCCATTGCTTTATAATATGCTGCATTTTTGGTTTCTCAGTCATTCTACTGCTAACTATAGTATGTAGAACCAAAGTTAGCAAGGTCATATACTAGAAGCAATGAAAATAATTCGTATGACTAAAACAACCCTCGAACATTTTGGTGAAAAGGTGAGGTTAGAACGAATAAAACTAGGCCTTTCGCAAGAAGAACTTGCAGCGCGAGCTGGTGTTCATCGTACTTATATTGGAATGATAGAAAGAGCTGAAAAGAACATAACTCTTGCCAATATAAAAAAAATTGCGAATGCTCTTTCAATAAAAATTTCTGATTTAACTCTAGATCTATGAGACCAAACACAAAACTAGTGACGCTTCATGACAATATTAAGCAAATCGTTAATTTACTTGGCGAGCTAGTTTTGCAACCTCGTATAAATGCTATCAAGTGGTCACGAATCACAAAACAAACTCCAAACATAAAAATAGGATACCCAGGACAACACCTAGCATCACTCATAACTGGTATGACCGGCGAGCGTTCTGGTGCTCGTGGTAACGATATAGCCGATGGTTCTGAAGTCAAATCTTGTTCGAGAATAGATCAGTTAGATAAGTGTAATAGTTGTGAATTGCCCGTTGCTAGACTCGAGAATAAATGTTCCGGGTGTGGCTCATCAGATATAAAACGAAATAATGACTCTAAATGGCTTTTTTCGATAAGAAATCAAGCCGAATTAGCGCTATTAACAAAAAAAGTGCCGAGGATTGTTTTAATTATCGGAGACTATCCAAATTTTGAAAAAAATGATTTTTCGACATTGAGATTTCAAGCTTTTGAAATATGGCCAACCTCACCAAGACAAAAAGTTTTTTCTGAAATAATGACAAATTACTACGAAAAAATATATCTTGGACACAAAAAGGCAAACCAAAGTAGTAACCCCGCTCCAAAAAACTTTTGGCCATATCAGTATCAGTTTTATATTTGTAATCCGATACAGACCTTTTCCTGCATCGTTGAAAAATCCGATTCCTCGCCAAAAATTACGATAGAAAACTATGTTAAGCCTAGCGCGGATAGATCAAAAATGTCTTCAGTTTTAATGCCAACAGAAATTCTTAAAGAGGGAGAAATCGATATAATCCTAAAAAAGGTTCCAGAGGTTTTGTTGAAGAGATATTTAGCTGGTTTCGTTGGGAAAAAACAAGCGCTTTCATTATCTTTCAAAGATAAGGCAAAACTGTTTGCAAATGGAATAAATGAAGAATTAAGAGCTGTGCTTCCGCTTAGAGATACAGATAAAATTTCGACAGCCAAGACGTCCTACTCGAGGAGGGGGTTAAAATAACTTCAATTTAGAAGTTTCTGTAGCTATTCGTTTCTTGGCGATTTCTACATATTTCTTCTCAATTTCTATTCCAATATATTTTCTGTCTAAATTAATACATGCAAGTGCAGTAGAGCCGGCGCCGAGAAACGGATCCAACACAATCATATTTTTTTCTGTACTCGCCTTGACCAGTCTTTCAATTAAATTCACTGGTTTTTGGGTACGATGATACCTTTCTTCGGAGTAAAAATTTATATCCTGCCAAACATCTGTTATTCCCATTTCGATATTAAAAGTATGGCAAATCTCCGAGTGGGGTAAATCGAACTTAAGCACTTTCTGTAGTCTGCTCCACATTTCTTTTGTTGGCACCTGTGCAAGTATATTCTCACCAGTATAGAGAGACCAAACACCCCCGCCATTTTCTTTTACTCCGAGACGTTTATTTATTTCTTTTGCACTTAATCCTGTCTTTTGCTGTTGTTTTTTTAACAACTTTTTGATATATGGTTTACTATCAAAAATAAAGAACAAGATGCTCTCTGTGGTGTTTGGAAACATCTTATAACCCTTAGTTGCCCGACCACCAAGAGCCCTAATTCCTTTATCAACTATAATTTGTTGGCGGAAAGTAAATCCTAAATCTAGGATATCCTTGTATAAATAAACAAGATTTCGGATATAACCGAAAAGATACAGGCTCCCGGACAATTTAATGACTCGAGATAATTCCGTAAACCATTCGAGACACCATTTTGCATAATCACTCTCTGTTCTCCACTTATAGTCCCAGTGTTCACTAACAACCTTCCAGTAGGGAGGATCCAAAATTATTAAATCAACAGATCTGTCGGGTAGTTTTTTTAGTCCTTTTACTATGTCATCGCAAATAATGTAATTCGTTTTCATGGATTAAATATCGGAAATAGTTCTGATAACTGTAGTATACATGTCTTTAAAAAACATCGCAAGCGGATTTGAATGAATTTAAAAGAATTTGTCGCCAAAGAAAAACTTGAAATCGTCCCTTCCGCTCCGGTTCAAGGCGAGGTGGGCGGAAGGGGGGTGGGGGGGGTTCCACCCACCGAACCCAGAGAGTTCCGTTCGGATATTTTCAAACCGTCTCCGCAAACAATTTCCCCTCGAACCTCTTAAATGCTAGGATACCCCCATGCTTACAAATAATTCTATTAGGACTTGGTCCTCGTTTGTATAATAACCACTTTTGCCTTTTCTTTGTGTCCGTTTGGCAAATTTATTAGTGGTTATTAATTTCACTCAAAAATGATTCAACTCAGCAATAGTTCGTTTAAAAAAATTACAATTACGCTTGCAGTTTATCTCACTTCGCTCTTGGCGGCGAACACTCTCGGTCTCAAAATAATGCCTTTTCTGTTCGGTCTCCATCTCTCCGTCGCCGTATTTACATTTCCTGTCGTCTTTATCACAACAGATGTCATCGGGGAAGTGTACGGCAAACATATCGCAAAGTTTTTTGTTCTCGCGGGATTTATAAGTACCGCGCTTTTCATCGCATATACCTGGATTTCTCTTCCGATGCCTTGGTCCACGGCAGGATTGTGGGCTCGAGATAGTTACAATCTGGTTTTTGCGACGACAGTTCGCATTTCAATCGCATCTATCGCGGCGTTTATAATCGCGGAATATCAGGACCTGCTTTCATTCTTCTTTTTCCGGGACAAAATGGGCGTAAAAGCATTTTGGCTTCGCTCTTTGCTCTCAAACGTCTGGTCTCAGCTTCTCGACAGCACGATTTTTATGGTCATCGCATTCGCGGGAATTTACGACAATAAAACCTTAGTCGTCATCATAATTTCGTGGTGGTTGTTCAAGGTGGCGATGGGTTTCTGCTATACACCACTCTCTTATCTTGGGATTTATCTTTTGCGTCTTGGCGAACCGGAGCTTCAGGCAAACCCTGCAAACTAATTTAGTGCGCAACCGTAAAAGCTAAAACTTTTTTGGGGCGTGCCGAAGCAATGGCGCGCTTGGCGCTCACGAGTGTTGCGCCGGTTGTAGTCACGTCGTCTACCAAAATAATTATTCGTCCGCGAATTTTTTCAGGGGAGGGAACAGAGAATGCGTTCTCAAGATTTTTCTCTCTGGCTCTGCGTTTTTCGTGGCGCGCTTGCGGTTTTGTAGCGCGAGTTCGTGTCAAAACGTTCGGGGCGACCTCAAACATATTAGCTTTGTCATGCGTCATGATTGCTTTCACCAAAGCCTCGCTTTGCTTGT
>JAQTPS010000010.1 GCA_028712595.1 Minisyncoccota bacterium | reverse complement strand
GAATTAAGTATATATTACCCCCAATCGCTCGTCCAATTTTGTCCCCAAAAAGGACCGGCCTTTATTTAAAAAAGGCCGGTCCTTTTTGGTTAAGATTTAGATTTCTGGAGGAGGGTCGTCTGCGGGGGGATCATCGGCTGGTGGCGGGTCGCTGTCCGGAGGAGCGGGAATTTGAGAAAAAGTTACGTCAATAGTATGAGCGGAAATTATTTCATTGAAAGTATACGATGCCGCCACCGGCAAAGATACGCCATCTACAGTCACTGTCCCTATTTCGTACCCAGCAAGAGGTTCGAAAGTATATGTTTGATTCGCGCCAACGGGAAGATTTGTAACTCCAGTAGGTGTAATTGCCCCATTTTCTCCTGCTCTTGCTGTAATAGAGTAAGTCGCGTTTGTTGATTCCATTACTACTGAACCATCTCCTCCGCACGACATACTGGAACCATCATAGCTTCCACATCCACCTTTTGCTTCAGCTGTTCCATTAAACGAAGAGTTGTCATAACGAATTGCAACTCGTCCGCCACCTCCGGGACCCTGAAAATACCCTCTATTGTAAAGCCCTCCTCCATTTGCTCGGAAAATACCCGAGCCGGCAAGATTGTTTGTCGTTACATAAATGCTTCCACCACTTCCCGACGGATTCCCAGAAGCCAAAACAGAACCGTCATTGATAAACGCACCGGCCACAATAATCCTGATAGCTCCTCCGCCACTGTCCGCTCCACCACTACCAAAATCAGTCGGGTGGATCGTAGAACCGTATGTTGATGTGGAGATATTATTGAAACCCACCCCTCCGTAACTTGCGCCACCTGCATTTGTTGGAGCTCCAAGTCCTGTCCTAGGTTTATACCCTTTTCCGTCTGAAGTAATAGAAGTACCACTTCCAATATTCAAATTTACAACATTGAGAGAAAGTACGTGTTCCTCGGCAACAGTGATTCTCGAGTTGCCGTTTTGGAGCGTCAAGTTTTGTAGATTTAAAACCCCGCTTCCCGAAAGGGTAAGCACGGAGGTTCCGTCAATGACCACATTTGGAATAATAAGTGTTTGATTGTTTGCCAAAACTAGAGAAGAGCCATTTTCTACAAGGAGTTCTGTCGCGACGATATTTGATTCGTCTTCGCTCTCCGCTTCTGCTCCATTGGTCACCAAAATCTTGTTAAAATTCAGAGGACTGTCATTTTTTTGGAAACGAAATGACGTATCTATACGGAGATTATTGTTCGGCACATCAAAAAGCCCAACTGTTCCTTTCTCCGCGCAAGTCATACTAAACCCATCATAACTTCCACATCCACCTTTTGCTTCGGCTGTTCCCGCGAATGAAGATGTTTGATAATAAAGAGCCATTCGTCCGCCACCACCTGGGCCTTGTAAATAACCGCTTGCATAAAGTGGTCCACCGTTTACTTGAAAAATACCATTTCCTTTTATGGTGTCTGACGTAACGTAAATACTTCCACCAGATCCCGAGCTCAAGCCATTTGCAGAGACTGTCCCGTCGTTTTGCAAAATTTCTGATACCGCAAGTCTAATTGCTCCCCCACCTTGTCGTGCGGCTCCACTTCCCAAATCCAATGGATGTGTGGCCGAACCGTATGTAGATGAGATGCTGTTGTTGTATCCAACTCCTCCATAACTTGCCCCCGGACCAGCGCTGACAGGAGCTCCGAATCCCATTCCTGCTAGATACCCATTTCCATCTCCAGATATGGACGCTCCACTTGTGATTGTTAGATTAATTGCATTTATTTTTACCCCCTTGAAAATTTCTGTAGAGTTTACATCACCTTCTGTCGTAAGTTTTGCATTATTTGTTATCGTTAAATTATTGAAATTGTATTCACCGGCGGGCAAAGTTGCGTTTGACGTTATTATTACATCTTCTTCTTGGTTGTCTGGAATTCCGTTTCCATTAAGGTCGGTTGGAGTTGTTGGTCCGGAGGTCGTCGCGATGACATTTACAGTGCGAGTGCTTGTTGCGGTGTTGTGAGATAGGTCTGATGCAGTGTAAGTAATTAAATATGCGCCGGATATCGAGGTATCAACTTCTCCAGATTTTTCAACAGGGCGAACCCCATCAATATTGTCTTCCGCGCTCGCTCCCAAATCTGTATACACAGAATTCGCCGCAACAGTTGCAGGATTTCTTCCAAAAATTGTGATGACGGGGGCAGTGGTATCGGTTGGCGTGACAACAGGCGGAGTTGACGTCGCTTCTGTCGGTGGAATTTCTGGAGTTCCCGTAGAAGTCGTTTGGTCTGTTTCGGTTGCGGTGCTTGTGGTGGTGGTTGCTGTAGTAGTTGCCGTGATTTCTGTCGTTGGTTGTGTGTTTCCCCTGTTTCCACCGCTTGATGGGCGGATGACTATGTATCTTACCGGTTGAGCCGCAGAAGAAGCTGAGGAAACTTCTTGTGGTGTATTATTTATGTCTACAGGATTTTCGCTCGTGAAATTTTCGTTTGCGGAGTCGTAAATAATTTCATAACTTTCATCGACTGGCTGTGGCTGGCCCACCGTTGTTTCTGCTCCATTATTTGTGCCAGAAGTGTCGGAAGCGGGTGAACTATTTTCGGGAGAGTTCGTGGTTGCCATTATTGCCGAAGCCATGTTTGAGGAACTTCCCAAACTGTCACCTCCGTTATTATTTAGCCAACTAAAAAACGAAGACACGGAAGAAGCAACACTTGACCCGGCGGAAACGGCGACATTATAAGTTCCAACTACAAGATTCACACCAGCGTTGTAGGTGGCTGTAGCAACATCAACGGCTGTGTTTGCAGTCCAAATTGCAACATCTGCCGTAACTTGAGCTGTTTTTACCGCGAGGTCTATGGTGACGTTGCCAATCAAAATTCCAACATGATATGTTCCTTTGGCTACGACAACAATTATGTTTTTTGCTATATTAACTCCCACCACGCCAGAAGTTAGGGCAAAGTCGGCTGGATAAATAACGATTTTTGTTATTATCTTATCAGCGACAGAAGGCTCTTCGGGTGGGTTTATGCAAGGTCCGTCTTCAGAGCGCGTGGAATCAACCGACAATTTACCCAAGGACTCTTCTATTTCTTTTTTTATTTCCTCGCCACGGTACTCTAAATATATTTCACGAAATCCGTGACCCCGACCAGAATCGTCCGAATCTTTATAATTAATACTGTCATTTGCTTTCAGTGTTTTCCCTGGGAAAACCTTTCTTGCGAGATTAATGACGGTGTCCGTATCCGAAGTTCGATATATTCCATCGCCCGCTACTTTGCTTGCGGGCACGGCAACACCATACACACCGATTGACCCAGCTGAAACATCTCCGCTTTTTGTAACTGCATCATAAAAATTGTTTGCATAAAAATTGCCTTGCGAGTGAGCAACGAGGAGTACTTTTTGGGTTTTGATTTGGGCGCTTGCGTCGGTTAAGATTTTGAGGAAATCGGAGTCTTTCATATCAACCCCTTCAAAAGTTTTTTGGATTGCTGTGTCGGATAGGTCGAGTGGGCCATACGTTGGATTGTAGAGGTAGTCGACGGTGAGAGATTCACCTCGATAGCGATAAGTAGAAGGGAAAAAACGTTCAACAGCTTTCCTGTTTGCTTTGGCACCGTCAGTACCATTAAGGCTACCCTCTTTAGTAAAAATTCCGTTGATTGTTTCAATTGTATATCCAGTTTTCAAACAAAAAACATTGGTTGTTTGAGCAAGTGAAAACAACGGCAACAAAAATAAAACGACAGCTATTTTACATATTTTTAAAAATAGCTTCTTCATTGTTAGTTAGGAAGTTTTGCTAAATCAATATCACATGCTACTTCGCCAAGCGGGCTAAAACTTCTCAACTTTTCATAAAAATCATTTTTAGCTTTCTTCCTTTCGCTTGTATTAAACTGTAGGTCTTCAACAAAATTAATAAATATATCAATCCTTTTTACTTCAGCATAAGTCCTCCCAGATTCAGGATTCTCTCCTGGTACCAAAGTATCACCGACGCAAGAATCTGCCCTATCCTCCTCTCTCACCACCTCAGTCACGTTTTGTGTATTCTCAAACGGTTGCGTTAATTCCATCTGAAGTACCAACGCATACTGTAAAAGCACCGCTCTCGTCTTTGCCGACTCCGGATATTCTTTAAAAATCGCCAGTTCAACATCATCGCGAATACCATTCTTGTTTGCATCAATACCCGCAACGGTTTTGTCTGCTTCTGCGCCTGGGTCCGGAGGAAGATTTGTGCCCATTACATCGTCGAGGGTAAGTTTTGTGTTGTGGATAACTTCTATTTGCGCTTCAGTGGCTTGTTTATCTATAAAAACAGGAATACGAATAATGATTAACAAAATATAAGCGGTCACTATTACAATGCCCGCCCACTTCAAAACTTTTAAAATTTTTTTCATAATTGCTTTTATTGTAACAAGCACCACTTCAACCCCCTAATTTTCTTGCCCAAACCTGTGGATAACTCCCAGGAAGGTCGGACCTTTCTGTGGCTATTCAACCTTGAATGTAAGCCAATCGTTCACAAAATCGTCAAAATCTTTTGCTGTTGTGAAATATTCAGGGAATGCACCCTTGTTTAAAATAACACCCTCTGCTCTATTTGTACCCATATAATCCAAATAGCTTGAGTGTGCGTATTCTGTTAAGTATTTCTTCGCTACTTCTCTATCTTTAATTCCATCCTCTTTCCAGTTTGGGTCAATGATTTTAACAGGATTCAGATGGATATAGGAAAATAAATACTTCAAATATACATCCGTATCGGCATGGGTTGCTTTGAAAGGCCCTTCAAATAAAGCACCACTCCTCTCATATTTCTTATTAAAATACATAGAATATGCAGTCAAAAGCTTCTTCATAAATAAACTTATCCCATTCTCCTGTTTTTCACGCAAAAGTAGGTGGAAATGGTTTGGCATCAAGCAGTAAGCACCAATATGTACTAGTCTGTCAGAAATCCCAACATTTATAAGACTAATCAAGGACAGTCCTTGATTATTTTGAAGGATATTGCCTATATGTACTGGTTCCGAACTATTGCATAAATGGAGCAATGCAATAAACCTATGATAATCATTTAAACTAGTGAAAATAATCCTTTTATCAGTTCCGCGGTTGTAAACGTGATAATACTCACCAATCGAAAACTCAAATTTTCTCTGCATATGCACATTATATAAAGCTCCTCCTACATTATCAAGGACAGTCCTTGATTATTGCCTACCCTAAAACGCAAAAACCGCCGGAAGCAACATAAATGTGCTCGGCGGTTTTTGGTACAGTTTTGAGTTCTGCCAAACTAGGGTTTTAAGTCGCCCAGACTTCGATTTTAAGAATCGAGAAACTTTTTAACTAGTTCCTAGGCAACATTAGTTAGTAATAACTGATGTTGTGGTTGGGTAGTTAAATACTGCAGATGCGCTACGTGCTGTAGTGCTGTTGCCGGCAGCGTCGTACCACTCAACTGATCCGCTTGAACCAAGTTTTGTGGATAGAGATGTCGTGCCAATTGCACCAGAAACAGTATCTGGAGTTGCGTAGATACGGAATGTCTTTGAAGTTCCTGCTGTAATCAAGTAAGCAGTTGCAGAGGAAGCTCCGAAGATAATTGTATCTGAGCCTGAAGCACCGGCTGATACTGCGAGACCAGTGTTGGTCGTAGTAACAACTGTGTCGTTGGTGTCCTTAACAACAATGTTGTTAGCACCTGTAACGACTGTTGCTACACCTGTTGAAGTAACAGTGATTGGGAGTTTGCCAAGTTTGATATCACCCTTTGCATCTGCGGTGACTGTAACCTCAGCAATCTTAACCTGACTGTTAGACAATGTGTCGCTAGAATCAGTTACTGTGAACGAAGGCTTTGAACCTACAACTGTCATAGTAGGAGCATCAACTGTAGGTGTGAACGTAGCTGTTGTTCCACCACTCGTGTAGGTAACAGATGTCAACGAGATCTTTGATGTCGTGTATGAAGTTACGCCTGTTGCGCCTACTTCTGAGTACGATACCAATGCGTCTACGTTAGCTCCTGAACCACCAAGCGGAACTGGGATGTTAAGACCTGTCATGTATGCAACACCCGAAGCTATCGGAGCTGAACCATAAACAGTGCCTGAAGGGCTAACTACCTTAACGGTAGTAACCGTACCCGTTCCAGTTACAGTGAATGTAAGTCCTGTAACTGTTGAAGGACCGCTTGTTGAGATAAAGTTGTACTCCGCCTTTGTTGCGTCTGCGGCACCACCAGCTGCTGCAGCAACAAGCTGAGCAACAGTAGATGCAGATGTAACAATTGTAGGAGGATTTGTAACTGTACCGGATGCAAGAGTGATGGTCTGACCAGGGATTGCTCCACTTGTCGTAGACACGTTACTTGTTGAACCGATAGAAGTTACAGTAGTTGTCGTGATAATCGTTGCGGCAGCGGTTACAGAACCGTTTGTCGTTGACGAAGTTGCTGTGAATGCACCTGCAGTTCCGGAAACAACAGCTGTCAAGTTGACGGCAGTTGTACCATCGGCTGCGGTTGCAATAGCAGCAAGTGTACTATTAGCGTTCCATGCAGTGGTCATGAGGCCAGTAACGTTAGCGACAGTAGCTGCTGTAGCTGTGACGCTTACGTTAGTTGAACCGATACCAGCTGTAAAGACGTCGCCAATTTCTACGTTAGCAGGAGTCAAAGTACTGATTTGAGCAGTATTTGCTGTACCACCAGTAAGTGTTGCGCCTGCGGCAGCAATGTTTCCGTCACCTGAAGCAACAACCTTTGAAACAGTAAGGGTAATTGAGTTACCAGCTGTTCCGGCTGTGTCGGCTTCGATGGTGATTACTCCAGCAAGATTTGAAGCTGTAATAATACCATTTACGTTGTTGTTGAGGTTAATTGCTGAAACAAGTCCTGCTGCAACAGTAGTTGCAGATTCGTTAGCACCAACACATGTGTAAACGGATGGAAGACCGTTAACGTTAACGGTTGCTGTATCTCCTGCATCCCAGCCTGTAGTACCTGTTACGGTAACAGCTCGGCTTGCCTTAACTCCGTTTGCTGCTGGAGTTGCGGTGTTGCTTACAACCATAGTCTGAGCAACTGTGTTTGTGTTTGTAACACTTACACTCGTAGCTGTACTTGTGTCTGCAAGGATGTCAATTGTCTTTGTTGCACCTGGTGCAAGAGTAAAGTCAACTGAGAATGTGTTTGAAGCCTGTGGCTGTACTGGTGTAGCACCTGAACCTGATGTCTCTGAAGTACGAAGAGCTGAGAAGTTTGTCAAAGCTGATGTACCTGAAAGAGCAACAAGGAGAGATGTTACGCGTACGCTTTCTGTTGTGCTCTGGTTTTGGAGTACAAACGAACCAATCTTAACACTTGCTGTGTTAGGGCTAGCTGTCTGATCTGCATAACCAGTGTTCTTTGAAATAGCCAACGTTGCTGTCGAAACCGTAAGGGTGTTACCCACTACGTCTGACGTTGGGAAGTTAACTGATGTCAAAGAAAGCTGACCCTGTGCGTTTCCTACTCCAGTTGAAACTGTTACAGCGACTGTACCAGCTGTGTAGTTTACAGATGCTGAGCTACTGATGTTTGCGCGGATTTCAAGAGTTGAATCCACACCTGCAGCAGCGATCATTTGTGAACCGAGCTGGAATGTCAAAGCTGTGCCAGAGAAGTCCTGTGAAGAACCAATCTGTGAGCCATTAAAGAAGACGGTAACCTCATCAAGGGTCGTACCTGTTGGTGTCATTGTGCCAAGCACTGGGAGTACTGTGAGGGATGATACCTTCACATCTTCACCATATGCATGAACTTTGAACTTACCAATTGCTACGTTTGAAGCGCCTCCAGAAACGTTTGTCGTTGCCTGGAATGCAGGATCAAGAAGAAGGGTTGCAGAACCTGCTGCAATGTTAATAACGCCACCTGAATTTGAAAGGCCAGTTGCGGCGATATTTACCCCAACCTGACTGTCTGTGACCATAAGGTCAGCAGCTTGCTGGAGGGATACTTGAACTGAGCGGTTTGAACCTTTGTCAATAGTTGCACGCACAGCGACTGTGTGTGAACCAGTAGTGAGGGTCTTTGGGGCAACTGTAAGGTCAAACATTAAGTAGTTTGAACCCTGAACTGATGCCACAGTACCTGCTACACCTGTATCAACACCATCGATGAACAGTTTAACACTTGAGAGCGCGTCAGAAGGAGCTGAACCTACCATACGGAAGGCAGCTGACTTTAACAACGCTGAACGAGTACTAACCTGTACTGGAGCTGACCAGAATGTGTACGATGATGTACCTGCATTTACTGTTGCTGTTGTAACAGTCTGTGTTCCTACAACAACGGTAGCCAAGTTGCCAACTGCAAATGAATGCTCATTGCCAGCGAGGGAAGCTGCTGTTGCTACGCCACCAACCGTGTAGTTGGTAAGAGAAACTCCGAGAGTAGCGTTAGAAGAAGATGCCGATGCGGCAACGTCTGCTTTCACGGAGATTGTCTTTGAACCACTTACTGCAATGCTTAGGCCATTCATCACCATCGTTCCAGACTGGTTGAATGAGTAACCATCAGTGAGGCGTGTTACGCCGTCATAGAGGTAAACATTTGAAAGTGCGTTCTGATCGGAGATTCCGCTTCTCTGGAGAGTTACAGAGCTAACTGTGCCAGTACCTGCGAAGGTAAACTCGGCAAGGTTAGCTGTTGCCTGACCATCAACGAGAAGTCCTGATGCAGGATTCGTTGTAGCAACTGATGCTACTACTGGACCTGCAGGAGTAACTACCGGAGGAACAACAGCAGAACATGACTGTCCTGTTGTTGGACTAAAGCCAACGGTTGAAGTACAGCCAGCTGGAAGTGTTGCGACAACACCACCTGCGCATGACGCACCTGTCGTTGGGCTAAAGCCAGTTGTAGAAGTACAACCAGGAACCAATCCTGTTGTCACTGTGCCCATTGTATTAAGTACTCCGCGAGTCATAGGACCTACATAACCTGTTGTAGGGAGTCCATTCTTCGCCTGAAACTTAACGACTGCCGCCTTTGTCAACGCACCGAAGTACGAAGTTTCGAGGCCAGCTGAACCTACTCCTGTTGCAGCCACTTGAGTGTCTGCGCTGGAGTTGAGAACAACCTGGAGATTCTTTACATCTGCCGAAGTCATTCCCATTTTGAGATTGGTAGCGAAGTTGTAGGAAGATGCCACTGCTGTGAAAGCAAGGGAGAATCCTGCAACTGCGGCTACTAATCCCGCAATTTTATATTTTGTCATAATAATTTAATAAACTAACACACACGAAACGATTAGCGTTAAACTAGTAATAATAAGTTGCTAACGTTTCGCGCGTTTTTGCTATTTCCGCTTTTTGAAGGCTAAATAGCTTCGAAATGATAAACGTTCGTTTTGCCATGATCAGTCATTCAGTAATGCTTCGACCGCAGGGGTTCGAAGGTCGACGAAACATAGAAACACACCTCTATTTTTAGATATGTTTCCTATGCAAGACCCACTGCGCAAAAACTTCTTTTTGCTTTTTAATTAAGCGCAAATCTAAAAGAGATTTTTGCGCAGTGGATCTAGTTTTCAATGACCTTCACCCGTTGCTTGCATATTACCGTCTGACGGGAGCGTTTTAACTCTTAGAGATACTGCGTTAACAATATCCCTACGCACAAATTCTGCGCATGTATTTCTACACACACTGAACTTGCATACATTATATATTTTACAAGCGTAACCTGCAAAATATATATGTGGATAACTCGCGAATCGTTCAAAAAGAACGCCTGACGCACAGCACTCCACACCTAACTAAAATAGCATATTTAAGTAATAGAAGCAAGTAAATACGCAGAATTAGGGCGTATTTCAGAAGACGGCAAACTTCCTTAGATCTTACTTGCTATTTGAGTGAGTAACGAGACCAGCGACGTTCACCGGATTTCTTCAAAATATTGGCCTCCGTCAAAGACACAAGTTCACGTTGAACCGTCTTTTCGGACAGCTCCGGAAAGTGGTTTGAAATGTCCTTTATTGTAACCTCGCCGTTGTCCTTAATGAGTTTCAAAATTCGGGTGCGTCTGGCGGTACGCCCAATATCTAATGGGGCTTCTGGGTTGTATGCTTTTGGAGATGTTTGTGTTGGAATCCGGGGTTGTGTTTTGTGGGCAGAGAAAGAAGATAGGGTCGGTGTTGCGACGCGGTTTCTATCGGACATTTGGATGTCCTTTATGTCTCTTTGTCCTTTAGAAGGATGTCCGATAGAAACTTCAGCAAAAGACGAGCCAAAGAAGGTGTCCCCGAGGATTGTGTCTGTTCGCGACTCTCGCGAGGCTTTTTTGACATCTATTCTATCACGGAGAGATGTATATTCTCGCTTCAGAATAGAGAAGTTCATCTCTGAAACAAGGCCCACAATGAAAGAAAGCTCTAGCAAGGAAAGTGTCTCATTGATATTTCCGCGTAGATTCTCAAGGACACTCCCTTCATTGTGAGTTGCGCCATATCTTGCGGAGGTAGCTTCCCGAACGAGCTCGAGAGATAGGGTTCGGAGCCGTGACTTAATAGGTTCGGTGTCCAATAGGAAGTTTGTGACCAAGTAGAGAGCCGTAGCCAAGCGTTCACATTTCCTAGAGAGGAGAACGTTAAAAGACTCCATTCCGCTTGTTAAAGATGTGGATAGTGACCCATTTCCTTGGCTATCTTTTTTTATGTCCATAATGATAATTTATACTGTCTTTTAGGTGTCCCAGAGATGTAAGCTTGTTCAAAAGTTTTTCTCTTTGGTATACAACTTTTTCGCTCGCTCATTATATAACGGACATTTTTAAAAGACAACAAGGAAATATCTGGGCATTTATTTGTGAGCTTTACTTTTCCTTGGTATGACCGTATTTTTCTGCTATTATAAACAGATATTCTATGGCAAAAAAAGAAACCGGACGTTCTGCAAATAAAACAAAGGACGACGAAAAATATTCGCGTAAAAATAATGACGGTGGTTCTCGTTTTTCTTTCCTAGGCGGACTTTCAGATGAAACACGTCACCACGTTATTGCGATATTACTTTTTGTAATTGCAATCTTTCTTTCCGTCGCTCCTTTCGGTCGCGACACTGGAGGATATGGAGGGCCTGTTGGGAATGTGCTTTATGACTGGTTGGGTTATCTTCTCGGTATTGGATATTTTATTTTACCCACTCTCCTCTTTTTGCTCGGCATTTCTTTTTTCCGATCGTCACGACCAAATCTCGCGACAACGGCAAGCATCGGCGCATTTCTTTTTTTGTTCTCTTCTCTTGGTCTTATGAGCATTTTTTCCGGGCATGATGCTGGTGGACTCTTGGGCAATCTGGTGGCAACTCCGATGGTTCGTCTTTTCAAAGAATTAGTTGCAACACTTTTCCTCGTTGCATTCCTCGCCATTTCATTCCTTCTCATGTTCAACACTATTCCAAATTTCAAAGCGCTCCTTTTCTGGAGAAAGAAAGAGAACGAAGAAGAGATGCCTCTCGACGATATTGAAGAGGCAGAAATAAAGGGAGTTGGTCTTGAGATAGAAGAACCTACAAAAGAGAGAGAATTACCGCTTGACGAAGATAAGACGATTAAGCCCGCTAAGCCAAAAGAAAAGAAAGAGGAGATGGCGGAAGGTATGCCTCTTCATCAGGTCTCGGGTGTTCCTTACACTCCTCCCCCACTTTCGTACCTTGAAGGCGATCGTGGCAAGCCGGGTGTCGGAGACATCAAGGCGAACATGAACATCATTAAACGCACTCTTTCACAGTACGGCATCACTGTTGAGATGGACGAAGTTTCTATCGGCCCATCGGTAACAAGGTACGCCTTGAAGCCCGCTGAAGGAGTAAAACTTTCACGCATCGTCGGACTCCAAAACGAACTCTCATACGCCCTCGCAGCGCATCCACTTCGTATTGAAGCTCCTATCCCCGGAATGTCACTCGTCGGCATTGAAGTTCCAAACTCGGTAAAGACAATAGTGGGGCTTCACACATTATTTTCTTCTGAAGAATTTCAAAAATCTCCGAAGCCACTTCTTCTCGGTTTGGGGAGGGGTGTGTCAGGAAAACTTTATTTCGCAGACCTCGCAAAGATGCCTCACATCTTGATCGCAGGAGCTACCGGTTCAGGCAAGTCGGTAACTATTCACGCTATTATCAATTCCTTGCTTTTCCGAAATGGGCCAGAGAGCTTGCGTCTCATAATGATTGACCCGAAGCGCGTCGAACTTACGTTGTACAACAAAATCCCGCACCTTTTGACGCCGGTAATCACAGACGCAAAAAAAGCAATCCTCGCGCTCAAATGGGCGGCAAAAGAAATGGAGCGACGTTACAATGTTCTCGAAGCTGAAAGTGTTCGCGATATTTCTTCGTACCATAAGAATGTTTTCGAGCCAGCTTTAAAAAAGGCAGATGCAAACAAAAAGAAAGGCGAAGCTGTGGACATGGCAACATTGCCGGAAAAAATGCCTTATATCGTTATAGTTCTGGATGAACTAGCCGATATTATGCAGGCATATCCTAGAGAGCTTGAAAGCGCAATTGTTCGTCTTGCGCAGATGAGTCGAGCTGTCGGTATTCATCTTATCGTTTCCACACAGCGCCCATCGGTGAATGTCATCACAGGATTAATCAAGGCAAACATCCCTGCCAGAATCGCGCTCCAAGTATCATCACAAATTGATTCACGAACTATTTTGGATGGTTCAGGAGCGGAAAAGCTTCTTGGCGCCGGAGATATGCTCTATATATCAGGTGAAATGTCGCGTCCAACTCGTATTCAGTCGGCGTTTATGTCAGAGAGTGAAGTTAAAGCGGTAGTAAAATACCTCGCCGGGCTTGAGACAGACAAACTCCCTGATGAGATTAATTTCTCGCAGGGAACAATCGGACCTGATCGAGATCTCCTGTTCGAAGCATCACTTCAAGATGGCGAGGAAGAAGAGGAAGATGAACTCTATGAAGAAGCTCGAATGATAGTAATCGAGGCTGGAAAAGCATCCACTTCATATCTTCAGCGTCGCCTTAAGCTCGGGTATGCCCGCGCAGCGCGCCTAATGGATATGCTTGAGGACAGAAGTGTAATCGGCCCCGGCGATGGAGCAAAACCGCGAGAGGTTCTCCAAAAACCGGGAACGGAAGTAGAGTAGTCAGATTGTGAGCAGGGCTCTTAAAGTTTACAAAATGGAACCACGAAAAATAATTGCATGGGTGTTTACTTCGCTTGGCGTCGGTATTGTGCTCGTTTATTCATATTTTGTTTTGGAGGGATATATTCGCGGACCTCAAATCGTAGTTGAAACTCCGCAAAGTGGATTTTCGACTACCACACCTTTGATAAAAATCGCAGGTAAAGCAATACGCGCGAATGTTTTTACATTGAATGGCGCGGAGGTACCACTCGACCTTCAGGGCAACTTTTCTGAATCATTGCTCCTTGCGGAGGGCTATAATATAATGAAGCTCACTGCCTCGGATCACTATGGGCGAGAGGCAAAAAAGACGATTGAAATCAATCTGGCTACCACCGACCCGAACAGGATTGAAATGCCGATAACCGCAACGACAACCGCGACATCAACAATAACAAATTAAATTTTAATATTATGGCAATGAACAAAAAGGCAGTAAAAGAACCAAAGGTGCACGGAGCAAATATCACAGATACCATAGACGCTATTCAGGCGAAGTTTGGCGAAGGAGCAATTATGAAACTTGGCGACAAGCCAAAAGTTAATGTTGGTTCTATCTCGACAGGTTCAATAGGTCTTGACTACGCGCTTGGAGTCGGCGGACTTCCACGTGGACGTATTGTCGAGATTTTTGGACCAGAATCTTCCGGCAAAACAACTCTTACTCTTCATGTTATTGCGGAGGCGCAAAAGGATGGCGGAATTTGCGCTTTCATTGACGCAGAGCATGCGATGGATCCTGATTATTCAAAAAAACTTGGCGTAAATATCGACGAACTTCTTATCTC
This sequence comes from Minisyncoccota bacterium, assembly GCA_028712595.1. Classification (GTDB taxonomy): domain Bacteria; phylum Patescibacteriota; class Minisyncoccia; order Phycocordibacterales; family UBA1550; genus UBA1550. The sequence continues at coordinate 8,252 of JAQTPS010000010.1, read as the reverse complement.
GCAACCAGACACAGGAGAACAGGCTCTCGAAATAGTGGAGAGTTTGGTGCGTTCAGGGAAAATAGACGTCATTGTTGTTGACTCTGTCGCCGCACTTACTCCAAAAGATGAAATCGAGGGAGATATGGGAGCGCACCACGTCGGGAAACAAGCACGTTTGATGTCCCAAGCTCTCCGCAAGCTCACTGCAATCGTTGCAAAGTCAAAAACTATTGTTATTTTTATAAACCAGATTCGTATGCAGATAGGGGTGATGTTTGGCAATCCTGAAACTACTCCTGGAGGAAAGGCGCTGAAGTTTTATACTTCGGTTCGTTTGGATATACGTCGCATTGCGCAGATAAAGAAAGGAGATGAAGTTGTTGGAAGTCGCACGCGCGTAAAGGTTGTGAAAAATAAAGTGGCTGCCCCCTTCAAACAAGCAGAGTTTGACCTTATGCACGGACACGGAATTTCTCAAGAAGGTGAAATTCTGTCTTTGGGAGAAAAATTTGAAATTCTGCAAAAATCTGGCAATTCTTATTCTTATGGAGATGTGAAAATCGGTCGTGGGTATGATTCGGCTTGTATTTTCCTAGCCGACAAAGAGAATAAAGCAGTTCGCGGAACCATTCTAAAAGATATCCGCGCAAAACTTAAAGAAGTCGAGTAATAATATATGCCGATTTACTACAAACCTCCCGCGAATAGAGGATAGCTCGACTTTTACCAAAAAATATGTAGACTAGGAACATTATGCTTGTATACAACGATATAACACCAAAAAAATACATTATTTATCAGAACGAACCGTATGAAGTCATCGATTCTCATGTCGCCCGCACTCAACAGCGGAAGCCACAAAATCAGACTAAATTAAAAAATCTTATCACTGGGAAAATTATTCCTGCGACCTTTCACGCATCCGACAAGGTTCCTGAAGCCGATATCGAGCTTGAGAACATCAAGTATCTATATACGGCAAAGGGAGAATCTTGGTTCTGCAAAGAAGATGATCCATCTGACCGTTTTTCTTTGAAACAAACTATGCTTGAGGGCAAAGAAGCATTTTTGAAATCAAACAGCATTGTTGAAGCAATTATGTTTGATGAGAAAATAATCGGAGTAAAAGTTCCTGTGAAAGTTGATCTTCTTGTAAAAGAAGCCGCTATGGCAGTCAAAGGGAACACAGCTCAAGGAGGAAACAAACAGGTTGTACTCGAAACAGGAGCTACTATAAATGTTCCTATGTTCATAAACGAAGGCGATATGCTTCGCATCAACACAGAGACGGGAACTTATACTGAAAGAGTCGACAAGAAGTAAGACACAATAAAAAAACACCCCCAGTTGGGGGTGTTTTTTTATTGTGTCTTACCTAGCGACAACCGGAAGAAGAGCCATAAAACGCGCGCGTTTGACGGCAGTAGCAAGCTGGCGCTGGTGATTTGCGCAGATGCCAGTATGCTCCCCCGCTATCATTCGAGCGTGAGGGTTCAAAAACTTTTTCAAGATTTCTGTGTCTTTGTAGTCAATCAGCTTTACATTGTTGGCTGAGAAATAACACTGTTGGTTTTTAATTTTCATATTTGTGATTTGTTAAATTTAGAATGGAATGTCGTCCGGATTTATGTCTTCTTCGGGATACTCTATGGTTGCGAGCTGTTCTTGAGGAGCCGGGGCAGAAGTATTTTTTGAAGATGTTGCAGGAGCGCTGTATCCTCCTCCGGCTCCGCTACTACGAGGACCAAATTGCATGGTGTCTGCAACAATTTCCATACGATACTTTTTGACGCCGGAAGCATCATCCCAGCTTCTTGTTTGCATACGTCCTTCAATTAGCGCAGACGAACCTTTCTTTAAGTATTGTGCTGAAAGTTCTGCGAGTTTGCCAAAAAGAACGATGTTGTGATAATCGACACTTTCCTGCTTTGCGCCGGATTTGTCTTTCCAAGTGCGATTAGTAGCTAAACTAAAACTTGTAACTTTTATCCCCGAAGGAAGAGATTTAAGCTCTGGGTCGCGAGTAAGATTCCCGTAAACAATTGCTTTATTTAAGTACATAGTATTATGCTACCAATTTATCGATAGCTTTGTCCATATCGTCAATCGGATTTTTTGGTTCTTTTTCTTCTTCAGTTTCTGCAACTTCTGAAGCAGGCGCTTCTTCTACAGGAGCTACTTCTTCCTCACGATTTTTTGCATTTGAGGAAGGGAACTTCTTTGAGATAAACGTATTCTCGCGAAGGGTTTTTACAATGAGATAGCGAAGAACATTTTCATCCTTCTTCAATCCTTCTTCTAGTTTTGCGATGTCTTCTGGAGAAGCTTCAAATTTGATAAAGCCAAAATAAGCATCATCAAATCGTTTGTTCTTATGGTTGATCGTTTTTACAACCTGATAGGCGAGGTCAATAAAGACAGGAGCTTCCTCGGCAATTATATCCTTGGAAATTCCGTCAATCATACCGCGCACGGCTTTGGACGCTCCCGGGACTTGCTCCTCGGACAGAGTCGGCACAAGATGGTAGCCAAGCTCATATACGCGTGGCTCCGTGTTTTCATTATGATTCATAATTTTCAATGGGGCGAACCCCTTAACCTGATAACCTGCACATACTAGCAGACGAACCCCTCAAAGTCAAAAGAACGCTCGAGCAGTCTTTTTTAGGGCCAGCCTTATGTAGTTTTGATATTAAACAGCTTGAGCCCATTTTGAACGAGGGCCACACGCACTGTCTCATAGTCCTCCCCGCGTATCTCGGCAATTTTTTTGACCACATCTATTACAAAGATGGGCTCATTCCTTTTTCCGCGGTTAGGCACAGGAGTAACGTACGGGGAATCTGTTTCAGCCATAATGCGATCAAGTGGGGCAAGTTTTACTACTTCATCATAATCTCGCGCAAATGTGATAACTCCGGTAAAAGAGATGCTGAAATCTAGATCAAAATATTTCCGCGCAATTTCTATGGTTTGTGAAAAAAAGTGAACATGCCCGCGTAAATGTTTCCCATGAATTTCTTTTTTCTCGCGAAGGATAGAGAGTATGTCTTCTGTTGCATCTGAAAGATTTTTGCCACTTTCACGACAATGAATAACAACGGGTAGGTCATTTTCACAAGCAAAATCAATCTGAGCTTCAAAAAGCTTTCGTTGGCGAACTTTTTCTGCTGGAATATCTTGGATAATTTCAAAGCGCGAATAATCGAGACCACATTCCCCTACCGCAACAATTTTCTCGCCCACCACAAGATCGTCAAAAAATACTTTATCAAAACGACCATCCAAATTGTCTACTGGGTGCACACCAATCGCCCCAAACACTCCATCGCCCGCAAGCGAGGTAAGCATTGCCACATCCTGAGAACTCTTTCGGTCGTTTCCAACAATAATAGTCCAAACAGAAGCGTCTTTCATTCGCTTGAAAACTTCTTGCCTGTCTTCGTCAAATTGTTCTTCATTTACATGAGAATGAATATCAAAAAATTGTGGCATCATATTATTGTTTTCTCATAAACAGCGGTTCTTTTGGAACTGTAACGGAAAAAGTAAAATCACCTTTGCTATCTACTTTTACCTTTGGACCGAGAAGAATATCCATTTTTTCTGCCGTACTTGGCATCATCGGCGTAATCATTTCAGAAACCGCCTGAAGGCCATACAGGATTCCCCACACCGTTTTTTCAGCCAAAGTTTTGTCGGTTTTGACGAGCTTAAACGGTTCATAATCTGCAATAAATTGGTCAAGATATGATATGAGTTCCCACACAACGTCTCCGCCTCTGTTTATCTCATTGGCGCGCATATGTTCGTGGTAACGAGGGAAAATGTTGTTCGTTACAAGGTACGGAATATTGAAACCGCCAAGGTCGCGGAGCGTTTCAGTCTCTGTAATTCGAGTGCGAATAGGTGGCACCGAGGAAGCGTCTCCAGAAACTTTTCCTCCCCAATACTGCTCTGCCATTTTTAGTGTTCGAGAAACAAGATTGCCAAGTCCATTTGCAAGATTTGCATTGTATGTCTCCTTGAATTTTTCGCGGGTCAAGTCCCAGTCTTCGGTTGTCGAAACTTCGCGAGAAAAATAATACCGCAACGCATCTCCGCCATACGCATCTATGAATTCATTTGGGTCTAAAACGTTTCCAAGAGATTTGGACATTTTTTTACCGCCCGAGATAACAAATCCGTGAACCAAAAGCTCTTTTGGAAGAGGAATTTTTGCCGAAAGAAGAAATGCTGGCCAGAGAATGGAGTGGAAACGCACAATATCTTTGCCTATAACTTGCACATCTGCGGGCCAAAACTTTTTAAAATTTTCATCATCTACGCGCCCATATCCTAGCGCAGAAATATAATTTGAAAGCGCGTCGCACCAAACATACATGAGTTGCGATGAATCGTTCGGTACCGGAATTCCCCAAGGAATGGCACCCTCCGGACGAGAAATACTAACGTCATCGAGTCCAGCATCTATGAGCGCAATCATTTCGTTTATTTTACTCTCCGGAATAATTTTAAGTTTTCCGCTTTGGAGGATAGATTTGAGCTCCGGCGCATATTTAGAAAGTTTGAAAAAATAATTTTCTTCTTTGATGCTTTCCGGCGCGGTATTATGAGTCGGACATTTTCCGTCCACCAATTCTTTTTCCGTAATGAAAGCCTCGCAACCAACACAGTAAAATCCCTCGTATTTCCCCCTATATATATCACCGGCTTTTTCTATTTCGCTCCAGAGATTCATAGCTCCAAGCCAGTGATGTTTTTTGTCCGAAGTGCGAATAAATAAATCGTTCGAAATGCGGAGCTTCTTTATAAGCGCCTGAAACAAAATTGCATTTCTGTCCACAAAATCCTGAGGGGCGAGACCTTCTTTTTTTGAAGCTCGAGCTATTTTGTCTCCATGCTCGTCGGCGCCAGTCAAGAAAAAGGTTTCTTCTTTTAGTCCACGATGATACCTTGCGATGACATCGGCCAAAACAAGCTCATAGGCAAATCCTATATGTGGAGCGGCGTTCATGTACGCGATTGACGTTGTGATGTAGAATTTTTTATTTTCCATAATTATACTTCCGGGTTGAAGCACTTATTTGAATTAAACAAGGGCTTTCTTTTTTTCAAGGTCAAGAACTAGCTCCATCATTGATGCCGCAACCGGGACTGCAATAATGACGCCGAGTACGCCAGCAAGTTCAAAGCCGACAATTAAAGATAGTATCACGAGAATCGGTGGAACACCTATAACTTTTCTCACGACAAGAGGATAAATCAAATGGCTTTCAAATTGTTGAACCACAATAAAGAACAACATCATTATAAGCGCCTGCGTCATTCCACCAATTGAAAACGATAGAAGTATCGGAGGAATTGCTGAGATGATCGGACCAAACACCGGAATAACCTCCATAATTCCGGCAAACAAAGCGAGAAGAAGAGCGTATGGAACTCTAAAGATAGTAAGTCCCATATATACGAGTATAAAAATCATAACACCCAAGAGAAGTTGTCCCTGCATCCATTTTCCAATTTTGTTTTTTGTTCGCTCCCAGAGACTAATTGCATAATCTTGCTTTCCGGTTGGAATGAAAATTTTGAAAAAAGATTCAATTTCGTGATCCAACATTGCAAAGTAAAAAGAAAGAACAATTATGAGCACGAAGCTAAATAACCCGCCAAAAACCGAGCTAACAAAGCCGTTAAAACTTTCTGACGCGCTATATATGTTGCTAATTGATAAAAACAAATCCTGTGCAGGGGCTCCTTTGGCGACTTGATCTATAAGCGCCTGACCTTTTGTAATAGTTGCGGTGTCGCCACTAAATATGCTTTCGTTGATTTCTTTCGCTATTGCCGGAAAATTTGTCGAGACTTCATAGACTTCTCCGACTAGCGGTGGAACAAAGGCAAAAAACATACCAATAAAAATTCCTACTAGTGATAAATACACTAAAATCACTGCCGGTATACGATGAACACGATGACGCTCAAGAAACTTAATCGCCGGATCCATTGAAGACGCGAGAACTACCGAGGTCAAAACAATCAAAACAAGACTGCGAAGCGTCCAAAGTGCCAGAAAAGCGACGATTATTGCGAGTCCCTTCACAATAGTTCCCGTCGAAATTGAAATTATCGTGTCTTTACTAGGTACCTTCATATAAGATTATAGTACACAATTTTCGCAAATTTAGCGAGCCCAGCGGGATAATGAGGCCTCCACCAAGAACCTATAACTGAACTTATTTGTTAAATAAACAAAGTTACATTATTTAAATCTACACAAAAGTTACATTGGTGGCGTGACGATATAAAAAACGAGGTGAGATAACAACTTGCGTTGTATGTGTTGTTCGGTCTTGTGCCGCTCACGCCATCAAGGCCTCGTCACCCCGCTGGGTTATTTTATTTTTAACAATGCTTTAAACTTTTCCTCATCTTTAAATGGCCCAACGATGGCAAGGTTTAGATTTTTTTCAACAAAAATCTTGCGAGCTATTTTGCGGATTTCTTCAGCGGTGACAGAGCGAATAAGCTTTTCTTGGTCTTTCGGCAAAAGAATTTTATTTCTAAAAATAGATTCTAGACCATAATACCAAGCAAGGTCTAGTGATGATTCTAGGCTTTGATACATAGTACCAACCATGTATTCCTTAACCTTTTTAAGCTCTTCTTCAGACACAAGTTGTGTTTTTAATGTCTCAAGTTCTTTTATAATTGCAGAGACAACTTCGATTGCTCTATTGTTCGCAACACCACATGAGATAGTAAAACAGCCCGTGTCTGTTGTTGTATTATTCCCTGACCCAACATAGTATCCGACCCCCATTTCTTCTCTTACTTTTTGGAATAGACGAGACGACATACTGCCCCCAAGAAGAGACGCTAATACTTCTACTGTCGGAGTGCGTTTATCGTTCAGTGAAAATGATCGAACCCCCATAACGACATGCGTCTGGTCTGTTTCTTTGAAACCGAGCCCAACCATGGGCCCATTTTGAGAATCTTTAGTTTTTTTCTTGCCAACTTTTTTGTCAGTTGAAATACTCTTGAATTTATTTTCTACTTCTCTGAATGCCTCTTTTGTATCTACATTCCCCGAAATAACTACAGTCGTCGCCTCGGCAACATAGTGCTTCTTCCTATACTCAAGAAAATCTTCTCTGGATATTGACCTAATGATTTCTTTTTCCCCTCGTATCGGCCATCCGGCTGGCTGGTCTCCATAAACTAAATTTATAAAAAGCATTTGTGCTTTCTGCGCAGGCATATCTTCGTTTAGATTAATTTCGTCTATTATGACTCCTTTTTCTCTTTCCAGCTCCTGCTCTTTCAGTGTTGGGTTTAAATACACGTCAGAAATCACATCAAGCATTTTATTGAAATTTGTTGCTTTACCCTTAGCGTAATAGCCGGTAAATTCTTGGTTTGTGAACGCATTGTTCTGGCATCCCAATCCGTCTAATTCAACCATTATATCTTTTGCGGTTTTTCTTTTTTCTGTGCCCTTAAAACACACGTGCTCTAGGAAATGCGAGATGCCATTTTTCTCTTTTATTTCATATTTTGAGCCAGTCTCTACGAGAACAAGGACGGTAACGGTTGGGTTGTCTTTCATTTGGACTATTATTGTTTTTAGTCCATTTTTTAATATTTTTTTCTTGAATTTCATTTGGCTAGTTTAGCATAATTCTCTTCCCCATCAAAAAAGCCCCTCATCGGGGCTTTTTGTCTTTACTGGATAGATTTCTGTATAAAAGGAAGCAACTCGGAAACGGGGAGACGTGTCTGATTGCCTGTATCTCGGTCGCGGACAGTTACAGTATCTTTTAATTCTGGTTTTTCTCCAAGAGTGTCAAAGTCAACAACTACGCAAAACGGAGTTCCTATTTCATCTTGACGGCGATAACGCTTACCGATGTTCCCATTGTCATCCCACATTATTTGAGGAATTTCTTTTTTAAGCGCATCGTATATTTCACGAGCTTTCGCAACGAGTTCTGGTTTATTTTTTAGCAAAGGCGAAACGGCAGCTTTTACGGGCGCAATGCGAGGGTTGAATTTCAAAAATACTCGTGGTGAGTCGCCTTGTGTATCTTCAGCATATGCAGACAAGAGAATAGCGAGAATTGTGCGATCGACGCCAAACGACGGCTCAATACAGTGAGGAACAAAACGTTCTCCGGTTTCTTCGTTAAAATATGACAGGTCAACCTTGCTTGCTTTTCCGTGATTTGAAAGGTCGTAGTCTGTGCGATACGCCAAACCGTAAAGTT
>JAQTPS010000009.1 GCA_028712595.1 Minisyncoccota bacterium | reverse complement strand
ATACTGCTGGCAAACTTGCAAAAATAGACGAAGATGGGGTTACGTTTAAATCTTTTAAAGACGGTAGCGAGCATCGTTTTACTCCAGAACGTTCAATGGAAATTCAGCACAACATCGGTGCTGATATGATTTTTGCTTTTGACGAATGTACTTCTCCGACAGCGCCTTACGAATACCAAAAAGAAGCAATGGAACGCACTCATCGTTGGGCGAAGCGTAGTCTCGACTATCACAAAAAGAGCGAAGCTTCTCAAGCTCAAGGACTTCTCGGAATTGTGCAAGGCGGACGACATCGAGACTTGAGAGAAGAAAGCGCGCGAGTGCTTGCAGGAATGGATTTTGACGGATACGGAATAGGCGGGTCATTCAACAAAGAAGATATGGATAGCGCTGTCGGTTGGGTCAATGCAATTCTTCCGGAAAATAAACCGAGACATTTGCTCGGCATCGGTGAACCTCGTGACCTCTTTGGAGCGGTAGAAAATGGATGCGATCTATTTGATTGTGTAGCCCCGACACGAATGGGACGAAACGGCTCTTTGTACACAAACGATGGACGCATAAATATAAACAACAGAGAGTTCGTTGAAGATTTTACGCCGATTGATAGTGAGTGCGACTGTTATACTTGTAAAAATTATACCAGGAGCTATGTCGCGCACCTTTCTAGGTCAAAAGAAATGCTTGCGGGCACTCTTGCATCCATCCACAATTTGCGATTCATCATCGCCCTTGTGGAAAAAATGCGTTTGGCTATAATAGACGGCTCGTTCGATTCGTTCAAAAAAACTTTTATTTCGCGCTACTATGACAACGTTTAATCTAAAATCTGATTGGGGACCTGCAGGTGATCAGCCCAAAGCTATCAAGGAGCTTTTGTCTGGACTCAAAAAAGGCCTAGACCGGCAAACACTTCTTGGTGTAACAGGGTCGGGAAAAACATTCACAATGGCGAATGTGATTGCGGAGGTTGGTAAGCCCACACTTGTCATTGCGCACAACAAAACCCTCGCGGCACAGCTAGCGCAAGAATACAAAGAATTTTTTCCAAATAATGCAGTTCATTATTTTGTTTCTTACTACGACTACTATCAGCCGGAGGCGTATATGCCGATTACAGACACATACATTGAGAAAGATGCTCAAATAAATGAAGAGATTGACCGCTTGCGACACGCGTCTACACAAGCTCTTTTGACGCGCAAAGATGTGATTATAGTCGCTTCTGTTTCTTGCATTTACGGTTTGGGTTCGCCGGTGGAATATGAAAAGGAAAATTTAAAACTTTCGGTTGGGCAAAAAATAGACAGAAAAGCTTTGATGAAAAAGCTTATTAACATTCATTTTGAACGTACAAACACCGACCTCACTCCCGGAACATTTCGCTCTATTGGTTCAATGGTTGAGATAATGCCTGTGTCGGAAAAAATGATTTGGAGCATTACGCTTGGTGCGAATGGAATTAAAAATATAAACAAGGTTGATCCAGTATCACAAAAAATTACAGGCAAAGAAAAAGACATTTTTATTTTCCCAGCAAAACATTTCATCACAAATGAAGCAGAAAAAGAACGTGCGATGAAGAAAATAAAAGCCGAACTTAAGACACAACTCAAAAAGTTTGAGAAAGAAGGGAAGTTGCTTGAAGCCGAGCGCCTGAAGCGCCGAACTACTTATGACCTCGCCATGATTCGCGAAATGGGTTATTGCAGTGGTATCGAAAACTATTCTAGGCATATGTCCGGACGTGAAGAGGGCTCTCCGCCCGACACGCTTCTCGCATATTTTCCAAAAACAAAAGACGGGAAACCGGATTTCCTCACAGTTATAGACGAATCGCACGTCACTATTCCTCAAATAGGCGGAATGTACGCCGGTGATCAGTCGCGCAAAAAGACGCTTGTGGAATTTGGTTTCCGCCTTCCGTCTGCTATGGATAACCGACCTCTAAAATTTGAGGAATTTAAAGAACGGGTCGGGCAAGTTATTTATACTTCCGCAACTCCGGCTGATTACGAGAGAGAAACATCCAAGCAAGTTGTTGAGCAAATTATTCGACCAACCGGTTTGGTTGATCCGGAAATTTCTGTAAAACCAATCGTAGAAAAAGGAAACTATGGTGGACAAATACAGGATTTCATAAATGAGACCAAAAAAACTGTTGCGAACGGCGGGCGTGTTATTGCAACAACACTTACCAAAAAAATGGCGGAGGACTTGAGCGAATACTTGAAAGGCGAGGGAATTAGGGCCGAATATTTGCACAGCGACATCAAAACCATTGAACGAATTCAAATTCTTACATCATTTAGAAAGGGCGAATTTGACTGTATCGTTGGTGTAAACCTGCTCCGAGAAGGCCTAGATCTGCCCGAAGTGTCGCTTATTGGCATTCTAGACGCCGACAAAGAGGGATTTTTGCGTTCAGAAACAGCTCTCATTCAAATTATTGGTCGCGCCGCTCGCAACGTGCTTGGTCACGTCATCTTGTATGCCGACAAAATAACCGGCTCTATCGAACACGCTGTCTCGGAGACAAAGCGTCGTCGCGCACTACAAACCGCATACAACAAGAAACACGGCATCACTCCAAAAACTATTGTTAAAAAGATTAATGACATAACAGAACATCTTGAGACCGACCATATGAAAGCGGTCAAGTTCAATTTGGACCTCGACGAGCAAATTTTTATCAAAGACCCGCAAAAATTAATTCGTCTTAAGGAAAAAGAAATGTCAAAAGTGGTCAAAGAATTAGATTTTGAAACCGCAGCTATTTTACGCGACGAAATCATCGCACTAAGGAAGAAACTTGCAGAATAGGGGACTCCAGTATTGGGCTTGACAAATCCTGTAGGTATGCTATACTACCAGTCAGTTAGATGTTCCTTGTAAGTAGACCGTGATGGCTCCAGATAGAAGGTGCTTAATTTATAGGCATTTGTTACATGGAGCCACAATCTCGTGGTTTCAGCAGTTCCAACCCCTCCCATGGCGAGTACGTCTCCTTCTAGTCAGACTAACCAGAAATCTGGGATACTTCAATACTCCTATAAGTTGGAGTACGTCAAAGCTGACCAATACAGTAAGGAGAAACTAATAATTCATACCCATTTCCGGCTACCGACGGCATACCTACGTCCCCAGTATATCAAGGATGGGTACCAAGAATTCCGCAGTGACGAGCATACCACCTACGAGAAGGTGCCTGATGTGTATCTCGCCATGTTCGCAGCCGACGGCATCACCCTGGTCCACTGCGAAGACGGTCACAAGCTGGTGCTTGAGAAGGGAGAGATGTTCTCATGGAAAGAAGTTCTGGAAACGGTACTGAATATCTTGGGGGAACATCTCGTCCCTCGTCCGACCCTCGTCGAGATCAAGGAACCAGCTGAGGAAAAGCAGGAGGAGTGATGGGGTCAGCCACCACTTCTCAAGGACTAAGCAGACCTACCTGCTTAACCGTCGCATGTCATTGATTGAATGATGTGTGGCGGTTTTTTCGTATAAGTTTTGCTTTTACTGTGATACAATTTAACTAGTAGTTTCAGTCCTTTGAAGACCGTGCGCATAGGCAACACGCACTTTTTATGTTGCCCGTTACCCATTTCCCGGTATGCATAGTGGTCCCAGTAAAGAAGAGTCTATTACCGCTATAGGGAAAATCGTGTTTGGGAAAATTCCAGCTGGATGTTTTGTTTGTGGTAAGAAAAATTCACCCACACACTGGACCTTCGTTGCTGTGGCGATAGACATATCGTCTCGTATTTGCGAGTGGTTTCCACAGATACGAAACCAGCAGTGCTTTTATATACCATACGAAGGTTTGGGTCCAAACAAAATAGAAGTTAAAATTGGATCATGCAATGCACATCTTCGCAATCTCAAAAAACTTAGAAAATTGTCTTTGGCTGAAAATAAGATTGCTGTCGTGCATGTAAGGGAAGCCCAGAAACTTAAGGCCAGGCATCCTTATTGGAAGAAGCCGTTTACAGTAGAAGAAGAACTACCGTTTACACTTCTCCCAGCTGGCAATTTGGCGGTGGCATGAATTGATAGTTAAAGTAGTAGAGCGCGCAACCTTCGGGAAGTGCGCTCTATTTGTATAAATCTCTTGGCTTTTTCGGTTTTTTATGTTAAAATTGCACCTCGGCCTGAAATCATAAATGTCAAAATCACACGAAAACAAAAGGGGATTGGAGAGTATCATCATTAAGGGTGCTCGCACTCACAACCTCAAAAATATAGATGTGGAAATACCTCGTGGAACAATAACAGTGTTCACGGGTCTTTCCGGTTCCGGAAAATCCTCTCTCGCTTTTGATACTATTTTTGCCGAAGGTCAGCGACGTTATGTTGAATCTCTTTCCGCATACGCAAGACAGTTTTTGAATCAAATGCAGAAGCCAGACGTTGACGAGATCACAGGACTTTCACCTGCAATTTCTATCGACCAAAAATCTCATTCTTCGAATCCTCGTTCAACAGTCGCAACCATCACGGAAATTTATGACTACCTACGCGTGCTTTTTGCGCGTATTGGGAAACCGCACTGTCTGGTTTGTGGTGAAGAAATCAAACGACTTGGAAACGAAGAAATAATTAACTTCATAATGGATGATGTGCGGGGCGGAATAGGCAAGAGTTCATCCACTATTCGCATTTTTGCCCCTCTTGTGCGTGGTCGTAAGGGTGAATACTACCAGCTTCTTTATGACCTTTTGAGTAAGGGCTACTTAATGGTGCGTGTAGACGGCGAAATGAAGAATCTTCGCGAGCAAATAGTTCTTACTAAAACAAAAAACCACGAAATCGACGTTTTGGTGGACGAAATTGCTCTTGCTGATTTTAGAAAAGATAAAAACGGAAAAGAAGGAAAGGGAAGAGAGCGTTTGGGAGAAGCTGTAGAGCGAGCTTTAAACGAGTCACAAAGTCTGGTTCGCATTGTGTTCTCAAAAGGCAAAAATGAAATCAAAAATACAATAATGTCGAATCGTTTTGCTTGCCCAAACGACGGTTTTTCATATCCTGAAATTGAGCCACGACTATTTTCGTTCAACTCGCCCTACGGAGCATGCCCTCTCTGTAACGGACTTGGTACAAAACATTTTTTCAGCACAGAAGTCTGTCCCGACTGCGAAGGCAAACGACTTCGCAAGGAAGCTTTGAGTGTTTTTGTTTCTGGTAAAAATATTGTAGACATATCGCGAATGAGCATTGAAGAAGCGAGTGAGTTTTTCGCGCATCTAAAAATTTCTGCGCGAGATAAAGATATTTCAGTTCCAGTTGTAAAAGAAATTGAAAGTCGTCTTCGCTTTATGTTGAATGTTGGTATTGAATACTTGACACTCGACCGTCGCGCAAACACGCTTTCTGGCGGGGAATCCCAGCGTATTCGCCTTGCTTCACAGCTTGGCTCACGACTTGTGGGGGCTTTGTATGTGTTGGACGAGCCGACAATTGGACTTCACCAAAGGGACAACGAACGTCTCATTAAAACCCTCAAAGACCTTCGCGATATTGGAAACACAATCATTATTGTTGAACACGACGAAGACACAATCTTTTCCTCCGACTATATGGTAGATATTGGTCCTGGCGCCGGAATTCACGGGGGCGAAGTAGTGGCTTCTGGGTATCTCGACGATCTAATAACCAATCCTAAAAAGTACCAATCACTAACTCTCGATTATTTGCGAGGAGATGTTTCTGTCGATACGCCAAAGATGAGACGAAACGAAGACAAAGGTCACCTCCGAATTCGCGAAGGCGGAGCTTTCAACATAAAACATTTGAATGCGGAAGTTCCTCTTGGGAAATTTGTCGTCATTACTGGAGTATCCGGCTCCGGCAAGTCAACATTTATGTATGAGATTATTTACAAAAATCTTCAGGCTCGTCTTGAGCGTCGTTATCGCACAAATGACATCTTTAACTGTGAAAGTTTTACTGGAACGGAGTATTTGAGTCGAACTGTTCTAATAGACCAATCTCCAATAGGCCGTACTCCTCGTTCAAACCCAGCTACCTACACGGGCGCTTGGTCGTTTATTCGTGAGCTTTTTGCGGAAACAGAAGAAGCTAGGGTGAGAGGCTGGGGACCAGGACGTTTTTCATTCAACCGAAAGGGTGGACGTTGTGAGACGTGCGAAGGAAACGGAACTATTGCTGTAGAGATGCACTTTTTGCCGACGGTTTATGTGACTTGCGACGTATGTCGAGGCAAGCGTTTTGAAAAAGATACGCTCGAAGTCAAATTTAAGAAGAAAAATATTTACGAAGTTTTGGAAATGACAGTAGAGGAAGCTCTCAAATTCTTTGAGGATATTCCCGCAATTTATGACCGCTTTAAAAGCTTGAATGAAGTTGGTCTCGGATATTTGAAGCTTGGTCAGTCGGCAACAACGCTTTCCGGCGGTGAGGCGCAACGCGTAAAAATTTCTTCCGAACTTTATCGTCCTTATACAGAGAGAACAATATATCTTTTGGATGAACCAACGGTTGGCCTTCACTATGAAGATGTGCGAAAATTGATTGAGATACTTCAAAAACTCGTTGATAAAGGAAACAGCGTGCTTTTGATTGAGCACAATATGGATATAGTGAAAAACGCTGATTATGTTATCGATTTTGGGCCTGAAGGGGGAGTCGGTGGCGGGCAAATAGTCGCGAGGGGTACTCCGGAACAAATTGCTTCAAATTCAAATTCTCACACGGGACACTACCTTAAAAAGGTTTTAAAGAAGAAACCCAATTAACTACCAAAGCCTCGCTTTGGATAAATCAAATGGAAAAGTTAAATAAAAAATTGCCATTATCTCCCGGAGTATACATATTCCGCGGGGCTAATCGAGAAACACTTTATATAGGCAAGGCAACTTCGCTTCGTACTCGCGTGCAAAGTTATTTCAGAAAAGATTTGATCGATACGCGTGGACCGCTTTTGGTTGGGATGCTTACTTCAGCGAAGACCGTGGATTTTATTGAAACGGATTCGATACTTGAGGCGCTACTTCTCGAAGCACACCTCATCAGAAAGCATCTACCGCCCCACAACACGGATGGTAAAGACAACAAAAGTTTCAATTATGTAATCATAACTAAAGAAGAATTTTCTCGCGTATTAGTAGTGCGTGGCCGAAACCTCGAAGCCGGATTGCCAGACACAGATACCGAAAAAATAAAGTACATTTTTGGGCCATTTCCACACGGCGCAATGCTTAAAGAAGCGATGCATCTTGTCCGTAAGATTTTTCCGTTTAGAGATAAATGCAAGCCAAACTCTGGGAAGCCGTGCTTTAACGCTCAAATTGGCCTTTGCCCCGGTGTTTGTGCGGGCAAAATGTCACGGGTAGAGTATGCGCAAACCATTGAGCGTGTAAAACTTTTCTTTGAAGGTAAAAAGAAGGTACTTGTTCGTAGTATCGAACGCGATATGAAGAAATCCGCAAAAGAGCAAAAATTTGAGCAAGCTCTTATGCTCAAGAAAACTCTTTTTGCTCTTACTCATATTCAAGACGTTGCTCTCATCAAAGATGATTTCAATAAACGAATCTCAAAAGAAAATGAAGGGGTTTTTCGTATTGAGGCGTACGACGTGGCGCATATTTCAGGGACAAGTACCGTTGGGGTAATGGTCGTTATGGAAGACGGTGAAGCAAAAAAGAGCGACTATCGCAAATTCAAAATTAGTACAAGCACGAATGACGACAATGCTTCTCTTCATGAAATTTTGTCGCGACGTTTTAGTCATAATGAATGGCCAATGCCAAAACTCATCGTGGTAGACGGAGGAAAAGCTCAAGTTAATACAGCAGAGAAAGCTCTAGCAGAGTGGGGGATTACAATTCCGGTTGTTGGAGTAGTAAAAGACGAGCATCATAAAGCGCGAGAAATTATAGGAGATAAAAATTTAAAAGTCACGCACGAACGAGCAATTGTTCTCGCAAACAGCGAGGCACACCGTTTTGCGATTGGTTATCACCGAGATTTAAGAAGGAAGAATTCTTTACGAAAGTAGAATGCCCGGTTTGACGCCTATTGACTTTTTCACACTATGTGCTATACTCATGGAAGAGCATTTGCTCCATTCTTTCCAATATCTAAATCATGTCTAATACATGTGATACCGCAAAGGCAAATGAAATATTTGATCTTTTATATGGAGCCGAACCGCACAAAGAAGAACTAAGGAAGCTTTTCCCAACCGCAAAGATAGAAGATGCAAGCGATGAAATACACGAAGGTAGGCTTTCAATTTCGGTCAATATGGACGAAAATGAATACGCCAGGAGGCTGATTGAAAATGGTTTTGCCTCCGTTTCGTTTTTAATTGTTTCGGGTGGGTTCAGCTTTCTCAAGGACTAAGCAGGCCTACTGCTTGAACCGCCATGTCTAACGACCTCTGGCGGTTTTTTTGTGTAAATTTATTGACTTTTACACAAACAATTCGTCTACAACAGCTTTTACATCGGGACCATCCGCTTTTCCTTTGAGTTCTTTTATCACTGCGCCTGTGAGTTGACCAGCTTTTGATTTGTCAGTAATTCCAAGAGCAGTCTTTTTTGCCATAGCAACTTTCTTAATTTCTTCGCGAGACATTTGAACAGGGAGGTAAGATTCCAATATGGTCAATTCTGCCTTTTCCTTGTCGGCGAGTTCTGGGCGATTACCCTTGATAAACTGTTCAATTGAGTCCTTACGCTGGTTTGAGAGGCGTTTTATGACCTTTAAAGCCCCTTCGTCGGTTAGTACATCTTGCGGTTTCTTACCAGTAGCTACAAGCTCATTAGTAAAGGCGGCAATCATTCCGCGCACAACCGAGAGTTTTAATGCATCTTTTGCAAGCATTGCTTTCTTTATCTCGCCTTGAATTTGTTCGTGTAAAGACATAATGAAAATATTTATTAATAATAGTTGTATTGTAAGGGTTTTTCGTGTTTACGTCCACCCCAAAATTAGAGCTTTCTAATTTGATGTTCACATAGTAGAATATGTAAATGGAACAAGAAATTTTGAATCGTCTAAAGGCGCAAGAAGAGCTTCTGCAGAAAGTGTACGTGTCGGCGGAGAAAACTCGCAAATATTTTATGTGGACGCTTATTGCAAGTGTGGTTATGTTTGTCGCGCCACTAATTGCGCTAATGTTTGTAATTCCAGCATTCTTAAATACATTAATGAGTGGCTATGGCGCGGTAGGTTTATAAAATAAAAAATGTCTCCCATACTTTTAATTTTTATTGGACTAATTATTGGTGCTCTCGTGGCATCGGTGATTGTGCTATATATGAAAACCAAAGTGGTGGAAGAAAAAGCACCAGAACCTCAAAATGAAGCTATTCTCTTGATTCAAAACCAGCTTGGCAACTTTCAGTCGCAATTGGGCGATTTTATGAAAACAGTGGATGCAAAGATGGGAGGAGCAAACAAAGAGATGCAAAACGCTGTGCATATGCAGTTCAGCGAATCCCAAAAACTCGTTCGACAAATCAACGAGCAAATGGAAAAGAATCTTTTGCACGTGGCAAAGGAAATGACTACGGCAAACGAAACCAGCAAACAAGTTCTCACAATTACAGACCAGCTTCGCAACCTTGAAAAGGTGCTCAAACACCAAAAACAGCGAGGGAATCTCGGCGAGGCGGCGCTAGAACTTATTCTTTCGAATATTCTTCCTCCTACTGCCTACAAACTTCAGCACCAGTTCAAAGGAGGTGACACGGTTGATGCCGTAATTCTTACAAAAGACGGAATGATTCCGGTTGATGCAAAATTTTCTCTCGACAATTACAATCGAATTGTAAATGAGACGGATGATACGCGCAAAGAAGAACTTGAAAAAGAATTCCGTAACGATTTAAAAAAACGCATCGATGAAACTGCAAAATATGTTCGACCAAACGAAGGAACTCTACCGTTCGCTTTTATGTTTATTCCTGCTGAAGGAATCTACTATGACTTGCTCGTTAATGATGTTGGAACCTTGAAGGTCAATACGCGAAGCTTGATTGACTACGCGGGAAATGAAAAAAAAGTTATCATTGTGTCGCCAACGACCTTTGCGGCATATCTCCAGTCAGTGCTTTATGGTTTCCGCGCTTTCAAAATTGAAGAATCCGCGCAACAAATCATTGGCAGAGTAGAAGAACTTCGCAAGCACCTCACTGCATACGAGGAATATATGAAGAAGCTCGGCAATGCCTTGGGGACCACAGTAAATCACTATAGTACTGCCTATAAAGAGCTAAAAAAGGTTGATAAAGACGTGGTAAAAATCACTGGTACAGGAGCTGGCATTGATCCACTAAGGATTGATAAGCCTCAAATAGAAGAGTAGAAAAGAGCTTGCATTTTCTTTTTTTCTATGTAGAATACTAGTTACTATGAATTTTGCAGTGATACAAACAGGAGGCAAGCAATATAAGGTATCCGAGGGCGATACAGTAATGATTGAGAAGCTCCCAGGTAAGCCTAAAGTAGGTGATAAGGTCGTTTTTGACCAAGTTCTCCTAGTACAAAATGGCGCAAAGACCATCGTTGGCACACCGCTTGTCCCTGGTAGCACTGTGGTAGGAACACTCACCGAAGAAGGACGCGAAGACAAGGTTACTGTAATCCACTACAAACAAAAGAGTCGTTACTTCAAAAAGAACGGCCATCGTCAGCCATTTATGAAAGTAAAGATTGACGCGATTAAATAACAACTAAAAAACACCCTTTGATAAAACTCAGGGTGTTTTTAGTTTCCATAAACCGCGTGATAAATACGGAGTTCATCTATCGCACTTCCAGACGAAAGCAAAAAGGCACTGCTACCTATATAGACGGATCCTGGCCCTCCGCCCCCCATAGTAACGTCTGGAATCGTAGAATTAATCAGACCATCTACATATAACTTGATAATGTTGTTCGGTGAATCTCGAACCAGAAGTACATGGTGCCATTTATTGTTTGATAGATTCACGCCACTTGAAGAGTATATGGAAAGTGTAGGGGAATATATCCGTCCATCTGGGCGAGTGCGCACATCCCACGCCCAGTGGTCACTGTTAACTCCACCTCCAAAACCTACCTCTGCCGTAGCATCGGTTTTGAACCAAAAACTTACAGTGAAGATGCCGTCAACTATCATACTAGATAATTCAGAGCTGGTTGGATTAATCCTCAAGTAAGTCGAGCCATCAAAACTAAAAGCTGTTCTTATCGCCCCTGGCGTTATGTAGTTTGTTGTTCCGGCTACAACGGCAGCATTGTTGCCATACCCCGTGGAGTCGACGAGATTACTATTATCAAAATTTATTTCAGCAACTAAATTGTCTCCAATAGCGTGCTTTACGCTTTGGTCAAATTGAAGCCCTCGCGCAATCCTTGCTTTCTCTCTGGCGCTATTTACTGCCGCGATTACGACAGTCGAGAGTAAGCTCACAATTGAAATCACCACAAGAAGCTCTATAAGAGTAAAAGCTTTATTTCGATTCATTTTGATGTTAGTTTTTAACTCTTTTTATTTTAGCACAAAAAAGAGTTGACCAAGAAATCTTTATGATCGGTTTTTGAGTGCGTATTTCAATGTTTCAGAATCAGAGTATTCAAGTTCGCTACCAGTTGAGAGGCCCCGACCTAGAGCTGTGACGGCTATACCTAGTTTTTTTGCCAAAGGAGTGAGTGTTTTTGCGACATACTCACGGGTAAAATCGCCTTCAGGGTTGGCTGAAAGGGCTAAAATCACCTCCGAGAGGCCTTCTTTGGCGCCTTCTTTGATTCGGTTCATAAGCTCTCGAATACGTATACGAGAGTCGGGATTTGGCTCAAGAACAGGAATAGCGCCCCCTAGGATGAAATACTTTCCAGCATAACTTCCACTGCGACGAACACTCTCAAAATCAGTATCTTTTTCTACTACAAGAAGAACCGCAGAGTCGTGATCGCCGGCGCAAATACCGCAAATATTGCCAGAATTCTGTCGCGGATAAAATCGAAAACATGATGAACATTGAGCAATGGTCGTTTGAAGTTCGGAAATCTCATGAATTATTTGCTCCAAGAAACGTGGATCTTGCGCAAGTAAAAAATAAACAAATCGTTTTGCCTGTCGGGTTCCGATACCCGGGAATTTCATAAAAGAAGATGAGAGGTTTTCTATTGCGCTCATAAGTTTAGATTAAAAATCGTCTGGACTTCCCCCGAGAGCTTTTACGGCCATATTATTTTCGTGGTGTTTGTCCAGAGAGAGGAAGGTTGACTTTTCTTCGTCGAAGTAAAGTTTTATTAACCCGACAGGACCATTGCGGTGTTTTTCAACGAGAATTTCGGCAATGTTTGTTTTTTCGGCGTTGCGATCTTGTTTGTCTTCTCGGTGAATAAACATAACGACGTCAGCATCTTGTTCAATGGAACCGGAATCACGAAGATCGGAAAGTTTTGGTTTGCCCCCACGCGACTCAACGGCGCGAGAAAGTTGGGACAGCGCGACAACTGGAACGTCGAGCTCTTTGGCAAGACCTTTCAGGGAGCGAGAAATTTCTGTTACTTGGTTGACCATTGAATCATATTGTTTGGAAGTGGTCATAAGCTGAAGATAGTCGACAATGATAAGCCCTAGACCGTGTTCGGATTTCAGCTTGCGCGCAGCTGAACGCATTTTCATTATTGAAGTGCCAGCTTGATCGTCAATAAAAATTGGCGCAAGAGAAAGTCTTTCTAGCGCAGACCTTATTTGGTCAAATTCCGAATCAAGAGAAAGTTTGCCGGTGCGCAGCTTCCATGCATTTACACGCGCCTCGGCGGAGAGCATACGGTCGACTAGCTGTTGAGTGTTCATTTCAAGAGAGAAAATACCAACAGGAACATTGTGTTGAATAGCGGCTTGGCGCGCGATGTCCAAAGCGAGGGTTGTTTTACCCATGGAAGGACGAGCGGCAAGAATAATCAGGTCGGCCTTTTGAAGCCCGGATAGCAGTGTATCAAGTGCTGGAAATCCGGTAGGAACACCACGAAGTTGACCACCGCCTTTGTGCATTGCGTCGAGACGTTCCCATGCTTCTCCTAAAGTGTCTTTGATGCTCGTAAATCGTTTGCCTACATTCGAATGAGTAATAGAATAAATCTTTTTTTCCGCTTCATCGAGCACCGTATCAATCTCATCCACTTCGTTGTAACCAAGTTCTGAAATATGTTCTGCTGCCTCGATGAGTGTGCGGAGAAGATGTTTTTTTTGAATTATCTCAGCGTAATATTTTGCGTTGGATGCCGAAGGCACAGCATCAACAAGTTCCGCCAAATAACTTCCACCCCCAATACTTTCAAATTTCCCAACTTCCTTGAGTCTAGTAGACATTGAGAGTAGGTCAATCGGCTCATGTCGACCATGGAGTTCTAGCATTGCATCAAAAATCATTCGATGTTTGTCTACATAAAAAGAAGTGCGAGTTAAAATGTCGCCGATTTCGTAAATGCTTTCTGGGTTCGTCATAATAGCTCCGAGCAGAGCTTTTTCTGTGTCTATGTTTTGAGGAGGGACACGGAGTGACCTAGATTTGAATTGCTTATCTGCCATAAGTGTCATTCTAGCACAGTTGAAAAACGGGCAAGTGTCCGTTGGTGGAGAATACGGTGGAAACTCTGGGGATACTGAAAAATCGATTTAATGCGTTATTTTGGTGAGTTTTGGACCAGTTGGTGTATCCTTGATGTTCCATCCTTTCGCTTCAATTTCGGCCCTTATTTGGTCAGATAAGGCCCAATTCTTGGTAAGACGTGCGTCTTCACGCTTGGTTGCCAATTCTTTGATTTCTGCTGGAATTGTCTCTTTTGCGCGAGGAACAAGCCCAAGACCTAGCACTCTGTCAAAGTCGAGAAGCGTTGCTGTTTTATCGGCTGGAAGTAGCTCCTGATCTTTTGCAACCTCCCAAACCAAAGCGAGAGCTCCGGGAATATTAAAATCGTCCGAAATGAATTTTATAAATTGCGCGCGATAATTTTCGTTTACATTTTCTACTTCTTCACCAAGGCAATCATATAATTTGCGCAAAGAAGTTTCTGCGCCTGTCAAAGAATCCCAAGTAAAATTTTGTTTTGATTTATAGTGCGAGTTCAAAAAAAGATATCGGAGGGAAAGGGGAGAGAATCCTTTTTCTTTTATATCCGCAAGGGAGAAGCTAGTGCCTTCGGATTTTGACATTTTCTTTCCGTCTACTAACAAATGCTCATTATGCATCCAATAGTTGGCGAGTGGTTTCCCGTTTGCGCTTTCGCTTTGCGCGATTTCATTTGTGTGATGAACAGGAATATGCTCGATCCCGCCCATATGAATATCTATTGTCTCGCCGAGAAGCTTTTTGGTCATGGCCGAACATTCAATGTGCCACCCAGGAAAGCCTTCTTTGTCACTAAAAGGATTTGGCCACGTTTGCAAAGCATTTTCGTGGGCGCCGGCTTTAAAAAACCACAACGAGAAATCATTTTGATTTTTCTTGTTTGCGTCGTTTATTGTACCCTTGCCCGCTTCGTCAAGATTTTTTTCAAGTATTTGGCCAGAGAGTTTGGTGTAATTTTTTACCTTTGACACATCAAAATAGACAGCAAGCGGAGTAACATACGCAAACCCCTTGTCTAAAAGAGTTTTGACCATTTCTATCATTTCAGGAATATATTCCGTTGCCTTTGGTTTGAATGTGGGCGGGAGGGTGTTCAACTCTGCGACATCTCTTTCAAATATTTCTGTATACTTTTGAGCAATTTCATCAGGGGTTTTTCCTTCTCGGTTGGATGCTTTTATCATTTTGTCCTCACCTTGGTCCGCATCGCTTGTTAGGTGTCCTACGTCGGTATAATTTCGCGCAAATTTCACATCGTAGTCGAGATATATAAGTGTGCGCAAAACAAGATCTGCCATAACCATAGCGCGCATATTGCCGATATGCTGTGTCCAATAAACTGTCGGACCACATTGATAAAATTTCACCTCGCCGTCTTTTGTAAGCGGTTCAAAAACTTCTTTCTTTTTTGAAAGAGTGTTAAATAAAGTAAAATCTTTTACATCCATTTTGAATTTTTGATGAGAAGATAGGTCGTGCACGAAACAAGCAAAACAATTGCCCAAATAATCCAAAAACCATTCGGGTCATGAGCAAAAGGAATCTCATCTACGCTTGTTGAAAAGACGCTAGCGACTAATGTTGCAGGGAGCATTACGAAAGCCATTATCGTAAATGTTTTCATAACCTCGTTTGTCTTTGTTGTAAGAAGAGAGTCATTGGTGCCACGAAGCTCAAGCAGAGTCTCGCGATGGCCATCAAGCATTGAAGAAACCTTCGAATATTCACCCACTATTGTACTTAAATAATGAGAAAACTCTTGACCAAATAATTTTGCGCCCACGTCCTTAAAAGATTCTAGCGTCTCTCTGTGTGGGCGAATTGCCTGTTTGAAATTGAGAAGATCGCGATTTAGGTGCGAAATAGTAGTTACCATTGAGCGCTCGTTTCCACTAAATATTTTCAATTCAATTTCTTTGAAATCAGTGTGAATGTGTTCTAATTCCAAATCCAATTTTTTATACAATTCCTTCAAAAGATAGAAAAGGATAAATCCTGCGTGATCACCCATACTGTCTTTTTGAAGAATTGAACTAACTTCAAATATTTTTGAAAATTCGTGAACTGTGTCATTAAAGTTGTAGTGTGCTGTAATGAGGAACTTCTTTCCAATGACAAAATCAATTTCTTGTTCACTTCCTCCGTCGTGTTTGTGTGTGATGGTGGGGAAGTGAAGTACAAGATAAATAAGATTGGGATACCAATCCACTTTGGAACGAACTGTTGGCACCAAAAGCTCTTCTGCAACCAGGGGGTGAATTTTGAACTCCTCCATTAGGGATCGAATTTCTTCTGGTATCGGCGACTGAACGTCAATCCAAAGAAGATCCTGATGGGCGTAGCGTGAAATCATAACAAAAGTATACCATAAGAGATTTTGAGCAACAACCCAGCCCTAGTTTTGAAAATAATTTTAAAAACTAGGGCTGGGTTGACCATTATTCATTTTTTCGGGTATACTGTCTGGGATGAAACATTCCTTAAGCAGGTCTCTACTAACTACGATGATTATCGTAGGTATAGTTGGTTCGTTTGGAGCAGGGATGCTCGTGAATAAATACCTCCTTGAAAATGGAGGAGCTGATTCTTCAGATAGCCAGGTAAGTCTGGACATGGACCCGTTTTGGAAAGCATATAGCATTCTAAACGAAAAATTTATCTCAACTACCGCATCTTCTACTACCCCAACAGACAAAGAAAAAGTATACGGAGCAATAGCAGGATTGGCCTCATCTTATAATGACCCTTACACATCGTTCTTTCCTCCAGCAGAAGCAGAACAGTTCAATGAAGAAGTTCGAGGCAATTTCGGCGGGGTGGGTATGGAAATCGGGATGAAAGACAAAGTATTAACCGTCATTGCGCCACTTAAGGGAACTCCAGCAGAACGCGCAGGAATTAAATCGGGAGATATAATTTTAAAAATAAATGACAAATTTACAGCTGGAATGAGTGTAGATGATGCTATTGACCTAATTCGAGGACCAGCAGGGAGTACTGTCACAGTTACTGTAAAAAATGGCGACTCCACAAAAGACATCAAAATAGTTCGCGGGACGATAAATATTCCAACAATTGAAACAAAATTGCGTAGTGATGGGGTGTTTGTTATATCGCTTTACAGTTTCTCTGCAAATTCGCCTGAACTTTTTCGTGGGGCATTGCGCGAGTTTGTTCTCTCTGGTTCCGACAAACTCATTCTAGATCTTCGCAACAATCCTGGCGGATACCTTGAGTCCGCAGTAGACATAGCAAGTTGGTTCCTTCCAGCTGATAAACCCATCGTAATCGAAGACAGCGGAACGAAGGAACCTCAAAAGATTGATCGGAGCAAGGGTTATAACATTTTTACAGACAAACTTAAAATGGTAATCCTAATTAATGGCGGTTCTGCCTCTGCGGCGGAGATTCTTGCGGGGGCTCTCAATGAATACGGAATCGCAAAACTTGTTGGAGAGAAAAGTTTCGGAAAGGGTTCTGTGCAAGAGCTTGTGGGTATCACTTCTGATACGTCTCTCAAGGTTACGATTGCTCGCTGGCTGACCCCAAAAGGAAAATCAATATCCCATAACGGACTTGAACCGGACATTAAGGTGGTTGTAAGTAGTGAAGATACGAAGAAGGGAGTAGACGTGCAGATGGAAAAAGCATCAGAATACTTGAAGAATTTAAATTAAATTTATGAAAATAATATTCCTTAAAGACATCGCGAAGAAGGGCAGAAAATATGAGGTGAAAGAAGTTGCAAACGGGTACGGAAGACATCTTGTAGCAACTGGTGTTGCAGAATTTGCTACTCCTGAAAATGTTGCTCGCATTGAACGAAAAAGAGCAACTGACGCAACGGAGAAAAAAATCCATACGGATCTCTTGCTAAAAAACTTGGCAGGACTAAATGGCGCCTCCATCACGTTGTACGGGAAAGCAAACGATGCAGGACACTTGTTCGCAAGCATACACAAAGCAGAAATTCTTGAAGAGCTGAAGCGTGTGACAAAACTCGATATGCACCCAGATTTTCTTATCCTCGATAAGCCACTAAAGGAAATTGGTAACTTTGAAATTCCTGTAGTGGTGGGCGATGTTAAAACATCGTTTACTGTTTCGGTTGAGGCGTCTAAATAAACAATGCAAAAAAGAGCACCACATCGGGTGCTCTTTTTTTATTTTGTTTACTTGACGTGGACTACTTTGCGTTTTGTGAATGTTCCGTTAAAGTTCTTTTTTCGTTTTTCGGTAAATTCCACAATACCAGCCTTGAGAGCAAAGATGGTGTGGTCTTTGCCGATGTCAACATTTTTACCCGGAAGAATTTTTGTTCCACGCTGACGAATAATGATGGAGCCAGCTTTTGCTGTTTCTCCAGCGTAAAGCTTGGTACCGAGGTACTTTGCTTTGGAGTCGGTTAAGTTTTTGGCTGATCCGCCGGCTTTTGTATGTGCCATAGTATAAAAATTTCGTAAATAGGTCTAAACCACGTATAATTCACTTGTATTCCAAATGTCGTATGAGTATAAAAGATTTCGCTCAAAAAATCAAGGGGTTAGCTGGTTTTAGGCCAAAACCCCTCCCAAGGCTATCAGATGAGCTTTTTATAGGACTTTTGGTCATTTTGGTGGGGTTTGGTTCGTTTGGGTTGGGACGACTATCTAAAATAGAAGGATCAAAGACCCCGATCCAAATCGAAAATGCGCCTGCCGTCACAGCCGATACTTTTGCGACCGGAACACAGCCATCGACCTTACCAACAAATATCGGAGCAACAAGTAAAGAACTTATGGGTTCAAAAAATGGTACAAAATATTATTATACTTGGTGTGCAGGAGCAAATAGAATAACCGAAGCCAATCGCATTTATTTTAATACAAAAGAAGAAGCCGAGGCGCGTGGATATACTCCTGCTTCGAATTGCAAAGGACTTTAGTTGGTGTGCTACAATAGAACGATTATGATAGTAGCAGATATTGAAGCAACAGGGCTCGACTACCGCAAACACTCACTTTTAAGTATCGGAGCTGTTGAGCTTGAGCATCCAGAAAGGGAATTTTATGGTGAGTGTCGAATGTGGGACGGCGCAAGCATTATGGCCGACGCAATTGCTGTTAATGGTTTTACGGAGGAAGAATGCAAAGATCCAAAAAAACATTCTCTCGAGGAATTAATGGATAATTTTTATCATTGGGTGGAACAATGCGAAGAAAAAACTCTTGGCGGACAAAACGTGTCTTTTGACAGAGATTTTTTGAATGATTCTTTTTCGAGAGCGCATTTGCCGTTCCGTTTTTCTTTCCGAGCCAACGATCTTCAATCTATGGCGTACATGGATGCAGTTAAACGAGGAATAGTTATTCCTCACAAAAACGAGCACACGGATTTTTCTCTCGATATCATATTGAAATATCTAGGGCTTCCTCCGGAACCGAAACCTCACCACGGATTAAGGGGCGCAAAATATGAAGCAGAGGCATTTTCTCGACTTCTGTATGGTAAAAATTTGCTTCCGGAATTTTCAAAATATCCAATAATCAATAAATAATCATGTGCGGAATAATAGGAATCATCACTAACAAAAAACGAAATCTCGTTCCCGAGCTAATTTCGTCGCTTAGAAATCTTGAGTATCGCGGTCATGACAGTACAGGCATTGCTGTGATAGACGGCAACACCTTGAAGCGTATTCGTCGCGTGGGAGCGCCGAGCGATGTGTTGGAGGAAGGGGAAGTGAGTCGTGAGCTAGGAATAGAGTTGCGCCCATTTTCAATAGGTATCGGGCACAATCGCTGGGCGACTCACGGCAAACCTTCCGAAAGAAATGCTCACCCGCACGTTGATTGCGAAAACAAAATTGCGATTGTGCATAATGGCACGATTTTAAATTATGAAATTCTAAAAAAAGCGCTGATGCTGGAAGGTCACGTATTTAGTTCAGATACAGACACCGAAGTTGTAGCGCACTTAATTGAACAGGGAATTAAAGATGGAAAATCTTTTTTGGATGCATTTTTGGAAAGTATCACGCTCTTGGAGGGAAGTTTTGGACTTGCTGTATGCTCTGTAGACTCTCCGGACCGAATACTTATTGCAAAACGCGGAAGTCCGCTTTCTTTTGGCATCGGAAAAGATTCCCTTGTGGTTGCTTCAAGCGCAAATGCAATTCTTCCCCATACTAATACATTTATTACGCTAGAAGACGGGGAGTATGCCGAGCTCGTTTCTGAAAACGACGGGGTTCGCTATTCAATCGGAAACTTCGTGGATAAATCTATAGATATTGCAAAAAATCCTACTGTCATAGAAAACTTCTCGCTCGACGAGCTTTCAAAAGGAGAGTATGGATCGTTTATGGAAAAGGAAGTGCACGAACAACCATCAGTGCTCCGCACAACAATTTTGGGTCGTTACGATACGAAAGCGGGAGACGCGGTTCTGGGAGGTTTAATTGATTATGAAGACAAACTGGCTACCGCAAAACAAATACTCACGGTTGCGTGCGGAACCGCGCACAATGCAAGTCAGGTCGGAGGTGTTCTCATCGAGACGCTCGCTGGCATTCCTGTCAGGAGTGAAATTGCTTCCGAGTTTAGATACAAAAAAATTCCTCTTAGCCCAAAACGTGTAGTTTTGTTTGCAGTAAGCCAATCCGGAGAAACTGCCGATACCCTTGAGTCGGTCAAAGAAGCAAAAAGGAAGGGTTATGAGACGTTTGGTATCGTGAATGTGGTAGGAAGCTCTATCGCAAAAATGGTAGACGCCGGCGTTTATACGCGCGCAGGAATCGAAATTGGGGTCGCATCTACAAAGGCTTTTATTTCACAGCTAGGTATATTTTACCTTCTTGCGCTTAAACTTGCGCGGGAGCGTGGAATGACTGCGCCAGAGGGGCAGGATTTTATATCAGAACTCGAGGAAATGCCGGAGCACATTCAAAAAGTATTGCAAAACATCGAAGAACAAATCCGCGATTACGCAAAAAAATGTGTAGCTCAAAATATTCAGACAATAAATTTCCTCGGGCGGGGGATACATGTGCCTGTTTCAAATGAAGCTGCGCTAAAGTTCAAAGAGCTCACATATATTGAAGCGGGAAGTTATCCGTTGGGCGAACTTAAGCACGGTCCGATGGCTATTATCGACGAAAAAACACTTTCTGTGGTATTGATGCCAAAAGATGAGGTTTTTGCTCTTAGCAAGAATTCTATTGAGCAAATTAGATCAAAGGGTGGCGACCTTCTCATCATAACTGACGTAGAGGGGGCAAAAGAGCTGGAGGGAAGTGGCCTCAATCTGCTCGTTATACCAACCCTCAAAAATCCTTTGTTTTATCCGCTTATCGAGATTGTTCCACTTCAGCTTTTTGCTTATTATTACTCTCGAGAACTTGGTCACAATGTAGACAAGCCACGTAATTTGGCAAAATCAGTGACGGTTGAGTAAATAAATGAAAAAAGACAAAGACCTAGAAAAACAAAAAAGACGAGCAGGGGAGATCCTTCTTCGTCTAAAAAAGCTTTTCCCGAAGGCGGGGATGATGCTTAAGTATTCCAATAATTGGGAACTTATGGTCGCGGTAATCCTTTCCGCGCAGTGTACGGATAAAAAAGTAAACGAAGTAACAAAAAAACTTTTTAAGAAATATAAAACTCTGGATGATTATGTGAATGCGGACTCGCGTGAGTTTGAAAAGGATATTTTCTCTACAGGATTTTATCGCGCGAAAACAAAAAATATTTTAGCGGCGGCAAAAATGCTTAAAGAAAAATTTGAAGGAACGGTGCCGAGGACGATGGAGGAGATACTTACCCTACCTGGGGTAGCCCGAAAAACGGCAAATGTTGTCCTCGGAAACGCCTATGGGGTGGTAGTGGGTATCGCTGTAGACACCCACGTGAGGCGTATAGCTCAAATTTTGGGCTTAACCAAATCCGATAAGCCAGAAGTAATAGAACAGGATTTGATGACAGTTATACCGAAAGAGGATTGGTTTCGAGCAACATATTTATTTATAGAGTACGGAAGAAAATTTTGTCACGCTAAACATCACGACCACGCGCATTGTCCGCTGGCAGAATTTCATTCATAGGAGAGAGTGGGGAGTGGTCAAAAGAGCCCTTTTGTTTAATTAGTATAGTGTCGCACAATATATCTTTTGCGACATACCCCAATAGAATAAATGCCCCCGCTTGACTTAACAAGCTAAGGGGCACTTCACCAAAGTATTTATTATTGCTACTTGGTGTACGGATTGCTTTGTGATTGGGCTGTGTCGAGGTTGAGCAAGAAGTTGTTGGAACCTCCCACTCCCCCAATTATTGTATTGGGTACATGACCCCCAGTTTTTTCCCAGGCCTGTATCCACTGCAACTTAACGTAATCAGCACCGCCCTGTTTTGCAAGAGCTTCGGCAGAGATTCTCTGCGCCTCTGCGGTTGCCTTTGCGGTTTCAATGGTCTGTTGTGCTTCAAATTTAATTCGTTCGAGCTCGTTCTTGGCTTCCTCCGCATTCTGGATCGCCGTCACTTTTGCTTCAATAGCTTTTGTGAATTCGGGAGAAAACTGAAAGTTCGTGATATTGGCTTGTTCAAGAATTGCGCTCTTTTCGGCAAACTGTGTCGAAAGTGAAGCAGTAACCTTGTCATTGAACTCTGGGCGCTTCGTAACCAATTCTTCCGCAGTGTATGAAGCCGACATCGATTTGACGGTCTTCCGAATTATCGGTTCGATGACGTTGCTTTGATAATTCTCGACTGAACTGTACTGGGAGTAGATATCCACAACCTTTGCTGGATCGATGTGGTAGTTTACAACCACACCAATCGTCACATCTTGTAGGTCCTTAGATGCTCCGAACAGGTTCGTGTCGGTTTGTTTGTCGTCTCCATTGTCTCCGCCCTTATCATAATTAATGGTAAGGGTTTTGACATCCATTGATTCTACGTGTTCTATAATCGGCCATTTCAGATAAAATCCTGGCTGTACAGTTCCAACAACTGCACCCAACCTTGTCTTGACCCCTCGTTCGCCGGCACTGATTGTGCCCCACGAACCAAAGAGGAAAACTAGGACGAGTAAACCGAGGAGAGAAAAGACCACCGTTTTGATGATAAACCCTGTTGGGTTATCGTCGAATGATTGGGATGGACCCATAGAAAGAATTGGGAAAGAACTGCTGAAACCATGAAATGGCTCCATGTAAGAAATGCCTATAAATTAAGCACCTTTTATCTGGAGCCACGGTCTACTTACAAAAAACATCTAACTGCCTAGTAGTATAGCACAGATATTTATTTTGTCAATCGGTGGTTTGGGCTTATTTTATAAAAACCTCTAGAGCACCTTCTCCCCCATCTTGTATTTTAGATTGAGAAAATTTTATATTATTTTTAATTAAAAAGTTTTTTACGAAATCTCGAAGAACAGGGCCGTTCGAGCTGTGTATCCCCTTCCCCACAATGATACGTATGTGAGAGCTTGCCTTTTCATCTAAAATCTCATTGAGAATATTCCCTGCTTCCTCGACACTGCATCCGTGCAGGTCTAAGAGCCCATTCATAATCTAATGCCTAGATAAAACTTCCAAATTTCGTCGCGAAAATTGTGAATTTTGAGAAAGCATATACATATACGCTGACGAGAAATTCACAAGTTGTAGCAGAAATTTGAAAGTTTTGGCAGGCAAGCAGTATTTTGAACCACATCCGCGGTTAGATTATGAATGGGCTCTTACATTTTGTCGGGATTACGGAGATACTTATTCATTTAAATTACTTAGCCGACAAAATACCCAAAATGCTCGTCCAAAGATAAACCAAAAGAGGAAGAAGGTAGTTGGTCCAAGCGACGACGAGGACACCCCATATTTCCCGAATAACAGGTGTATTGTTTACGAATCCAACAACATCAATTTTGAAATAAGCTAAAAGGAAAATAACGACAATAGCTAATATAATAAGTCTAATGAACCCCTTGTTTTGATTTTGCATTTTCATATATAGAATATTGTACCCTGCTTTTACAAATAATCCAATGGGTTAAGGTATGCATTTATGGCCGCTACCGGCATTGTGTATGTGCGTCCACCGCAGGATTTGCTTGGGAATTGTTTTATATCAACTCCGGCATTTGCGTACACCGATATGTGAAGGTGTGGCCCTGTGGAATATCCCGTGTTTCCGCTATAGCCGATTAGCTGTCCGGTGGTTACAACATCGCCAGCGCTTACTTTAATGAGTGAGAAATGCGCATACAGACTTGCAAGTCCGTCTTTGTGACGAATAAGTACCCATTTGCCAAACGAAGCTCCAGCGCACGTGATGTCTGTATCGCCGGTACCAGCAACAGTGCCACCGAGCATAGCTTTGACAGGAGTTCCTACATCTGCGGCAAAATCAACACCGTTGTGGGTGCCAGACGCGTACAATCTGACAGAATCAACGGTTTTGCCGAAAAGCTGTGTGATGCGGAGCGTTGCAAGAGGTGGAAAAAATACTTTGGTGCCACGTGTTGGGATTGAACTTGGATCTAGAATAAAACGAAGGGTGGCTTCATAGTCGCGAAGTTCTTTTTCGAGAGCTTCTTTTTCCGCAAGCTGTTGTTTCAAAAGTTTTGTGTATT
>JAQTPS010000028.1 GCA_028712595.1 Minisyncoccota bacterium | reverse complement strand
TTGCCTCCGGTGGCTGGTCGTGGTAACTCATAAAATGGATTGTGCTAGGCACAAACAAATCTGTATGTGCTTGCCCCGCCCGCCCTGCGCGCGCACAAATCCCCGCCGTTTTTAGGAAATATTATAAAACGGCGGGGATTGCTCCCTTTAAAATATTAAAAATAGAAAAGGGCTCCACTCGCAATTGCTTGCGGGGAGCCCTTCGATTGTTAACCGTTCAACTTCTCGACTTCGCGCTGGCACCGCTTCCACCGAGAGCACCGCTTGCTCCCAGCAAAAAGCCGAAGTTGTACCATCCGCCGCTGTTGTGCACTTCGTAGAAGTGCACGTTGTCCGAAAACAGCGAGATGATGAAGGTGATCGGACAGATGAGGCCGTGCCACAGGCCGAGCCAGAATCCGGCGATACTGCCGTCGGTTCCAGCGGTGTGAGCGATTGGATTGGGTCCAGCCGCACAACCAGCCAGCATGACAACGGCCAGCAGAGCGAGTGCTAACAAGGGCAACTTTTTCTTCATGACTAATCTCCTTTGGTTTTGGGTTTGAAATGTGCTTGTTTTGAGCCACGATAGCTCGATGAATCCTGATACTATCCTAGCATACGGATAGCTTTCTGTCAAGGTCAAATTTATTTAAATATAGCAACCAAAATCGCGACAATCAGTGATACTAGAGAAATACCGAGTGCAATTCTACTCGTCCATTTTTGAGAACCTTGCAGATCTAAAAGTGTTTCTAACTGAAAAACTTCTGCCGCTGTCATGTTCGCATTACATTTTTTACACAAGTATGTGGAAGCTCCTAAATTTTGTTTGAAATTTGTATGTTTTTCCCACTCATGTTTACACTCATTTTTTATCATAAAATTATTTTACTATTTTTCTAACAAAAAAATTCTTAGCACTTTATTCCCTTAAGTAGACAATATACTTAACATTATCTCGATTGACTCTCTTAAGTCACTCTCGCAAAAATCTGGCCTCGCTCTTTCATCGGCATGGTGAATTTTGTTCCTTATCGATATAGGTAGAGACTCAACAACAGTATCTCCAATCTTGCATGTCGAGTAAGCGACAGTGGCAACAAAATTGTTTACTTTCCTTGTTTTCGAGTCGGTATCTAATTTACTTTTTAGTTTGTTGTAACCCCCTTCCTTTATTTCTAAAGCAGTAAAAAGTTCAATATGTAACAACTCATCCACAATGTCGTACACTTTATAGTTAATTAGGTTCAAACTAGGACCACCACCAATCATATTCTTATAAAAACCAATTTCTTCTCCTATTTGTTTCTGAGTCCTATCAACTTTATAGCAAACACTTTTCCCATCTCTTAATCCCTGTAATAAATACGGAGAGTGAGTCGCTATTATGAATTGAATATCTAATCCAGAAAACACATCGATTAAGAACTGTACATATTTTTTCTGCCATTTCGGATGCAAACTAGTTTCTGGTTCATCAATTAGTATCAAGGCGCCATTTAAATTTTCTAAATCTTTTAAAAGATGACCAACCCTATAAATAATTTGCTTTTCGCCTGTGCTAAAAGTCCCCAATTCTACTTCGTTATCATTTTTATCTGTAAAAATAATTTTTAACTCTCCATCCTTTGGCTTGACTGTCTTAAATGTTTTTGTCCCGTTAAACATTTTCTCAAACGCATTAGTAAATCTAGCAAGTTTTCCAGTACGATCATCTGGGATTTGATTATGCTCACGAACATGATCAGCAATAAGGGCATCGTCTTGCGCTTTGATATTAACTAATAATTGCGGAATTATTTCAGATAAATCCTTAGATTGCTCTCTCGGGTTTTCTTTTTCATCAATAGTTATCGCTGTTGCGGAAGTAACTTTAGGTCGTTTAAAACTGACATCAACTTTGTTATAAATAACTTTAAGGTTTTCAGGGTGGTTGTCGCTACGGATGCGTCCATCCTCGATGTCAATGGTCATCTTAATAGTACCGGTTTTGTCTTGAAGCGAAAGCTCAGCTTTTATAGAATTACTTTCTATACTTTCTACGGGCATACCATAACCTTCTTTGGTCTCACCTAAGCTGGCATAAATTAAATCAAGAATTGAAGTTTTTCCTGATCCATTTTCTCCAACTAAGAAAAAGAATGAAGGTATGTCTTTCTTTTCGTCTGCCTCGTTAAATAAATTTAAAATTGCATCCTTTTTAAAAACTGGATGAGAAGTTAATTTTATTTGTTGGAGTTTTTTCATTTTTTATCTTTGGTTACTGTTGGTGGGATGGGCTACCATTATCTTTCTCAATATATCTCATGAGTTTCTTTCGGACATAAATTTATTTCAAAAGTTCATCACTTTTCACTCCAAGCGCCCCCGCTATTTTTTCAATCATAGCTAAAGTTGGATTTCTCTTGCCACTTTCCAAGCTACTGACATATCCTCGGTCTAAATCAAGGGCACGAAAAATATCACCCTGCGTCATTCCTTTTTCCGTCCTTATGCGCTTGATATTTTCTCCAAGCTTTTTAGAAATACCTTTTTTCATATCCACAGCATAACTAATCTTGCACTTGATAACAATATTGGAGTATAATCCAATATTGTAGCGGCGAAGCAAAACCAAAAATTTCCTTTCCATTTTTTGTCGGCTCCCCCCACACCCCCCGCCGAAGAAAAGAAGAAAGGTAAGGAAAATTTTTGGTTTTTGCTCCCGCGACCGAAGGGAGCGGACGAGGCGCAAAATCCGAGCGTAGGATTTGGGTTCAAGCCACCACGCGCTCCGCGCGTGTGAAATAGGTTCGCGCAAAGTGTATAATTACAGCACCAGTAATAACTTGTTCGGAATTAAGAATATGGAGCGATTTTGCAGAAGCCAAAATCGCGCTTTGATTTTCGCCAAAACCCTTTCCGCCTACGGCGGAAGCGGTGAATTCCCATAATTCCCCCCAGCGTATGGAAACAACTCAAACCAAAACTAAATGCGTTCTCTATGCTCGCAAGAGTACCGAGGAAGATGACCAGCAGATAATGTCTATTGAGGCACAGCTTTTTGAGTTACGCGAATATGCGAGCAGAGAACGCATTGAAATCGTAAAGGAATTTACCGAAGCGAAAAGCGCAAAGAAGCCCGGGCGAGACGGTTTTGCTAAAATGATTGAATATATCGAAGCGAGTAATGAGCCACTTGGTATTTTGGCATGGCACCCCGACCGTCTCGCCCGTAATTCTGTTGATGGCGGAAAAATTATCTATCTCATAGACATCAACAGAATTGCTTCTTTACGCTTTCCGCAGTTTTGGTTCGAGCCAACTCCGCAAGGGAAATTCATGTTGCAAGTGGCGTTCGGACAATCTAAATATTTTTCTGACAACTTGGTGGAAAATGTGAAGCGTGGTATCCGCCAAAAAATCCGCCGTGGCGAGTGGTTGGTGCGCGCCCCCTTTGGCTATGTGAATAATCCGAAAACGAGAAATATTGAACCTCATCCGACTAAATCTCGCATTGTGGTGAAAGCGTTTGAGGAATACGCCAAAGGGACGCACACCCTCGGCACTATCGCCGACTTTTTGGCGGATCACGGCGTAACCACGAAAGGAACGCCACCTGCCAAAGCTTCCGTCGCTCGTATGCTCACCAATCGTGTCTATCTCGGCTTTACTTTTCACAAAGGCGAATATTACGACGGAAGCTTTGCGCCAATTATTTCTCCGACACTGTTTGAAGCAGTCCAAAAAATGCTTGCGAAAAAATCTCGTCCTCGTGTGCAAAAAGTGCCTAATCATTTTCCATTTGCACAATTCGCGAGATGTGGTGAGTGCGGAAGTATGATTACGGCTCAATATGCCACAAATCGTTTTGGCACGAAATATACTTACTATCGCTGTACCAAAAAGAAAGGTGTTTGTCGTCAGCCGTATCTATCTTCTTCCGCACTCATTTCGCAAGCAAAAAGTCTGCTTCAATCAGTGTCGCTTCCTCTTTCAGAAATTGAGAACATGGAAAAACAAATTGACCTGTGGGACAAAGAATCAATTTCCGAAAGAGCAAGTGTTGCCCAAAATCTTAAAACTAAACTTTCCGAAACGAAGGAGAAGCTGGACAAGCTCGTTTCAGTTTTTCTTGACGGCGATATTGAACGCGATATTTATTTACAGCGAAAAGACCTTCTCCTTCGTCAAAAAGCAAAGTTTGAGGAAAGTTTTAAGGATTTTGGACAACAGAGAAAAAATTGGGTCGAACCCTTGCGGAGTTTCGTTTTGTCTTTGAAAGAAGCCGTTATTTTGGAAAAAGGCGAAAACTATTTCGCATGGAAAGAGTTTTTTCAGAAAATCGGCTCTAACCCCGAAATCAAGGGCAAAACGGTTTCCATACGCTGGGGGGAATTATGGGATTTCACCGCTTCCGCCGTAGGCGGAAAGGGTTTTGAAAAAAATGATAGCGCGATTTTGGCTCCCGCAAAATCGCTCCGTTTTCTTAATTCCGACAATGTTTCGTTTGGTGGACCCTAGGAGATTCGAACTCCTGACCTCCGCTATGCAAAAGCGGCGCTCTACCAACTAAGCTAAGGGCCCAATGAAATTACTTTTGA
This sequence comes from Minisyncoccota bacterium, assembly GCA_028712595.1. Classification (GTDB taxonomy): domain Bacteria; phylum Patescibacteriota; class Minisyncoccia; order Phycocordibacterales; family UBA1550; genus UBA1550. The sequence goes on along the minus strand of JAQTPS010000028.1, from coordinate 1,119 downwards.
TATAATAGCCTATTTCCTTGCAACCGCAAGCCCTACCACGTGGTCCAAAAATTCGGGCAGTGAGGAGCCGACTACGCCGAGCGCGTGAGAGATCGGTGATTCTTTTCCGAGCGCCGGAAGCGCGGTGGCATGCAAAGCATAAATCCCCCGCGGAGTGACCGTAAAATCCGAACGTGAATAATGCCGCAAGCCAAGAGTACGATGGACGCGACGAGCGGCTTCTTGAAGAAACGCACTTTCCACTCGCGAGAAACGGCCAGGAATGATCTCTCGCACTTCGGTCGAATCCCCCTGCTTCCGGTACTGAATCTCAAGGGGCAAGAAAGTATAGGTATCTTCCCCGCGAAAACCATCGGCAACAACACACACTGCTTCTGTCCCGCGGACATGTTCCTCGACAATAACCGGCATGTCCGCTTCAATCGCAGATGCAAGCGCCGCCTGTAAATCGGGAAAACTCCGAGCCACAACGGCAGGAAACGGCGATCCGGAAAAGACGGGCTTCACCGTCCACGGAGGAGTAAGCTCCCGAAATATCTCAAAGCACAGAGGTGCGTTCGACTTGTCCCGATATTCGTCCATATCCTCGCGGCGAATCCATCGTCCTCGTGGAACCTTTAGTCCGGCTTGTCGAAGATGTTCTCGCGCGAACGCACGGTGCGCACCGAGCGCGGAACCGAATACTTTCGAGCCGGTGTACGGGATTTTCCAGGATTCAAGCTCACGCTGTACCTTGCCGTCTTCTCCATATTCTCCGTGAAGCGCATTGAACATTACGTCCACCTTCCGTGACAACTTTTGAAGCGTGGTCGGCAACCCTCCGGTATACCACTGTCCGTCTTTTGTAACGAGTATGTCGACCGGATCATATTTTTTTTCCGGAAGATTGCGCAGTACCTCAAGCCCCGTATTAAGAGATTCGTGATAGGTATGTCCTGCCCCGCCGCGAAGAACACCGACGCGAATTTTATTCATGGTTTCAGTATAACATTTGGAACGAGAGCAAACAAAATACTGTAGCATTTCCAGCACAGAGTATATAAGGTACAATAATTTTGTATGAAAAATCCCGATATCAAGACAGAGTTAACGACACTCATGAAAGGGGACGTCAGCGAG
>JAQTPS010000008.1 GCA_028712595.1 Minisyncoccota bacterium | reverse complement strand
AAAGCCTCGCTTTGATTGTACCCGCGTTCACGCAAGCGACTTTTGTGCAGAGGAATTGGAACGAGAAGAAGTTTTTGTCCTCGTGAAGTATCAAGCTCGTCGGAGAACTCGTCCAATATTTTATTGTAAAGAAATTCTCCAAAAATCTCCGCAACGCCACGCGAATTTTTATATTTAAATCTCCACATCGCGCGTTTTATGTATGGATGTCTATAATCAAAAACCGGATGAACAAAATTGTACTCGTGTTCTCTAGCTCGTGGAACTTTCGCCAAGCATTCCTCGCACAAAATAGTTCGTGGCGCTCGACATCCAGCGCATTCCTCTGGGAAAAAGATGTCGATGATACGAGAACCCATATTTAAAAATTTTGTGAGGGTCTGCATGTGGATAACTCTCTTTAATCCCCTAAAAAACACAAATGTTCTATGTTACAATAGTAATATATATTATATGTCCTCAATTCTGAAATCGGTTGCCGATGTGTTTTCTGGTAAGCACCGGGGTCGCTCCCTGGGTATTGATATAGGCACGTCCTATATAAAAGTAGTTGAGACTGAGAGAGTAAATGAGAAAGCAGTTCTCAAGAACTATGGTGAAATTGCTTTGGGTACTCGCGCCGGGGCGTCGGTTGGACAGGTTACAAATCTTGCTCCCGAGAAAATTGCTGAAGCGCTGAAAGATCTTTTGACCGAAGCGGGTATTGTCGCGCAACACACTTTGTTTTCCATTCCTTTGAGCTCAAGTCTTCTTTCGGTGATTGAACTTCCTGATGTAAAGAAAAAAGAACTCGAGACGATGATTCCACTCGAAGCGCGCCGTTACATTCCAATTCCTCTAGACGAAGTCTCTCTCGATTGGTGGATTTTACCAAAAATCGCTCCAGAGCAAAAAACAACCGCACCGGAAGGGGGGTCACAACCAGTAGGAAAGATAGAAGTGATTATAGCGGCGCTCCACAATGAAGTTATGGGGAAATATCAGACAATCAAACAATTCGCTCATATACCTGGCGAAGCATCCCATTATGAGATTGAAATTTTTAGCTCAATCCGCGCTATAGTTGGGCATGGCCTTGACGCAACACTCGTAATTGACTTGGGTGCAAGCTCGACGAAGCTTGCGCTCGTTGACAAAGGTGTTGTTCGTGGCTCACACATTATTTCAAGTGGAGCAGAGGAGATAACCAAGGCTCTTGCAAGATCGCTTTCGATTTCTTTTGATCAAGCCGAAGAAATGAAATGTCGAACCGGCATACTTGGGGAATATGAAGGGCGCGATGTTTCTACGGTTGTGCAAAGCGTGCTTCCAAATATGATGAACGAAGCCTCGCGTTTTGCATTAAACTACGAGCAAAAATATCAAACAAAGCTCAAAAAAGTCATTCTTGTTGGGGGTGGGGCGCGCCTGAAAGGAATAGAGAAAATCGTTGCCAAATACTTTATAAATGCGTCCATAGAAGTGGGGGATCCTTTTGCTCGTGTAGATGCTCCGGCTTCTTTGGTGCCCACATTGAAAAAACTAAGCCCTAGTTTTGCTGTGGCGCTTGGAGCTTCGCTTCGAGGGCTAGAAGAGTAAAGATATTTAGGTTATATGAGTACACATATCGTCGGCACTCGCGCCAACCAAATACATTAACATTTGCTTGCGCGCTCGTTTGACGATATAATAATCCTATACTATATTCATGGCTAATAATTCTTTAAAATTTTCGTTCATTCCAAAGAGTTCTTTCGGCCAGGAAGAGTCTTTTATAGGGCGGAAACGTCCGCGTAGCATCATCGAGTTTATAGCGTCGGTTTGTTTTGTCTTGAGCATTGGACTATTTGCAGGTTTATATCTCTACAATATTTCAGTAACCAAACAAGTTTCTAACAAACAAAAGGAAATAGATGCGACAGAAGTTTACGATCAAGCCGGAATTGACAAAGCCACCTCATTTCGTACTCGCGTAGAACTCGCTCAAACTTTGCTTAATGCGCACCTTGCGGTATCACCGATTTTTAATTTTCTCACTCAAAATAGCTTAAACAGTATTTATTACAGTGATTTTTCTTTCAAAAAAGAAGCAGATAATTGGGTGCTTGATCTTACTGGGGAGGCTCCAAGCTATTCATCTCTCGCGTACCAGACAGATGTTCTGCAAAAAAACATTACTGAAAACAACAAAAAAGAACTTTCCAGCTTTGAACTTTCAAATGTGACTCTAACTAAATTTGGAACCGTAGCGTTTGCCCTGAAAGTTACTTTTACTCCGAGATATCTTTCTTACACAAGAACTCTCTATACTCCTCCGGAACCTTCCGGCGCTTCGAGCAGTGTAGATAACGCAACTTCCACATCACCATCTGTAACTGCGTCGACAGAAACTAGTGGAAGTGACAGTAAAATAGTTCCGGTATCACATTAAATTTAATTTTATGAAGCTTATTTTATCACTCGTTATTTTCATACTCTCCATAGTCATTGGCTTTGTATACGTAAGGCCAGAATATTATGCTGTCGCGCAAAACAAAGCGAAACTTGTTGAGCTTACAACAGCGCTCAAAAACAAAGAAAGCATCAAGGAGATCACAGGGCAGATAAACGAAGCTTTGGGTTCTATCGATTCCGCGGATAAAAATTCACTAGATGTTTTTTTACCTGAAACCCTAGATCAAATTCGTTTTGCAAACAATCTTCAACACATTGGAAAACAAAGTGGCCTTGATCTTCTTGATATAAAAGTAGAAGAGAAAAAAAAGCCAAGTACTAGCGTTTCAGCTCCCAGCGCTCCTTCTGGAAATGCAATAGAGCAAAGTGTCCAAGGCGCCCAAAAGACCTTTTCTCTTGACCAAACAGTTTCTGAAGAGAGACAAGATGTTTCCTTGGTGGTGGCGCCAGCTAGCAAAAGTTATGTAACAACCAAAGCAAGTTTTTCTGTAATTGCTTCTTATACGGAATTTTTAATCTTCTTGTCTGATCTCGAAAAGAGTTTGGGACTTATCAATATCACCTCCTTGAAATTCAAGGAGTACCAAGAATCAAAAAACCCAGAATTCCCGAGTTATCAGTTCTTTTTTGAGATAGAAACCTACTCATTAAAATAATTATATGGATTTACAAAACCAAAAAAAACTCATACAAAAAATTGGAATTGGGGTAGGGATCCTCGCAGTTTTAGTTTTGGTGTATTATCTTTTTTTCAAAAAAGATACTGTCCCTGTGGTTCAGAGCACCGCTAATGTAGTTTCGGGGTCTACTATGGTAGACAATAATCAAGCTTCAAATACTTTAATACAATTAACTCAACTGAAACAGGCGATAGATGGTGAAAGCAATGTGCTAGGCACCCCTGCATTTAAAAGTTTAATCAATTTTTCGGTTGATGTCTCTCCTGAACCGTACGGTGGCCGTGAAAACCCTTTTGCTGAAACTCCGGCGAAAATTAAAAGAGACGCAGAAGCTAAAAAAGCCACAACTCCTTCTTATGAACAAACTGCGGCTCCAGTTCTCTCTACCACTCCGCCTTCTGGCGCAAATTAACTATGGCAATTCTTGATACATTTGTACAAAATGGCATCGTCAAAAAAGAGGCTATCCCCGAGATTGCTCGACGCATAGAGGAGGGTGAATCTATTGAGGCAGTTTTGAGCGATGTTGGTGTAAAAAAAGAGGACATCTTGCGCGGTAGGGGCCTGTATTACAATCTTCCAACACGAGACCTCCAAGGCAAAGCAGTGCCTTCGGATATTTTGGAATATATCCCTGAAGATTCTGTAAAGTATTATCGTTTTGCTCCGCTTGCTGTCGTTAAGGGTGTTCTAGAAATCGGTGTTACTGACCCGGAAAATATCGAGGCTCGCGACGCGCTACAATTTATTGCAACCAACCTTGGAATGCCGTTCAAAATCTTTCTAATAAGTGGAGATGATTTAACCCTTGTTCTTAATAGTTATAAAGGGCTAACTGGGGAGGTGACGAAAGCCCTCTCCGATCTTGAAGTAGATATTTCTGAAACAGTAGCGGATGAAATTATAAAAGAAGCCCCACCAGAAAAAGATGCAGAAGACGCTCAAGCGCTGAAGGCGCACGTAGTAGAAGATGCGCCAGTAGCAAAAATTGTTGCCGTTATTCTTCGCCACGCAACCGAAGGTGGAGCATCTGACGTTCACATCGAACACACAGGAGAGCACGTACGAGTGCGTTTCCGTGTGGACGGAGAATTGTTTACAAGTCTCATTCTTCCAATAGCGGTTCATGGCTCTCTCGTTGCTCGCATAAAAATCTTGTCCAACTTAAAGCTCGACGAAAAAAGAAAACCGCAAGACGGGCGTTTTTCTGCTCGCATCGATGGGCGCAGAATAGATTTCCGTGTTTCGACTTTTCCTGCTTATTACGGTGAAAAGGTGGTGATGCGTATTCTTGATACGGAGAAAGGAGTAAAAACTCTTCAAGAGATTGGATTCCGTCCAAATGAACTCGAATTGATGCGAGCGACAATAAAACGCCCTTACGGCATCATTCTTCTTACTGGTCCAACTGGATCCGGTAAATCCACCACACTTTATTCGATGTTAAATGAGCTTGATAAAGAAACTCAAAACATTGTTTCTCTCGAAGACCCAGTGGAATACAACATGATTGGTGTCAACCAATCGCAAGTTCGACCAGAAATTGGATACACATTTGCCAGCGGTCTCCGCACAACGCTTCGTCAAGACCCCGATGTTGTGATGGTTGGTGAGATTCGCGACAAAGAAACTGCCCAGCTTGCAATTCAAGCAGCGCTCACGGGTCACCTTGTGTTCTCGACGCTTCACACCAACACCGCCATTGGAGCAATTCCTCGTTTGATAGATATGGGTGTCGATCCGTATCTTATTGCGCCAACGCTTGTTATGTCCATCAGTCAACGTCTCATAAAAACGATATGTCCGGGCGCCAAAAAAGAAGTACCAAATGGAGAGGCCATGAAAGTAATGATTGACAAAGAATTCAAGGATTTGCCAAAGGAATTCAAGGATAAACTCAATCTCGACCGCCCTCTCTATGAAGCTACTCCAACATCCGAGTGCTCCAGTGGAACACGCGGACGTATGCCTGTCTTTGAAATATTCCCAATTGATAAAGAAATAGAGAAGATTATTTTGAGCGAGCCAACGGAAATAAAGCTTTGGGAAGTGGCCCGCAAAAAAGGAATGCTTAGTATAAAAGAGGACGCAATCCTAAAGTGCATGGACGGCCTCATTCCTTTCCAGGAAGTGAATGCAGTTTGAGTTTCTCTTTCTGGCTTAATGATACTGTGATACAATTGTTTGTGAGGTAACTATATTTACTGATTTATATAAAACTATGAGTAACGATCAACAAAAAGGCAAAACAATATTTGTGGTAGACGACGATAAGTTTCTCCTTGATATGTACACCGTGAAGTTTAAGGAGAAAGGTTTTAATGTTATCCAAGCTTTCGGAAGCACCGAGGCCCTCGAGAAACTTCGCGGAGGTCTTAATCCAGACGTCATACTCCTTGATGTAGTTATGCCGATGATTGATGGATTTGAGCTCTTTGGAATTATCAGAGAAGAAAAGCTTGCTGCGGATGCAAAAATAGTGATGCTTTCAAACTTGAGCCAGTCCGCTGATATTGAAAAAGCCAAATCTCTTGGAGCAAAGGGATATATTGTCAAAGCTCTGGCTGTTCCTTCCGAGGTAGTAGAAAGAGTTCTCGTAGTTCTCAAGGGAGGCCAGACATTTAAGGACGAATAAAATATGGATAAGCACAACTACAAGGAGGAAATGGAATATTTGATTCTACGCGCCATTTCAAGTGGTTCTTCTGACATACATTTGACCTCTGGTCACTATCCGACATATCGCGCCTCCGACCACCTTGTTCCTCTTGTAAATTCAAACCCGCTTACTCCGGAAGACACGTTAGGACTTTTGAAAGTTCTCGTCACCCCCGACCAAATGGAGCGTTTTCTAGCTGAAAGGGAGCTAGACTTTTCTTATGATTTTTATGGAAAAGGTCGTTTCCGTGGAAATGCATTTTTCCAAAAAGGCGCCGCAAGCATTGCTCTTCGTCTTGTTCCTACACACATTAAAACTGTCAACGAGCTCAATTTGCCTCCAATTCTTGAAATGTTTGCAAGAAAAAAACAAGGATTCTTTCTTGTTGTGGGTCCGGTAGGGCAGGGAAAGTCCACAACTCTTGCGGCGATGATTGAGCTCATAAACCACGAACGTGCAGAGCACATCGTCACTATTGAAGACCCCATTGAGCACATTTTTACTTCGGACAAGTCCATTATCGACCAGCGCGAAGCTGGAATTGATACTCAAAACTTCCATACGGGACTTCAGGCGGTATTTCGTCAGGATGTAGACATCATTATGATTGGAGAAATGCGAGACCCTGAAACAATTTCAACTGCTGTTACTGCCGCAGAAACCGGACACCTAGTGCTTTCAACACTTCACACCAACAACGCATCCCAAACAATCGATCGTATCATTGACTCATTCCCCGGACACCAACAGGCGCAAATAAGGGTTCAGCTTGCGTCGGCCCTTCTTGGAATCTTTTCTCAACGTCTTATTCCACGAGTATCGGGAGGTCTTGTCCCCGCATACGAGCTTCTAATCAACAACAACGCTATTTCAAGCTTAATTCGTGAAGGTCGTACGCACGAAATAGATATGGTAATCGAAACGGGAACGAAAGATGGTATGATTGATATGAACCGTTGTCTTTCTGACCTTGTTCGCAAGGGAGAGATTACTGCTCAAAATGCTCTTCTTTACTCGTTTAATCCTAAGGGCCTCGAACGAGTTCTTGATCTCTAAACACACCACACACTATGCTTTTTAGATACAAAGCAATTACAAAAGAGGGAAGACAAACTAGTGGCGATATTGAAGCCCAGAGCCAAGATATTGCAGTAAATTCTCTTCAACGAAGCGGACTCATTGTGGTTTCCGTTCAATCAGATGCCGACAAGAGTTTCTTTGAGTACGATTTTGCCATTTTTAATCGTGTAGGAGCTAAAGATGTCTCTGTTGCGTCGCGTCAGATTGCGACCCTTCTTGAAGCTCACGTGCCGGCTCTTCGAACTTTTCGTCTTCTTGCTTCAGAAACCGGAAATACTTTTTTTGCAAAAAAACTTACCAGTATTTCCGATGATATCCAAAACGGAATTTCTATTTCGGACGCATTTTATAAGTACCCAAGCATTTTCTCGGATTTTTTCATAAATATGGTGCGTGCTGGAGAAGAGTCAGGCAAATTGCCGGAAACCTTTGTTTCTCTAGCTGACTATCTCGAGCGGTCATACGAAGTAAGCCGAAAGGTACGCGGAGCATTGATTTACCCAGCTTTCGTTATCTCCGTGTTCATTGTGGTAATGATACTTTTGCTCGTCCTTGTCGTGCCCAATCTTGCCGAAATGATAACCTCGACTGGGCAGGAAATTCCTTTTTTCACTAAAATTGTCATAGGAGCCAGCTCTTTTTTGGTGCATTACGGTATATTTACATTAGTTCTTCTTTTGATGGGGGGCTTTGCTTTTTGGAGATACACGAGGGGAACAGACATCATAGACAACATGAAGATAAACGCTCCAGTTTTTGGCAACCTTTACCGTATGGTCTGTCTTTCGCGCATTTCGGACAATATGCACACAATGCTATCAAATGGTATTACGATGGTTCGCGGAATGGAACTTACTTCTAGAGTTGTAGACAACAAAATATACCAGAAGATCCTTATAGATGCTGTTACGGCAGTAAAAGGAGGCGCGCCACTCTCGGATGCTTTGGGTGGCCACCCCGAAATTCCAAATGCAATGATACTTATGATTAAAGTGGGGGAAGAAACGGGAGATCTTGCAAATATTCTTGAAAAACTCTCCACTCTTTATCGCAGAGAAGTAGATATTGCAGTAGACGCAATGGTCTCATTGATTGAACCAGCTATGATTGTGGCCCTCGGTATCGGCGTTGGAGGAGTCCTCGCAGCCGTTCTCATTCCTATTTACCAAGTTGCAGGCAATATCTAGAGTCCTAGATAATTTCTTCACGCATTTTTAATCTTCCAGTGGTGGTGTTTTTTAGTTCTATGCGACAATTCACTTATCCACACACTTCTTTGCACTTGCAATACGATATAGTATAATGAGATACAGGTTTGAACTAGAATTCCTTTAGCTATTCAAACCACATTGAGACAGGGCCGTCGATGGCCATACGGCTCTTTCCAAAAAATAGAAAAAGGAGAGCTAGAGACAAATTATTAGTTAAGTTTATTTTATTAAGATATTATGATAAAAAAAGGTTTTACACTTATTGAACTCTTGGTTGTTATTGCAATCATTGGTATTCTCGCTTCAGTTGTTCTTGCATCCCTAAACACAGCTCGTGCAAAGGGTGCAGATACAGCAGTAAAGGCCAACTTGGCAAACTTGAGACCACAGGCAGAAATTACGTATGACACCAACTCGTGTTATTCAACAGCTGCTTGTAACGCAACGACACCAGCAGTTGCAGCAGCAGCATCATGCGCTACTGGCAACGGTGTAGCAGCAACTATCTTCTCTGATGCCAAGTTTTACAGTGGATTGGTAGCAGCAAAGGCTGCAGGAGGTGGATTGGACGCATGTGCAGAAACTGTCGGTGGAGGCGCATGGGCAGCAGCAGTTCAGCTCAAGGCAGACACCACAAAGGCATGGTGTGTTGATAGCACAGGTGCTTCAAGACAGGTAGGATCTATCACAGACCAAGCAAGTATGAACGGAAAGGTTACTGGTGGAGTTTGCGCAGCAAGCTAGTTAGTGAAAGTTCAAAACCTATTTATTTCTTAAATAGTGTTGTTTAAACAAAAAACCCTCGTCGTTAAGCGAGGGTTTTTTGTTTTTTAGTCCTTATCAAGGTGCGTTTAGTGAGTGTTATGGTAGAATGGAGATATGGATCTCTTGTCACTCGCCCTTATTTTCGTTTTTGGAACAATAATCGGAAGCTTCCTTAATGTCGTAATTTATCGTTACAATAGTGGCTCATCTCCGCTCAAAGGGCGCTCTCAATGTTTTTCGTGCGCTAAAACCCTGCATTGGTATGAGCTTGTTCCAATTGTCAGTTTTTTGATACAGGGGGGTCGTTGCAGAGGATGTCATGCCAAAATATCTTGGCAATACATAACAGTGGAGATCCTTTCAGGAATAATTTTTGTTTCAGTTTTTTTGCTTGGCAAAAAACCTTTAGAAACTGCTTATCTTTTAACTATATTTTCAACACTTCTAGTCATCGGAGTATATGATTTGCGACATCAGATTATTCCAGATGGACTGGTCGCATTTTTTGCTCTTTTATCACTTGCGTGGTTTTTGTGGACAATGCATCTTGGGCTTGGTTTATCGGAAATGTTTCGATATCCATTTATATGGGAACTTCTTGCTGGACCAATACTCTTTTTCCCATTTTGGGCGCTGTGGGCTATATCTCGTGGAAAATGGATAGGGCTCGGAGACGGGAAACTTGCCATTGGTATCGGGTGGTTTTTGGCTTCTCCTCTCGGAGGTGCAACACCGGGCGGTTCGGCGATAATGCTCGCATTTTGGATAGGGGCATTTTGGGCTCTTGGAATTATTTTTGGGCAAAAAGTCGTTCCTCTATTTAGGTGGAAGGGAAGAACAACACACCTCTCTATGAAAAGCGAAATTCCTTTTGGTCCGTTTCTCATTCTGGCTGTTTTTGTTGTATACTTTACTCACATCAACTTTTTTGATGGGTCGATTACTTTTTTCACTTTTCTGTGATTCGCCATACAAAAAAATCAGGGTTTACACTTATTGAACTACTCGTATCTATGGGTCTTTTGGTCGTGATGATGTCTATTGTTGTCGCAAATTACAGAAATTTTGGCACAAATTCCAAATTTGCGAGCGCAAGTGAAGACGTCGTCCTTGCCCTTCGAGAAGCCCAAGTGTATGGAGTATCCACTAAAGGATATACTGGGGGTTGCGGTGGAACTGCTTATGATTGCAGATTTGGCGTGCATTTTACTTCCGTGTCGCCCGACGCTAACGGATTTGTCCTATTCGTAGATGTAAACGACAACAGAGTATATGATGCAGGGACCGATACCGTAATGTCTCAAATTAGTTGGAGCAATAACATCTCCATCTCAAACCTTTTGTGCGGAGGAATGTCTTGCACAAGCGGCAAGGTAAGCATAACGTTCAAACGTCCCAATCCAGACACCTACATAGCTGATCCAGCCGTGGTTATCACAGACCCCGGGTACGATACGGCATCTATCATTCTTACTGATTCGAGCTCTGGCGCGACAGCAACTGTAATGATTTCGTCCGCAGGTCAGATTTCTCTTAATTAATATGAACAAAATCTCAAACAACAAAGGATTCACATTAATCGAGATGATTGTTTCGCTCGGGCTATTTACGATTATTTTGTTTATTGCCACAAGCGCGCTTCTTACTGTTGTGGATACAGATAGAAAGTCTCGCACTGTTCGTATTTCGATGGACAACCTAAACCTCGCTCTTGAAAATATGAACCGAAGCATAAAAACAGGGACCAGCTACTTTTGTGGCGCGGGTGGGGAATTTTCTGGCGTTCAGGATTGTGCCATTCCAGGACAGAGCACGTTCTCGTTCACAAAACAAGACGGTGCTCGAGCTACATATACTCTCTATAACAACAGAATTTGGCAAACCGTCGGAGCCAGTGTGCCAATGCCCATTACTGCTCCAGAAATATATATTGAGAGCTTGAACTTTTCTGTTCAAGGAAGCGCTTATGGCCCTGGTAACGGAGGGGGAGATTACACACAACCTTATGTGATTTTGGTTATAAATGGCACCGTTGGTTCTACGTCTTTAAACCTTGTTTCAAAATCAGGTTTCAAAATCCAAACGATCATAACACAGCGCGCATATGACAACTAATTTTTACAAATTGAAATCAATAAATGCGACTTTGCAAAAGAATCAAAGCAAGGGATTTACTCTGCTTGAGACTTTGATAGCCATCTCCATTTTGCTCGTAGCCGTCATCGGCCCGATGACACTTCTCGGTGGCGCATTAAATAAAATTTATTATGCTCGTGACGAAATGATTGCTGTAAACCTTGCTCAAGAAGGAATTGAGTCGGTACGTCAGATACGCGACACAAATATGCTTGTGAGGGGAAGTGAAAGCCCAACCCCTACCACCCCGTGGGACAGAAACCTTGCGTCAGGAGACTACATAGTGGATATTGGGAATTTAATCTCTTGCCCGTCTTGTGGCGCAGGCGGTGACCCAGTAGTTTTTGATAGCCCAAGAGGGTTATATAGGCAGGGAACTTCAGGTTTATCAACTTCATTTTCTCGTAAAGTAAATATTAGCGGTTCCGGAGATGAACGCACAATCACCGCAACTGTTACTTGGAACACTGGTTCAACCCCAGGGTCGATTGTCATTTCAAACTCTTTGCTTAAATGGGTTCCATAATAAAATGAAAAAATTCTTTTCAAAAACTTATGCACCAAGAAATCGCGGAATAACCCTTCTCATCGCGGTTTTGGTGGCTGCAACTTTTCTTACGATTGGTATTGCTGTATATCAGCGCACATACAAAGAGCTTTATTTCGCCTCGTTTTGGAAGCAAACAGAAAGAGCTTTTTCGTCTGCAGACGGTGGCCTTGAGTGCGCGCTTTATTGGGATATTTCACCATCTACTCCCGCTACTTGTTTTGGGCAAACAGTGAGTGGTGGCTCTTGGGTTCCCGGATCTGCCGGAAGCTTTCAGGTAGATACATATAGTGGTTGCGTTAATGTGGTAATTACAAAAGACGCATCTGGAACCCATACTGTGTCAAGAGGATACAATGACGCATGCGGTTCAACAAACCCCCGTCGTGTCGAGCGCGGACTTAAGATTGATTACTAAGAGACACTATCCCCAAAAACCTATGCACTATAATTCAAAAATATTCGGCTACGCCCTTGAAAAAACGTCTCAGAATATATTTATATTCCTCGACATTTTTTCTTTGGCTCGCTCGAATTTTTTGAATTCTATTAGCAAGAGTTTTTGGGTATAATGTCTTTATGAAAGAAGGGCTTAATTTTTCTATTCCAAAAACAAAAAAAGACGCCAAAGAGCGCCTCTTTGTTTTGCGCAAAGCTATTGAACACCACCGATATCTGTATCACGTGCTCGACAAATCGGAAATTTCTCCAGAAGCGCTTGATTCTTTGAAGCAAGAACTTGTGACGATAGAGAAAGCATATCCGGAACTTGTAATAGAAAATTCGCCCTCGCAAAGGGTTGCAGGAAAACCTCTTGAAGGATTCAAAAAAGTACCACATGAAGTGACACAATGGTCGTTCAACGATGCATTTGGAGAGGAGGACATGCGCGAATTTGACGCGCGAGTAAAACGATTTTTGAAAGATAAATATGGTCGCGACATAACGCCGACCTACACCTGTGAGCTCAAGATTGATGGCCTCAAAGTAGTGTTCACTTATGAAAAAGGGGAGCTCCAAACTGCTGCAACAAGGGGAGATGGGAAAATCGGCGAGGATGTCACGATGAATGTGCGTACGATTGAGTCCGTTCCGCTTATTTTGGAAAAACCTATTTCGATTATTGTAGAGGGGGAAGTTTTTATGTCAAAAAGTGAGCTTGTGCGACAAAACAAAGAACAACAAAAGCGCGGAGAAGAACCATTTGCTAATCCACGCAACGTCGCGGCTGGTTCTGTCCGTCAACTTGACCCTCGTATCGCTGCTAGCCGTCATCTCGATGTTTTTGTGTACGACATTGGTCAAACCACGTCAGAATTTCCCGATACACAAGTTGGGGAGCTTACACTTTTACGCGATTTGGGATTTAAGGTCAATCCGCATTTCAAACTTTGCGCGAACATCAGCGAAGTTATAGCTTTTTGGTCAGCTTGGAAGAAAAAAGCTCCAAAAGAGGACTACTGGATAGATGGTGTGGTGGTAAAAGTAAACGAAAAAGAGTACCAAGATGCTATTGGTTACACCGGCAAAGCTCCCCGTTTTGGAATCGCGTTCAAATTTCCGGCGGAACAAGTAACAACGGTCGTTGAAAACATAGTGCTTCAAGTTGGTCGTACCGGAGTGGTTACGCCCGTTGCGCATTTGCGCCCCGTTTCTGTTGCGGGTTCGGTTGTTTCCCGCGCCACCCTTCATAATCAAGACGAAATTGAACGTCTCGATGTTCGAGTGGGGGACACAGTGGTTTTACAAAAGGCAGGAGATGTCATTCCTGATATTGTTGGAGTAGTGAAAGAAATGCGCACAGGGAAAGAAAAAAAGTTCACTTTCCCAAAATTTGTCGAAGATAGCGACGGCACGAGAAGCCCGATCGAACGTATTCCGGGACAGGTTGCATACAGGTGCGCAAACAAGAACTCTTTTGCGCAAAAACGTCGCAAGTTTTACTATTTTGTCTCAAAGAAAAATTTTAATATTGATGGTTGTGGGCCGAAAGTTATAGATGCGCTTTTGGATGCTGATCTTATTACCAATTTTGATGATATATTCACCTTGACCCTAGGAGATGTACTTTCTCTGCCGAGATTTGCGCAAAAATCAGCAGAAAATTTAATAAACTCCATCGAAAATGCTCGTACCATAACTCTCGGAAAGTTTTTGTCATCGCTTTCCATCGAACACGTTGGGGAAGAGACCGCGGAGGATATTGCAGACGAGCTAGGAAGTATTGAAAAAATTCGGAAAGCAACTTTTGAGGATTTTCAGAATATTTATGGCGTTGGGGACGTAGTGGCGCGTTCTTTAGTTTCGTGGTTTCGGGACTCATCACACGCATCACTTCTCGACAGACTTCTTTCTCATGTGCATATTAAAAATCCAAGTAAAACTAAAATTAAAAACGGAAAATTTGCCGGACAAACCGTTGTGCTTACCGGAACACTTTCTAAAATGTCGCGTGACGAAGCGAAAGCTCTAATCAGGAATCTCGGTGGAGAAATTTCCGAAAGCGTATCTCCAAAAACAAGCATTCTTGTTGCCGGAGACAATCCGGGCTCAAAACTTACAAAAGCGCGAAACTTTGGTGTCCGCATTTTAGACGAAGAAGAGTTTTTAAGTCTTCTAAAATAAGGGTGCAGGACCCAAAAAATCGTGCTATAGTAACCCATATGGCGATTGAGATAAAAGACGTAGAACATCTTGCAGAGCTTGCTCGCATAACAATTGGAGATAAAGAAAAAGAAGTTTTAAGGCACGACCTTGAGGGTATTTTGGAGTATGTTTCAAAGGTTAAAGAAGTTGTTCCGAAAATGAGCGCTCCTACTGCAGGTAAGCTTCGCAATGTTTTCCGCGAGGACAAAGAACCGCACGAGGACAGAATGTTCACCGAAGATTTGCTCAAAGCCGCTCCTACTCGCGAGGGGGATAGGGTGTTTGTTAAAAAAATTCTCTAACTATGGATATCAAAAAACTCACTATCAAAGAAGCGCACGAACTTCTCACAAAAAAGAAGATGACTGTCATGGACCTCGTCGATGCTGTCCTCAAAGAAGCAAATAGCGCGAACAAAAATCTTCACGCTTACCTTGAGATTTTTGATGATACACGCGCGCAAGCCGAAATTGCGCAAAAAATGATTGATTCCGGCAAGGCAACTCTATTGACCGGAATTCCTCTTGCAATAAAAGACAACATTTTAATAAAAGGGAAAATTGCTAGTTCGGCTTCCAAAATTTTGGAGAATTATCGCGCAAGTTATGATGCGACAGTTATCAAAAAACTTCGAAATGCAGGCGCAATATTTATCGGTCGCGCAAATATGGATGAATTTGCAATGGGTGGCTCAACGGAGAACTCCGCATTTGGAGTTACAAAAAACCCCCACGACCAAACTCGCGTACCTGGGGGCTCTTCTGGCGGTTCTGCTGTGGCCGTAGCGGCTGGAATGGCTTTGGGAGCCCTTGGTTCCGATACAGGTGGCTCTATACGACAACCAGCGTCTTTTTGTGGTGTCGTCGGCATAAAACCTACATATGGAACTGTCTCACGTTCTGGGGTTATGGCGATGGCAAGCTCTCTTGACCAAATTGGAAGTTTTGGAAAAACGGTAGAAGACGCCGAAATGATTTTTGATGTAATAAGAGGTTATGACCCAATGGATAGCACCTCGTGTCCGGATGTAATGACAAAAATTAAAACAAAAAAACCAAAAGTTATCGGTGTCCCTGTTAACTTTGTTCGCGCAAAAGGCGTTGACCCTCGCGTGCTCAAAAACTTTGAAGCATCACTTGAAAAAATGAAAAAAGCGGGATATGAAATCCGCGAAATATCGCTTCCGTCCCTTGATTACGCGCTTTCGGTTTACTACATTTTAGTTCCGGCAGAAGTATCTTCAAATATGGCTCGATTCGATGGAATGCGCTATGGTTATCACGCCAATGGAACAAATCTTCTTGAGGACTACGGTCTTTCGCGAGGAGAAGGATTTGGACGCGAAGTTCGCAGACGCATTTTATTGGGGACATACGTGCTTTCCTCTGGGTATTATGATGCCTACTACGGTCGCGCGTGCGCGCTTCGTGAAGTACTTCGCAACGACCTCGATAAGGCATTCAAAGAAATAGACATTCTCGCAACGCCAACTGCTCCAACCCCGGCCTACAAAATTGGCGAGAAAATAAGCGATCCACTAGCTATGTATCTCGCAGATATTTTTACTGTTCCGGTCAATATTGCAGGAGTTCCCGGCATCTCAATCCCTTCTGGTTTTGCAGAAGAGAAAGGAGTAAAATTACCTTTGGGAATTCAATTTATCGCGCCTCATTTTAGCGAAGACACACTTTTTAAAGCAGGAAAAGATTTTGAGAAAGTTAGAGGATTTTAATAAATTATGAAAGATTTTTTTACATGGAGTGTAGGTGTGCGAAATCTTTTGATCGTAATAGTAATTATGGTCTTCGTTTACTTTAGCGCGCACGGTGTCCCAGTTCCAATTGATGAAGTCGGCTCCAGCTCTTTATTTACTGACCTTTTCTCGTTTCTTTTTGGCAAAGCTCGAGGGCTAACCTTTCTTGAAAGTTTTTTCTCTGGTTTAAGAGTTTTGCTTTCCGTTGTTTCGGTAGCTTTCTTTGCGGGAACTACGTGGATAGTTCTTCGTCTCCGCGAGGTTGCAGAAGCAGAGAGTAAACGATACGCGCCAATTTTACCCGAAGTGGCAGAAGAAAAAGGAAAATCAGCGCAGTGGCAGTCAATTTTTGAGAAGGCGTCCGGAACAAACCCGGCAGAATGGAAGCTTGCAATTCTTGAGGCAGACAGTGTGCTCGATGAACTTCTTGAAGAAAGAGGATGTCCGGGTGATTCTGTCGGCGAAAGATTAAAATCCATAAATCCTAGCGACCTATTGTCATACGACGATGCTTGGGAGGCGCACAAAGTTAGAAACCAAATTGCGCACGAGGGGGCATCTGCAGAGTTATCTCAAAGAATTGCTCGAGATACTATTGCGAGATACGAAAAAGTTTTCAAAGAAATGGGGTCTATTTAGGTGTTTTACCCTTTTCTCACTTGGCTGAAACAGGTTTTACCCTTGCAAAATTTAAGAGGGGTGGTATAATTGTGGCTTAGACACCTTATCGGTGTTTTTAATTGTCATCGAAAGTAATTTAAATAATATCGCGGGATAGACTAACGGTAGGTTAATGGGGAATAGCGCGAATAACCTTGTTATGATAATTTGGGTGAGACGTGAAGTTTGAGAAATTAATATATCGCGGGATAGACTAACGGTAGGTCGTGAGGCTCATAACCTTAAGGCATGGGTTCGATTCCCATTCCCGCAACAAGAATTTTCCAAAGATACCGGCCAATGTCGGTATTTTTGCAATTATTCGGAAAATACGTAACAATAGGGTAGTTCTTTGTTTTTAACAGAATATGTCGGCGTAGCTCAGACGGTTAGAGCATAGCACTCATAAAGCTAAGGTCAGTGGTTCGATTCCACTCGCCGACACCAAAAAGCCACTCTGGGGAGTGGCTTTGTTTTGTCGGCGAGTGGAATCGAACCACTCTACAAAAAATACCCGCCCTTTTGGGGCGGGTATTTTTTGTAAATGCGCAGTGAACGGGACTCGAACCCGCGACCTTCCGCGTGACAGGCGGACGCTCTAACCAGCTGAGCTACCACTGCATGCAAGGGATTCTAGCAGAAAATAAGCTATAAAACAACTTTTAATTGATGTCTGTATGTATTCTCCCTCGATTCAAAATTTTTGACGAAAAAAGTTTAGTCGAGGGAGAGTCCCGTCCACTCTTCCTTTCAGTTCACGCATTTTTTTGTTAAGATAAAAAAAGCTTAACAACATGCAAGAAGCAGAAAATAAAAAAGTTTATCTTGTCGGAGCAGGAATTGCTTCTCTTGCGAGCGCAGCTTATTTTATCAAAGAAGGGAAGATACTCGGGAAAAACATTTTAATATTTGAAGAGTCCAACAAAATTGGAGGAAGCTTGGATGGGGAAAGATTTTCCGGAAATGCCCACGTGCTCCGTGGATACAGGGTGTTTGAAAACAAGGTTTACACAAGCACATTCAACCTGATGTCTTTTGTTCCTTCTTTGGTTAACGGAGGTAAAACTATAATGGATGATTTTTTGAGGTTCAACGAAGAAAACATTTTCTTTGATAAGTGCAGATTGGTTGAGAATGGGATAAAAATACCAGACCATTTTGGACTGGATTTTAGAGACAGATGGGACTTAATTAAAATGCTGAATCGTTCTGAAAAGAGCTTGGGTTCTTCAGAAATAAAAGATCATTTTGAGGCAGATTTTTTTGAAACTAATTATTGGTGTGAGGTGTGCACATTATTTGCATTTCAGCCTTGGCATAGCGCTGCCGAATTCAGGCGCTACTGTTTGAGGGGGCTTCATGAGTTTCCAAACATAAGCACTATGACATGGGTGAAAAGCACCCCGTACAATCAATATGATTCTATCGTTTTACCTCTTTTGAAGTGGTTGAAAGAACGAGGAGTACGTTTTGAAGAGGGAAGCAGGGTGTATGATTTTGATTTTGGTCAAGATAAAAAAGTTGAGCGCATATACTATTTCAAAGGACCTGCTAAAAAAGAAATTATTGTTGGTAAAAATGATTATGTTTTAGCTACTGTGGGTTCTATAATAGCAGATTCCAGCAATGGCTCTATGGACAAAGTCCCATTTCAAAAAACAGACGACTCGCTACCGGGGGCTTTGGAGCTCTGGGAAAATATCTCAAAGAAACAAGAAAATTTCGGAAGACCTTCTGTTTTTAGAAGCAATATAGATAAATCCAAAATTGAATCTTTTACCATCACTTTCCAAGATAGAGATATACCGGAATTAATCAAAAAATTTACAGGTAGAGAAGCCGGGCGTGGAGAAATAATTACATTCAAAGATTCAAACTGGCTCATTTCTATAATTGTTCCTCGCCAGCCCTATTTTATAAATCAACCAAAAGGTTTAACTGTCTCTTGGGGCTATGCTCTGTCTCCCGACAAAGAAGGTAATTATGTTAAAAAAAAGATGTCCGAGTGTAACGGTAAGGAAATATTGATAGAATTATTTTCGCATTTTAGATTTTACAAAGAAATACGCATGGAAGAACTTATTAGAAAATCTATCTGCATTCCTTCAATGTTACCGTACGGAACAAGTCAATTTTTGCCTAGAAAAGATGGGGACAGGCCTGCGGTTATTCCAAAAGGTTCAAAAAATTTTGCTTTCATAGGACAATTTTGTGAGATTCCAGAAGAAATAGCTTTTACTGTGGAATATTCTGTTAGGTCTGCTCAGATAGCAGTTTTTTCTCTCTTGAATATAAAAGAAAAAATGACCCCTATGTTCAAATCAAAAAAACGCATAAGTGTTTTATACCATGCGCTTAAGGCAATATTCAAATAGGGGAGTTTTGTGCGATGGTATAATTACTCTATAAAATTGATAAATGTTTTAATCGAATTTGGAATCTTTCTTAAAAAACAGGCATCCTCGGCGATTTTCGGAGGGTTGATGCTCTTTTTTCTGTTGCTGAGTCGGGTTGTAGCCGTGCCCGGGTTCCACCGGTATGATGTGCTCTTTGTTGTCGCCGTCCTTGTTCAGCTTGTTCTCATAGTAACGAGACTCGAGCACCCGAAAGAAATTTTAGCCATCATAATTTTTCATATTTGCGCCATGCTTATGGAAATATGGAAGACTTCTCCAGCAGTTGGCTCGTGGTCTTACCCAGAGCCGGCTTTCTTTGCTATTGCTACCGTGCCACTCTTTACAGGATTCATGTATTCTTCCGTCGGCTCCTACATTGCGCGCTCGTGGAGGATAAATAATTTTAGATTCGTTAACCTTCCCAAAAGGTTGATACTAATTTTGCTTGGTTTAACAATCTATGTAAATTTTTTTACGAATGTTTTAGTCCAAGATGCGCGGTATCTGCTTTTTGCTCTAGCTGTCGTTATCTTTTGGAAGACAAAATTTTACGCGACCATTACTTCTAGAACATTTTGCATACACCCGCTTGTTTCAAATGCTTTGTTTGCGGGGGTGATTTGGCTTGCGGAACAAGCAGGCACTTTTTCGCGCGCATGGATATACGCAGACCAGTCTGATGTGTGGACACCGGTTTCTTTTCACTACTTTACTTCGTGGTACATGCTTCTCATTTTTTCATTCATCATCATATCTTTGATATACAAAAACGATGAAGAGATAAAGAGTAATTGAAAAAAAGGTCCAAATAGTGTATCGTGTCGTGGTGTTTCAAGCAGTTCTATCTTGCCGTTGTAGCTCAGTTGGTAGAGCACGTTCTTGGTAAGAACGAGGTCACCGGTTCAATCCCGGTCAACGGCTCCAGAAGAAGTTTGTAAAGTTCATAAAGTTTGTAAAGTTCATAAAGTAAATTCGCATTTGTATTTACTTTCAACTTTATAAACTTTTCAACTTTATAAACTAATATATAAGCCACCTTAGCTCAGTTGGTAGAGCATCTCACTCGTAACGAGAAGGTCCGCAGTTCAATCCTGCGAGGTGGCTCAATTTAACGAAGTTAAATTCGCAGGATTGAACGGCGGAATGTGAAATTTTTAGTAAAAAATTTCCATGAGCCGGTGTCCAGACAAATTTTTTGTGACGACAAAAAATTTAGTCGCGGGCGATTCAAGAGGTGCCTCATTTTAACTCAAGGGCTTCTGCGAGGATTGGGGGGAGGTCCTTCCTCCCCCAAAGATCCGACCTTTTTTCTGCTATAATAGTCATACAATTATGAAAAAAGAAGAACCCAAAGAAAATATTGGCGCAAAAATCGCCGAACTTGAGGCAGAAATGACAAACCTGAATTTTTGGTCTGACAAAACGAAAGCCCAAGCTACAATAAAAGAAATCGCGGAATTAAAAGAAAAACTTGCAGGCGTTGGCCGTTATGACAAAGGAAATGCAGTAATGACACTTTTTGCGGGCGCAGGCGGAGACGATGCAGAGGACTTTACTGGAATGCTCCTTCGCATGTATCTGAAATTTTTTGAAACACACAAATTCGAAGTAAAGCTCTTGCACGAAAACCAAAACGACCACGGTGGTTACAGAAACATTACTCTTGAAATTCACGGCAAAAATGTTTACGGAATGCTAAAAAACGAATCCGGTGTGCATCGTCTCGTCCGCATTTCGCCATTCAACGCAAAACAACTCCGTCACACTTCATTTTCTATGGTTGAAGTAATTCCGGATTTCAAGGCACACGGAGGAGACGATGCTATCGTAATTCCAGAAGGGGATGTGCGAGTTGAGTTTAGCCGTTCATCGGGGCCCGGAGGACAGAACGTCAACAAGAGGGAAACTGCTGTTCGTGTCGTGCATATTCCGACCGGAATTGCGGTTCATGTGGAAACAGAACGCTCTCAACAGCAAAATCGCGATAGGGCGATGGATGTTCTCAAAGGAAAACTTTACAAAAAACAGGAAGAGGAGCGAAAAGCAAAAGAAAGCGGTATGTATGTTAGTAAAACGACTGAAATTGAGTGGGGGAACCAGATTCGTTCGTATGTCACACACCCATACAAAATGGTAAAAGACCATCGCACAGGAGCGGAGACGAGCAACGTCAACGCAGTCCTCGAAGACGGCGATATTGACCTATTTCTTGAGGCAGAAAAAGATTTATAACTAAAAAGGTCAGACCTTTGTTGCAACAAAGGTCTGACCTTTTTAAAAAGCATTCCACATCCTCCAAAAATCTGATAGAATAAAATAATGATTTACTTCGACAATGTCTCAAAAACCTACCCAGACGGAACAGTCGCCGTTGATGGTGTGACATTTGCGATAGAAGAGAACGAATTCGTTTCTCTCGTTGGGCATTCCGGCGCTGGAAAGACAACTTTAATGCGACTTCTTCTCGGAGAAGAGCAACCAACCTCCGGCACGGTATCTTTTGACTCTGTTGATATTCAGAAAGTAAAAAAAAGAGACCTTCCGAAGTTTCGCCAGCGTGTTGGCGTAATTTTCCAGGACTTCCGACTCATTCCCCAAAAAACTGTTTATGAAAACGTGGCTTTCGCGATGGAGGTTGCCGGCAAAACAGAAGAAGAAATCTCTGCCGATGTTCCGCACGTGCTTGAGCTCGTCGACCTCACAAACAAAATGTGGAATTTTCCTCGTCAGCTCTCCGGTGGAGAACTTCAGCGTGTAGCTATTGCGCGCGCCATCGTGAATCACCCCGACCTCATTTTGGCAGACGAACCAACAGGGAACCTCGACCCGGTCAACACTTACGAAATTATTCAAATTTTAAAGAAAATCAACGACCTCGGCACGACCGTTATCCTCACAACCCACAATAAAGGTGTCGTAGAAGCCCTAGGAAAGCGCGTGATAACGATGGATCACGGAAAGGTGATACGCGACGACCCGACGGGGAAATATGCACTGTAGCAGGGGTTGGGGTATAAGAGATAAAGTGGTAATATAAACAACATGTGGATGACCAACAAACGAATCATCAAAGCGGGCTTCGTAAATTTCTGGCGAAATGGAAGCGTTTCGTTTTCTGCGGTCTTCGTTCTCACTATCGCGCTTTTTGTCATCGGTTCAACACTCCTTTTTACAGCTTTTCTCGGCACCGGACTTAAAGAACTCGAAGACAAGATTGATATAAATATTTATCTTTCTCAAGACGCCACAGAAACACAGATTCTCGATTTAAAATCCAAGCTCGAAGGTCTTCCGGAAGTAAAAACAGTTACTTATGTGACCAAAGACCAAGCCCTCGAGGATTTTCGTATACGTCACAAAGACAACCAATATATTTTCCAAGCTCTTGATGAGGTGGGAGGGAATCCTCTGACTGCGGTTTTGAATGTAAAAGCAAAACAAGTCTCTCAATATGAAGGCATCAGCAATTTTTTGGGTAGTAAAACCGATTTATCTGCCGAATCGTCAAGCATTGTGAACAAAGTGAACTACAATGACAACAAAGTTGCAATCGAACGTATGAACAGCCTGATTGCAGGAGCAAAACAGCTCGGCGCCATCATCATAATAATACTTGTGTGTATTTCAGTTCTTATCACATTCAACACAATTCGTCTTGCAATCTTTATTGCGCGCGATGAGATAAAAGTGATGCGACTTGTGGGCGGAGGCAACTATTTTATTCGCGGGCCATTCGTCGTGGAAGGTATTTTGTACGGAATCGCAGCAGGCATCATTACACTTATACTTTTTTATCCAGTTTCATATTGGTTCAAAACCATAACCCAAAGTTTCTACGGCGGTGTTGATGTACTTTCTTATTTCCTCGCAAACTTTGTGCAAATATTCTTTATCATAATGCTTTCCGGTATCGCGCTCGGCGCAGTTTCGAGCTACTTGGCCGTCCACAGATACTTGGTAGACGCCCGCTAATTTTTTAAAGAAAAGATATGAAGAAATTAAACCGCAAATATATATTTATAGTTGGCGGTGTAATCTCCGGTGTTGGAAAGGGAATCACGGTTTCTTCGATTGGTAAAATCCTTCAATCGCACGGCTACCGCGTCTCGGCGATGAAAATCGACCCCTACGTGAACGTTGATGCAGGCACGATGAACCCCACAGAACACGGGGAAGTTTTTGTGCTGGAAGATGGCGACGAAACCGACCAAGACCTCGGAAACTATGAGCGTTTTATGGGCGAACCGCTTTCCCGCGACAGTTATATGACAACAGGACGCGTGTACCTTTCCGTCATTCAGAAAGAGCGAGCGCTCGCGTATAAAGGCAAGTGTGTGCAAGTGGTTCCACATATTCCTTATGAGGTAATGGAACGAATTGAGCGAGCTGGCGATAAAACAAATGCGGAAATAGTGGTCATTGAAGTCGGAGGAACAGTCGGCGAATACGAAAACGTTGTTTTCCTCGAAACTGCAAGAATGATGAAAATAAAAAATCCCGATGATGTACTTTTTGTTATGGTTTCTTATCTCCCAACTCCGGCAAAAGTCGGAGAAATGAAAACAAAACCAACTCAACACGCGGTTCGCGCGCTCAATAGCACCGGAATCCAGCCGGACTTCATTGTTGCGCGAAGCGACACACCACTCGACAGCAAAAGAAAGGAAAAACTTGCGCTTTTTTGCAACATTCTTCCAGAAAATATAATTTCTGCTCCAGATGTGGAGAGCGTCTATGATGTGCCGGGGAATTTCGAGCATGACCACCTCGGCGAAAATATTTTGAAGAAATTGAAACTAAAAGGACGTGGTAAAAATGCAACTTGGAGCGCTTGGGAGAGTTTTGCGCGCAAAGCGCACAACGGAAAAGGTGAAGTTAAGATCGCGATAGTGGGAAAATATTTTGACACGGGAGATTTTGTACTTTCGGACTCGTATTTGTCGGTCATTGAGTCGATAAAATATTCTGCAATTCATCTCGGCAAAAAAGCGAAACTATTTTGGCTCAACGCCGGAGATTTTGAAGGGAAAAATCCTCCAATTTCAAAACTTAAACAATTCGACGGCATTCTCGTACCGGGCGGATTTGGTTCGCGAGGGATTGGAGGTAAACTTGCCGTTATAAAATACGCGCGCGAACACAAGGTTCCATATTTTGGTCTTTGCTATGGAATGCAACTCGCTGTCATTGAGTTTGCTCGTAATGTGCTCGGACTAAAAGACGCAAACACGCGCGAAGTTGACCCGTCATCAAAAAATCTCGTCATTGACCTAATGGAATCGCAAAAAGAAAATATTCAGAAAGCAAAAATGGGAAACACAATGCGTCTCGGCACATATCCGGCGCATTTGAAGAAGGGAACTATCGCTCGCACCTCTTACGGCAAGGATAAGATAGGCGAACGCCACCGCCACCGCTTTGAAGTTAATAATGAATACATTCCGGCACTAGAAAAAGGAGGATTGGTATTTTCCGGAACTTCTCCAGACGGCTTACTTATGGAAATTGCGGAACTTCCGACAAAAATCCATCCGTTTTTCCTCGGTACACAGTTTCATCCGGAGTTTCAATCCCGCCCACTAAATCCGCACCCTCTTTTCACCGCATTTGTGAAAGCCGCAATTAAACACAGTAAAGGTTGAAAAAAAGCAGTTTTTAGCGTATTCTGGGCTCATTGCAGGACTGCTTCTCGAAGGTCGCAACACCTGCATCATTGCGAGATCGTCTAATGGTAGGTAAACATGCTACAATGTTTATATGCCGAGTAGTTGGAACAAGGGTCAGACTAAATCCACAAATCTTTCTGTCAAAAAAATCTCTGACACAATGAGATTGAGAAGGATTGATAATTTCAAGGCATGGAGAGAAGAAATGAAGGCGGAAGGGAAGATTAAATCTAGCTATCCGCCATTGGAGAAAAATGGGCACCTCGCAGAGCTTATTGGAGTAGTTCTTGGCGATGGACACATCTGTGTCTATCCACGATGTGAAGAATTGCGCTTAATATCAAATTCAAATAATCCAGATTTTATTGAAAGGTACTCTCGGATTATGGAGGAAATATTTAAGAAGAAACCGTATGTTGTGACTCAGACTTCTTCGAATTCAACCAAGATTGGATTTTATGAAAAACTTATAAGTGAAAGGCTCGGTGTTCCAACTGGTGCGCG